>NZ_JBEOUK010000014.1:0-195103 GCF_040304045.1 Kitasatospora sp. NPDC094016
CGGCCGGCTCATCGTGGTTGTGACGGCGGGTTGGACGACACCCGGCTCCCGGGGGGGCCGCCCCCCCCCCCACCGGTCCCACAGGTGCCGTCGGGGCGGCGGACCGGGCCCGGTCCGCCGCCCGTCAACGGCCTAGTAGCACTCGCCGGTGCCGTCGGTGTGCAGCGCGAGCTTCAGGCCGGGGAGCTTGAAGGTGCCGGCCGAGGTGGCCCAGGCGGTCTGCTGCACGTTGTACAGGTCGGCCTTGTCGGCGGCCTGGGCGAAGCCGGTCGCGCCGGACGGCAGGCCACCGAGCTTGGACTTCCAGCCCTGGGTGGCCTCGCCCTTGAGGGTCGAGGCGTCCTGGCCGATGTTGATGTTGGTGAACTCGGCGTCCGCGTTCAGCTGGTCGAGGTCGATCAGCAGGTTCTTGGCGTAGACCTGCTTCTTGACGTCGTCGCTGTTGCCCGCCTCCAGGCGAAGGACGATCTTGGGCAGCTTCCACGGCAGGCCGGGGATGACGTTGGGGTCGGTCACCACCGACTGGCAGAGGCCCTTGATGGTGGCCTCGTCGAAGGCCGAGACGGCGACCGGGTGCGGAGTGCCGTTCACCTCGGCGTCGATCGAGCCGAACTGGGCGAAGTTCTTGCCGTGCAGCTCCGGCGTGGTGACCTTGAAGCTCTGGCCGGAGACGCTGAACGAAGCCGCCAGCGCGTTGTTGGCCATGGCGGCGCCGACCATCGCGGTGGCCGCGATGCTCGGCACCATCACCAGCGCGAAGCGCTTCCAGCGGGTCTTGCCGTAGGTCTGGGACATGCGAGTCCTCCTTCTAGGACGTACATCTCCGGCTCCCCGGCGGCGCGCCCGCGCCGGTGGGGGACTGGGATGGGAGAGAGCTACGTCCTCGGTAGCGGAGAGCGCCTTGGGCGTCGTCGGACGCGGGAGCGGCCGGCACACAGCGGCACTCCCGTCCCTCCACCGGCCGTCCTTGCGGGGCGGCGGGCAGGACCGACGACATCGGCGATCACCCCCGAGCGACAACCAGCGACCGCGCAGGGCCGCGCGGCCGGTCGAAGGACAGGAACCGCCGTGGGACCGCGGATACCCCCCTGCCCTCCCTACCGCCGACCGGGGCCGGCGGATCACCCGGTGGGGATCCCGTGCTCCACGTGGCCGACCGGATCGGAGGGTGTGGAGTCAGGGACCGGGCGTCGCCGATCGTGCTCGAATCCCGGGCGAAGCACAAGAGGTTCCTTACTGACGGGTAATGCAACACCCGGTGGCATTGACCACGGAATCGGCGCAGCATGCACCGTGTGTGACGCCATGAAGGAAACGTGACGAAGAAATCCGCCGGAAACACGAACGAAACACCCGTGGACAGTCACCAAGTGTGACTGTCCACGGGTGTTGTCAAGATTTGGTAAACCTCTGTCCGGTTGACCGGATTGTCGCCAAATCACCCGGCGACACCGCAGGTCATTCGCCGTGCCAGGACCCGCCCGGGACCGCCCGGGCCAGGACCGGAGGCGGCGTCAGAACAGCACGCGCGCCAGCGCGGTGCGGGCCGCGGTGACCCGCGGATCCTCCGGGCCGATCACCTCGAAGAGCTCCAGCAGGCGCAGCCGGGCGGCGTCCCGGTCCTCACCGGCGGTCCGGCCGACGGTGTCCACCAGCCGGCCGAAGGCGTCCTCGACGTGACCGCCCACCAGGTCCAGGTCGGCCGCCCGCAGCTGGGCCTCGACGTCCTTCGGGTCGGCCGCGGCCGCGGCGCGGACGGCCTGCGGGTCCACGCTCTCGATCCGCTGCAGCAGTTCGGCCTGGGCGAGGCCCAGCCTGGCCTCGGTGTTGCCCGGCTGGTCGGCCAGAACGTTCCGGTAGGCCTGGACGGCGCCGCCCAGGTCGCCGCTGTCCAGCGCGTCGTGCGCGGCGGCCAGGGCCGGGTCCTCCGGCCGCTGCGGGGCGGCGTCCGGCGCCTCGCCCGGGGCCCCGGCGCCGCCGACCACGCCGAAGCGCTGCTCGGCGACCAGGATCAGCTGGTCCAGCACCTTGCGGACGTTGGCCGCGCTCTCGGCGCCCTGGAACAGCGGCACCAGCTGGCCGGCCACCACGGCCATCACGGCCGGGATGCCCTGGATGCCGAACTGCTGGGAGATCAGCGGGTTGGCGTCCACGTCGATCTTGGCGAGCACGAACCGGCCGGCGTACTCCTCGGCCAGGCCCTCCAGGATCGGGCTGAGCTGCTTGCAGGGGCCGCACCACTCGGCCCAGAAGTCGATGACGACCGGCACTTCGGTGGAGCGCTGGACGACCTCGGCCTCGAAGGTGTCCTCGGTGACGTCGATGACGAGCGCGTAGGCGGACTGCGCGGGGGCGACTCCGGCCGCTTCGTCGGCGGCCGCCTGGCGGGCCCGCTCGACCCTGGCCTGCTCGGCCTTCTGGGCAGCCTCGCCGGCTGCCTTCACTGCGGCGAGGTCGACCGCACCGCGCAGGGCGGAGCTGTTGAGACGCGAATTCCGTGGCTGCATGGCACCATCCTCCCCCGTCCGCGCCGCCTGCGGGCAACCAACCTCCGGAAAGTCGCCCCGCACGGGCCGCGCGGCGCGGATTCCCGGGCGCAGTGGCCCTCCCCCGGTAGCCTGAACCGTTCGGCGCGGATCCCCACCCGCGCCCGCGCCGCCCCGTCCCACGGGTGCGGCGCCTGGTTGTCACTGCTTTCGCTACGAGTCGTAGCGTAACTGGAGCCGGGGTCCCGGCCGCAAGCCCCACCGGCGGTTCCGCGACGTGACCTGCCCCACTTTCCGGGGCGGCCCGGCTGCCCGAACGGGCGAACAGCCGCTACCGTTACCAGCCCCACCCATGTTACTCACCAGTAGAGCGCAAGGAGGCCCGGTTGCCGGCCCCCCAGCCCCCCGCGAACCCGGACGTCACGGGCCCGGAGACCGCGGACGGCCCCGCCCCCTCGGCGGGTGCCGCGACCAGGGCCAAGGGCCGCCCGCGCAGCGCCGCCGCCGACCGCGCCATCCTCGACGCCACCCGCGAGGCCCTCGCCGAACTCGGCTGGGGCGGGCTGACCATGGGCCACGTCGCGACCCGCGCCAAGGTCGCCAAGACCACCCTCTACCGCCGCTGGCCGTCCAAGAACGAACTCGTGGTGGACGCCGTCGCCAGCCTCTTCGACGACCTGGTGATGCCCGACCTCGGCAGCCTGCGGGCCGACATCGAGGCGGTGGTCGCCCAGTTCGCCGACCTGCTGGCCCGCCCCGAGACCCAGGCCGCGCTGCTCGCGCTGTTCGCCGAGGGCACCCGCGACCCGCACCTGCGCCGCCGGATCCGGGAGGCCATCGTCGACCCGCAGAAGCGCCTGGTCCGGCAGGGCCGGGCGGCCGCCCAGGCGCGCGGCGAACTCGCCCCGGACGCCGACCCGCGGACGGCCTGCGAGGAGATCGACATCATCTTCGACACCATCGCCGGGACGGTCGAGCACCGCGTCCTGGTCAGCGGCGAGCCGATCACCGCCGACTGGACCCGCCGCTTCACCAACCTGCTGCTCGGCCCCTTCCCCAGCCTGCTGGGCGACTGAGGGTACGACGAAGCCGCCCCGCACGGAGCTCCGTACGGGGCGGCCCACCGGCACGCCCTAGAAGGACGCGTTCTCCCGGTACGTCCCCCACTCCTCGCGCAGCGCGTTGCAGATCTCGCCCAGGGTCGCCTCGGCGCGCACCGCGTCCAGCATCGGCGGGATCATCGACTCGCCCGAGCGCGCGGCCGCCAGCATGGCGTCCAGCCCGGCCCGCACCGCCGCCTCGTCCCGGGCCTCCTTGCGCTCGCGCAGCACCCGCACCTGCTCGCGTTCGACCTCGTGGCTGACCCGGAGGATCTCCAGTTCGGGGGTGACGCTGCGGGGGTGGCAGTTGACGCCGACCACGCGCTTGTCCCCCTTCTCCACCGACTGCTGGTACTGGAAGGCCGCCTCGGCGATCTCGCCGGTGAACCAGCCCTCCTCGATCCCGCGCAGGATGCCGGAGGTGATCGGGCCGATCCCGTGGTCCTCGCGGCCCTTGTCGAGGATCCGCTGGAAGATCGCCTCGGCCTGCTGCTCGATCCGGTCGGTGAGCGCCTCGACGTACCAGGAACCGCCCAGCGGGTCGGCCACGTTGGCGACGCCGGTCTCCTCCATCAGCACCTGCTGGGTGCGCAGGGCGATCTCGGCGGCCTGCTCGGAGGGCAGCGCCAGGGTCTCGTCCAGGGCGTTGGTGTGCAGCGAGTTGGTGCCGCCGAGCACCGCGGACAGCGCCTCCACGGCGGTGCGGACCACGTTGTTGTACGGCTGCTGCGCGGTCAGCGAGACGCCGGCGGTCTGGGTGTGGAAGCGCAGCCACTGCGCCTTGTCGGTCTTGGCGCCGAAGCGGTCGCGCATCCAGCGGGCCCAGATCCGGCGCGCGGCGCGGAACTTGGCGATCTCCTCGAAGAAGTCCAGGTGCGCGTCGAAGAAGAAGGACAGGCCGGGCGCGAAGACGTCCACGTCCAGGCCCCGGGACAGGCCCAGCTCGACGTAGGCGAAGCCGTCGGCGAGGGTGTACGCGAGCTCCTGCGCGGCCGTCGCCCCGGCCTCGCGGATGTGGTAGCCGGAGACGGACAGCGGCTTGTACGCGGGGATGCCCTGGGCGCAGTACGCCATCAGGTCGCCGATCAGCCGCAGGTGCGGCTCGGGGGCGAAGAGCCACTCCTTCTGGGCGATGTACTCCTTGAAGATGTCCGTCTGCAGGGTGCCGTTGAGCACCGCCGGGTCGACGCCCTGGCGCTCGGCGGCGACCAGGTACATGCAGAAGATCGGGACGGCCGGGCCGCTGATCGTCATCGAGGTGGTGACCTCGCCGAGCGGGATGCCGTTGAACAGCACCTCCATGTCGGCGGCCGAGTCGATGGCGACGCCGCAGTGGCCCACCTCACCGAGCGACTTGGCGTCGTCGGAGTCGTAGCCCATCAGGGTGGGCATGTCGAAGGCGACCGAGAGGCCGCCGCCGCCCGCCTCCAGGATCATCCGGTAGCGCTCGTTGGTCTGCTGCGCGTTGCCGAAGCCGGCGAACTGGCGGATGGTCCAGGTGCGGCCCCGGTAGCCGGTGGGGTGCAGCCCGCGGGTGAAGGGGTACTCGCCCGGCCAGCCGATCCGCTCGAAGCCCTCGACGGCCTGCCCGGGGGCGGGACCGTACGCCGGCTCGACCTCGTCGCCGGACAGGGTGGTGAAGTCCGCGTCCCGCTTGCGGGCGCTGTCGTACCGCTGCTGCCAGCGCTGCCGTCCGCGCTCGATCTCCTCGGCGTCCATGACCCCGAACTCCGCTCCGTACGGCCGCCACGGCACCGGGGCGGCACAGCTATTAGGACGTCCTACTAATTTACTCGGACGTCCTAGCAGCTGTCGATGGATGCCGGAGGCGAAACGCCGGGGGCCGCCCTCTCCGGGGCCGGAAACGCGCAGTGCCCCTTCCCCCGCGAGGGAAGGGGCACTCGCCGGGGCGTCGGATCAGACGCCGGCGGGCTGGCGGGCGTCGGCGCCGGCCGGGAGCCGCTCGGCGGCCTCGCGGACCACCTTGCGCTCGAAGACGAAGGACGCGAACGGGATGCAGCCGGCGGCCAGGGTCAGGATCATCCGGCCGAGCGGCCACTTCAGCTTCTGCCCGAGCAGGAAGGTCACCACGAAGTACCCGATGTACAGGTAGCCGTGCAGCATCGCGACGTACGTGGTCAGGTCCTCGGCCGCGTCGAAGCCGTACTTCGCGACCATGAAGCCGCAGAACACCAGCAGGGCCACACCGGTCGCAATGGCCAGGGCCCGGTACCAGCCCAGCAGGGGGGTCGCCTTCATACTCTTCATCGCCTCGTTCGGCAGGGATCGACCGGTACGCCCGGATCCGCGCACCGCTCACACGAGGGTAACCGTCCTCACGGCCGCTCCCGCGCAGCCCCCTCGCCGCGCTCGTCGGTGAAGTCGCCGGCGGCGATCCGCAGCGGCCTGAGCAGTTCGAACACCTGCCGACACTGCTCGGTGTCGTACTCCTCCAGCCCGAACTCCATCGCCATGAGTTCCCGGGTGGCCTCCTCGACCGTCTCGCGGCCGCGGCCGGTGATCGCGGCGAGCACGCCGCGGCCGTCCAGCGGGTTGGGGCGGCGGGCGACCAGACCGGCCCGCTCCAGCCGGTCGACGGTGTTGGTGACGCTGGTCGGGTGGACCATGAGCCGCTCGCCGATCTTGGACAGCGAGAGCTCGCCGGTCCGGCTGAAGGTCAGCAGCACCAGCGCCTCGTACCGGGCGAAGGTCAGCCCGTACGGCTTGAGCACCGCGTCGACCCGGGAGAGCAGGATCTGGTGGGCTCGCATGATCGAGGTGATCGCCGCCATCGGGGGGACCCCGCCCCAGCGGCGGGTCCAGAGCTCGTCGGCGCGGGCGATCGGGTCGAAGTCGAGGGCTAGGGGCTTGGGCACCTCCTTACCGTACCGGCGGACGGGTCGGGCGCTACCAGCCGTCCTGATGGTGGACAAGCGCGACGCGTGGCGGGAACCCGCCAAAAGGGCTGTCAGGTCCATACCAGGACGTTGCACCGGTGTGAATGCGGGGCAACGGGACCGGGGCGCGGCGGAGTTGACGGCCGATCGGTCCGCAGCCGCACTATCAGGCCTCGGTTCGGATGGTAACCCGCTGAAAGGCCGGGTGATTCGCACCTTTTATCCGCCCGTTCACAATCCCTCCGGCTGGCGGGACTTGGCCAATTCATGAGCAAGACCTGTCATTTGATTTGCTCGATTGTCATGCTTTCCGCCAACCCCGTCCGGCAGCCACCACCCCCACCCACCGGTGGCCCGCCGCTCGACCGCACGGGGCCAGCACGTCAGCGCCCGTCCCGCCCCTCAGGTGCCGACCCCGGCCCCCGGGACGCGGTGCGACCGCCCACACGCGGTTACCCGGAAGGACTCGTCCGTGAAGCGAAAGCTCGCAGCAGTCGCCGTACTCTCCGCCACCGCCCTGCTCACCGGCGTCGTCCAGGTGAGCACCGCCGCCCAGGCCAGCCCGATCCCCGCGGCGCAGGCGCAGGCCGCCGAGCAGCACGCGGCGGCGCTCGCCCTGGCGGGCGGCCAGTCCGGCCCGCTGGCGAAGGCCCTCGCCCTCGGCGGCCAGGAGCAACTGGTGGCGAAGGACGCCGTGGTGGACAAGGACGGCACCCGGCACCTGCGCTTCGAGCGCACCTACGCCGGCCTGCCGGTGCTCGGCGGCGACCTGGTCGTCCACCAGAGCGCCCGCGGCACGGTGGAGTCGGTCGACAAGGCGGTCTCCGCGCAGCTGAGCCTGTCGAGCCTGGCCCCGCAGATCCCGGCCGACAAGGCCGCCGCGCAGGCCACCGGCGCCGTCCAGGCCACCGTCGGCGTCGCCGCGGGCAAGGACGAGTCCCCGCTGGCGGCCGTGCACCAGACCGGCAAGGCCGAGCTGGTGGTCTGGGCGAGCGACGGCAACCCGCGCCTGGCGTACCGCACCACCGTCGAGGGCGTGCGCGCCGACGGCACCCCCAGCAGCCAGCTGCTGGTCACCGACGCCGCCACCGGCCAGGTGCTGTCCACCCACGAGCAGGTGCAGACCGCCTCCGGCACCGGCAAGGGCGTCTTCGTCGGCAACGTCCCGCTGACCACCACCCAGAGCGGCACCTCGTACCAGCTGAAGGACGCCACGCGCGGCGGCCAGTCGACCGTCAACCTGAAGAACAAGACCTCCGGCACCGGCACGCTGGTCGCCAACTCGACCAACGCCTTCGGCAACGGCCTGGCCTCCAACAGCGAGTCCGCCGCCGTGGACGCCCAGTACGGCGCGGCCGCCACCTGGGACTTCTACAAGAACACCTTCGGCCGCAACGGCATCAAGAACAACGGCGTCGGCGCGACCAGCCGCGTCCACTACGGCTCCAACTACGTGAACGCGTTCTGGAGCGACGCCTGCTTCTGCATGTCCTACGGCGACGGCAGCGGCAACACCCACCCGCTCACCGAGATCGACGTGGCCGGCCACGAGATGAGCCACGGCGTCACCTCCGCCACGGCGAACCTCAACTACTCCGGCGAGTCCGGCGGCCTCAACGAGGCCACCTCCGACATCTTCGGCACCATGGTCGAGTTCTACGCCAACCTGCCCTCCAACCCGCCGAACTACTGGATCGGCGAGCTGATCAACCTGAACGGCGACGGCACCCCGCTGCGCTACATGGACAAGCCCAGCAAGGACGGCGCCTCGGCGGACTCCTGGTACTCGGGCGTCGGCAACCTCGACGTCCACTACTCCTCGGGCATCGCCAACCACTTCTTCTACCTGCTGTCCGAGGGCAGCGGCGCGAAGAGCATCAACGGCTTCAGCTACAACAGCCCGACCTCCAACGGCTCGGCGGTCACCGGCATCGGCCGCGACAAGGCCGCGCAGATCTGGTACCGCGCGCTGACCGTCTACTTCACCTCCACCACCAACTACGCGAGTGCCCGCACCGGCACCCTGAAGGCCGCCTCCGACCTGTACGGCGCCACCAGCGCCGAGTACAAGGCGGTCGCGGCCGCGTGGAGCGGGGTCAACGTCAACTGACGCACGGCGCACGGCGCACGGCGCACGGTGACAGGACGTCCGGGGCCTCCGCGAAGGGCGGCCCCGGGCGTCCGCGCGCCCGCTCCCCCGCGTGCCCGCTCCCCCTCGTGCCCGGTCTCCCGCCCGCTCCGCTCCCCGGGTGGCGAAGTCCTGCCAGCCGGACGAACCGCCCGTAGCGGGCACCGGGCGGCAGCCGAACCATCCGCACCAGCACTGGCGGATCCCGGCCAATCCCTGTCCGTGCTCTGTCATTTCCTGCCATCGATTGTCATGCTTCTGCCGAAGCCCCGTCCGACATCCGTCACCCCCACCCGTCGACGGATCGTCAGGTACCGCACGGGAGCAGCACGTCCGCGCCCTACCGCCCCACGGCGCCAACCCCGGCGCCCCGGTACGCGGCGCAACCGCGCGCACACGCGGTTTCGTGGAAGGAACCCCCGCACGTGAAGCGAAAGCTGACAGCCGGCGCCATACTCTCCGCCACCGCCCTGCTCGCCGGCGTGATCCAGATCGCCATCGTCCCCGCCGCCCAGGCCGCCGCCCCGTCGCCGGAGCAGCAGCGCGCCGCGCTGCTCGCGGTGGCCGCCGGGCAGAGCAGCCCGGTCGCCCAGGCCCTGGCCCTCGGCGGCCAGGAGCGGCTGGTGGTCAAGGACGTCGTCGCGGACGCCAACGGCGAACGCCACCTGCGCTACGAGCGGACCTACGCCGGCCTGCCGGTGCTCGGCGGCGACCTGGTCGTCCACCAGCGCGCCGACGGCTCGGTGGACTCGGTCGACCGGGCCTTCGACGGCAGCCTGTCGCTCCCGAGCCTGGCCCCGGGCCTCGCCGCCGGGCAGGCGGCCGAGCGGGCCACCGCCGCGGTGCGGGCGACCGTCGGGACGGCCGCCGACGAGGACGAGGCGGCGCTCAGCCGGGTCGACGGCGCGGGCGCGGCCGAGCTGGTGGTGTGGGCGGCCGACGGCGCGCCGCGGCTGGCCCACCGCACGGTGGTCCACGGCGAGCGGGCCGACGGCACCCCGAGCAGCCAGCAGGTCGTCACCGACGCCGCCACCGGCGAGGTGCTGTCCACCCGCGAGCAGGTGCAGACCGCCTCCGGCACCGGCAAGGGCGTCAACGTCGGCACCGTCACGCTGACCACCACCCAGAGCGGCTCGACCTACTCGCTGAAGGACGCCACCCGCGGCGGCCAGTCCACCACCGACCTCAAGGGCGCCACCTCGGGCAACGGCACGCTGTTCGCCAAGACCAGCAACTCCTGGGGCAACGGCCTGGCCTCCAACCGCGAGTCCGCCGCCGTGGACGCCCAGTACGGCGCCGCGGCCACCTGGGACTACTACAAGAACACCTTCGGCCGCAACGGCATCAAGAACAACGGCGTCGGCGCCGCCAGCCGCGTCCACTACGGCTCCAACTACGTCAACGCGTTCTGGGACGACTCCTGCTTCTGCATGACGTACGGGGACGGCTCCGGCAACACCAACCCGCTGACCGCGATCGACGTCTCCGGCCACGAGATGACCCACGGCGTCACCTCCGCCACGGCGAACCTCAACTACTCCGGCGAGTCCGGCGGCCTCAACGAGGCCACCTCCGACATCTTCGGCACCATGGTCGAGTGGTCGGCCAACCTGCCCGCGGACCCGCCGGACTACCTGATCGGCGAGAAGCTCAACATCTTCGGCAACGGCAAGCCGCTGCGCTACATGGACAAGCCCTCCAAGGACGGCAGCTCCGCGGACTCGTGGTACTCGGGCGTCGGCAACCTCGACGTCCACTACTCCTCGGGCATCGCCAACCACTTCTTCTACCTGCTGTCCGAGGGCAGCGGCGCCAAGGTGATCAACGGGGTCAGCTACAACAGCCCGACCTCCAACGGCTCGACGGTCACCGGCATCGGCCGGACCAAGGCGGCCGCGATCTGGTACCGCGCGCTGACCGTCTACATGACCTCCACCACCAACTACAAGGCCGCCCGCACGGCGACCCTGAAGGCCGCGACCGACCTGTACGGGGCCACCAGCACCGAGTACAAGACCGTGGCGGCCGCGTGGAGCGGCGTCAACGTCAACTAGTACCCCCCAGCCACCCCCGGTAAGAAACGGCGACAGGCTGCCGCGGCCCTTTGGGAGAGGAGGCCGCGGCAGCCTGTCGACCGTCGCGTGGCGGGCGCGCGTCCCTACGCGGTGGCCGGCTTCAGCTCGCCGCGCTCCTCCTTGGCGAGCATCCGCTCGGCGAAGAAGCCGCCGGTCGGCAGCACCGAGAGGACGAACAGCAGCACGCCGCGCTTGGCGTCCCACTTCTGCGCCTGCCAGGCCTGGATCCAGAAGACGACGTACAGGATGAACAGGATCCCGTGGACCATGCCCATCACCGGGACGCCGTCGAAGGACGTGGTCCGCTTCAGCACGGAGCAGATCAGCAGCAGGATGAACGAGACCCCTTCGGGGCCGGAGACCAGGCGCAGGCGGTGGACGGCGCTGCTGTTCACGATGGGTACCTCAATACGGGGGTCGGAGGCGTACCTGCTTGTGAAGCGACTCACAAGCCTTCCGGCCATTATCACCGAGCACCTGTCCGAAGCCCCGGCCGGGGTGGGCACCGTGCCCGACGTCACAACCGCCGCGCCCGACACCGGCGCCACGGCCGCCGCGCCCGACCCCGCCACGGCCGTCGTGTCCGTGTCACAGCTGTGCGCCAGAACCCGGCTGGTCGCGCCGGCCCGTCACCCGCTGCCCCTATCCTGCTGCCCGCGCCCGACGCACCGGGCGCCGTAGACATCGGGCGACCGGGGGTAGCGACCACATGTTCAAGCGGGACTGGGACCGAAGGACCTGCGCCAAGCGCGGCCACACCACCTACGCGCCGACCGAGCCCGAGCTGGCCGCCCGGCTGCACGCCGCGACCGCCCTCGGCGACGCCTGGCGCTGCCTGCGCTGCGGCGACTTCGCGCTCGGCGCCCCGCACGGCTCCGGCCCGGCGCAGGACGCCCCGCTGGTGCCGCGCGGCAAGGCGCTGCGGGACCTCTTCATCCTGCGCTTCCTCGCCGTCGAGCGGGTGCTGCGCGGCCTGCTGATCATCATCGTGGCCTGGGCCGTCTGGAAGTTCTCCAACAGCCAGGACGCCGTGCACCGGGTCTTCGACGAGAACCTGTCGGTCTTCCGGCCGGTCACCGACCACTTCCACTGGGACCTCGAACACTCCCCGATCGTCGACACCATCCGCAAGACCTTCGACTACAAGAAGAGCACCCTGCTGATCGTCGCGGGCGCGCTGGTGGCCTACGCGCTGATCGAGATCGTCGAGGCGGTCGGCCTCTGGCTGGGCAGGCGCTGGGCCGAGTACCTCACCGTCGTGGCCACCGCCGCCTTCCTGCCGCTGGAGGGCTACGAGCTGAGCGAGCACGTCAGCGCCGTGAAGATCGGCACGCTGGTGCTGAACATCGCCGCGGTGCTCTGGATCATGCTGTCCAAGCGGCTGTTCGGGCTGCGCGGCGGTGTGGTGGCCTTCGAGGCGGAGCGCCACTCGGCCTCGCTGCTGGAGGTCGAGGAGGCGGCCGGCGCCGTCCCGCACGCCGCCCGGGGGGCGCACGCGCGGGCGTGACCGGCGCGTTTGTCGCAGACCGGTACCAGTTCCGCTCCCGCCCCTCCCCCTGCACCGGCCGCGCCCGCTAGATTGCGGCCGTGGCACAGTTCAGACTCCAGGGATCCCGGGTACTCGCGGTCGAGTTGGCCGGCGAGGCCGTCAAGGCCAGACACGGCTCGATGGTCGCCTACACCGGCCAGATGAGCTTCAAGAAGCTGACCGGCGGCGGGGACGGCCTGCGCGGCATGGTCGCCCGCCGGCTCACCGGCGAGCAGATGACCGTCATGGAGGTGAAGGGCCAGGGCACCTGCTACTTCGCCGACAAGGCCACCGAGATCAACCTGGTCCGGCTGAACGGCGAGACGCTGTTCGTCGAGGCGGACAACCTGCTCTGCACGGAGGGCTCGCTGCGCACCGGCACCACCTTCACCGGACTCAACGGCATGTCCTCCGGCAACGGCCTCTTCACCACCAAGGTGGAGGGCCACGGCTGGGCCGCCGTCACCTCGAACGGGCCCGCGATCATCCTGCGGGTCGGCCAGGGCCAGCCGCTGCGGGTGGACCCGGGCGCCTACGTGGCGCACACCGGCAGCCTGCACCGCAGCCTGAAGTCGGGCGCGGGCTGGACCACGGTGATCGGCGAGGGCGGCGGCGAGGCCGTCCAGGTGGAGTTCACCGGAGAGGGCCTGGTGTACGTGCAGCCGTCGGAGAAGGTCACCATCGGGGGCGACGTCTGATGGGCTTCACGAAGATCAACGGCAAGATGGTCGAGGCCGTGGTGCTGCCCGGGCAGCGGCTGTTCAGTCAGCGCGGCGCCATGCTCGCGTACAGCGGGGACGTCCGTTTCACGCCGAACATCACCGGCGGGCAGGGCGGCGTGATGTCGATGATCGGCCGCCGGGTGGCCAACGAGGACACCCCGCTGATGACCGTCGAGGGCCAGGGCCGGGTGATGTTCGGCCACGGCGGCCACCACGTGCACGTGATCGACCTGGCCGGCGACACCCTGTACGTCGAGGCGGACCGGCTGCTGGCCTTCGAGGGCACGCTGCGCCAGTCCACCATGTTCATGGGCTCGCAGGGCGGGGTGATGGGCATGGTCCGCGGTCAGGTCACCGGCCAGGGCCTGTTCACCACCCAGCTGGACGGCAAGGGCTCGGTCGCGGTGATGGCGCACGGCGGCGTCTTCGAGCTGCCGATCGTCCCGGGCCGGCCGGTGCACGTCGACCCGCAGGCGTACGTGGCGCACCGCGGCCAGGTGCAGAACAAGCTGTCCACGGCGCTGGGCTGGCGCGACATGATCGGCCGCGGCTCCGGCGAGGCCTTCCAGCTGGAGCTGTCCGGACAGGGCGCGGTGTACGTCCAGGCGAGCGAGGAGAAGCTCTGATGTCCTACCCGCCGCAGCCCCCGTACGGGCAGTCACCGTACGACCAGCCGACCCAGCCCGGCTTCGCCGCCCCTCCCCCGCCGGGCTACGCGCCGCCGCCCGCGCAGGGCTACCCCCAGCAGGGCGGCTACCCGCCGCCGCCTCCCCCGCAGCAGCCCCAACAGGCCTACGCCCAGGAGCAGTTCGGCGGCCCGCAGGCCCCGCTGCCGAGTGCGCACGGCGGCTCCGGCCCGGTGGTGCACGACGCGTACACCCTGCCGGTGAACGACAACGTCAACCCGTACGCCTTCTCGGTCGACCTGAACGGCTCGTACTTCCTGCAGAAGGGCAAGATGGTCGCCTACTACGGCGACATCACCTTCAAGGGCGTCGGCGCCGGCATGCTGGACCGGGTGATCGGCCAGAACTTCAACTCGCCGATGCACGCGGCGGACTGGGTGGTCGCCCAGGGCCGCGGCAAGCTGCTGCTGGCCGACCGGGCCTTCGACCTCAACTCCTACGACCTGGACGACGGCAACCTGACCGTCCGCTCCGGCAACCTGCTGGCCTTCGACCCGTCGCTGCGGCTCAAGCAGTCGATCATCCCGGGCTTCCTGACCCTGCTCGGCACCGGGAGGTTCGTCGCCGCCTCCAACGGGCCGGTGCACTTCGTCGAGCCGCCGATCCGGGTGGACCCGCAGGCGCTGGTCGGCTGGGCGGACTGCCCGGCGCCGTGCCACCACTACGACCACGACTACATGCACGGGCTGATCGGCGGCATCCGGCGGCTGACCGGGCTGGGCGGGGCCTCCGGCGAGGAGCACCAGTTCGAGTTCATCGGCGCCGGCCAGGTGCTGCTGCAGTCCAGCGAGAAGCTGATGGCCGAGCGGTCGGTGGGCCAGGTGGACGCCGAGGCGGGCGTGCCGGTGGGCGGGGTGCCGTCGCAGCCGGCGGCGTCGGGCCACGGCGGGGGCAACCTCAACGTGCCGGGTCTCGGCAATCTGGGCGATCTGGGGCGACGTTTCGGCCTGTAAACTTGTACAAGATTGAACTAAATAGGGTATGCTGAGCCCATGGATACGCACACGATCAACACTGCGGACACCCCTCCGTCGCAGCCCGAGGAGGAGACTCCCTGGCTGACCGCCAGGGAGCAGCGGATGTGGCGCGCCCATCTGGAGGTCGCCAAGCTGCTGGAGTACCAGCTCAGCCGTGAACTCCAGCCGCACAACCTGGCGATCAACGACTACGAGATCCTGGTCGTGCTCTCCGAGGCCCCCGACCGCCGGATGCGGATGACCGACCTCGCCACCGCCACCCTCCAGTCCAAGAGCCGGCTCTCGCACCAGATCACCCGGATGGAGAACGCCGGTCTGGTGCTGCGCCAGGAGTGCCCCGGCGACCGCCGCGGCCTCTACGCCCACCTCACCGAGCACGGCTGGGAGACCATGCAGCGGGTCGCCCCCGACCACGTGCGCAGCGTCCGGGCCCACTTCATCGACCGCTTCACCCAGGAGCAGCTCGACGCCATGTACGAGGCCCTCGCCCCGGTCGCCGAACACCTGCGCGGCCTGCGCGGCCGCGCCTGACGCGCCGCCCCCCAGCACACCGGGGCCGACCCCACCGGGGGCCGGCCCCGCGCCGTCCTCAGCCCCGGGTGAGGCCGGCCACGAGTTCGTCGGCCGCGCCGTACGGGTCCAGTTCGCCCGCCACCACCCGCTCGGCCAGGCCGGCCAGGTGGCGGTCCCCGCGCAGGTCGCCGATCCGGGTGCGCAGTTCGGCCAGCGCGATCGCCTCGATCTCGTCGGAGGCCCGGCGGCGGCGGCGTGCCGCCAGTTCGCCGTGCTCCTCCAGCCAGGCGCGGTGCTTCTCCAGCGCCTCGACCAGTTCGTCGACGCCCTCGCCGCGGGCGGCGACGGTCTTGACGATCGGCGGGCGCCAGTCCCCCGCCCCGCGGGCCTCGCCGAGGCCGAGCATGTGGTTGAGCTCGCGCGCGGTGGCGTCGGCGCCGTCCCGGTCGGCCTTGTTGACCACGAAGACGTCGCCGATCTCCAGGATCCCGGCCTTGGCGGCCTGGATGCCGTCGCCCATGCCGGGGGCGAGCAGCACCACGGTGGTGTCGGCCTGGGCGGCGATCTCCACCTCGGACTGGCCCACCCCGACGGTCTCGACCAGGATCACGTCGCAGCCGGCCGCGTCCAGCACCCGCAGGGCCTGCGGCGCCGTCCAGGACAGCCCGCCGAGGTGGCCGCGGGTGGCCATCGAGCGGATGAACACCTCGGGGTCGGTGGCGTGGTCCTGCATCCGGACCCGGTCGCCGAGCAGCGCGCCGCCGGAGAACGGCGAGGACGGGTCGACGGCCAGCACCCCGACCCGCTTGCCGAGCCGCCGGTAGGCGGAGACCAGTGCCGAGGTCGAGGTGGACTTGCCGACCCCGGGCGAGCCGGTCAGGCCCACCGTGTAGGCCTGCCCGGTGTACGGCGCGAGCGCGGCCATCGCCTCGCGCAGTTGCGGGGCGGCGTTCTCGACCAGCGTGATCAGCCGGGCGACCGCCCGCGGCCGGCCCTCCCGGGCCTGTTCGACCAGCGTGGCGACATCGATCATCGGGAGCTCCTAGCGCGGATGCCTTCGGGGCCGCGGCGCCGCTCGTGGCGGTCCGCAGCCCCGAAGGCATGTCAGCTGATCAGGCCTTCGGGCTGGCGTCCTTGGGGACGCGCACGATCAGGGCGTCGCCCTGGCCGCCGCCGCCGCACAGCGCGGCCGCGCCGACCCCGCCGCCGCGCCGCTGGAGCTCCAGCGCCAGGTGCAGCACCACGCGGGCGCCGGACATCCCGATCGGGTGGCCGAGCGCGATCGCGCCGCCGTTGACGTTGACGATGTCCGAGGAGACGCCCAGGTCCTTGGTCGACTGGTGGGCGACGGCCGCGAACGCCTCGTTGATCTCGATCAGGTCGAGGTCGGAGACCTCCAGGCCCTCCTTGGCCAGCGCGTGCCTGATCGCGTTGGACGGCTGCGACTGCAGCGAGTTGTCCGGGCCCGCCACGTTGCCGTGCGCGCCGATCTCGGCGATCCAGCTCAGGCCCAGTTCCTCGGCCTTGGCCTTGCTCATCACGACCACCGCGGCCGCGCCGTCGGAGATCTGCGAGGAGGTGCCGGCCGTGATCGTGCCGTCCTTGGCGAACGCCGGACGCAGCTTGGCCAGGCCCTCGACGGTGGTGTCCGCGCGGATGCCCTCGTCCTGGCCGAACAGCACCGGCTCGCCCTTGCGCTGCGGGATCGCGACCGGGGTGATCTCGGCGTCGAAGACGCCGTCGGCCTGCGCCTTGGCGGCCCGCTGGTGGGAGGCCGCGGCGATCTCGTCCTGCACCTCGCGGGCGATGCCCAGCCGGGTGTTGTGCTTCTCGGTGGACTCGCCCATCGGGATGTTCTCGTAGGCGTCGGTGAGGCCGTCGTGGGCCATCGAGTCGAGCATCCCGATCGCGCCGTACTTGTAGCCCTCGCGGGACTTCGGCAGCAGGTGCGGGGCGTTGGTCATCGACTCCTGGCCGCCGGCCACCACGACGTCGAACTCGCCGGCCCGGATCAGCTGGTCGGCCAGCGCGATGGCGTCCAGGCCGGAGAGGCAGACCTTGTTGATGGTGAGCGCCGGGACGCTCATCGGGATGCCGGCCTGGACGGCGGCCTGGCGGGCCGGGATCTGGCCGGCGCCGGCCTGCAGTACCTGGCCCATGATCACGTACTGGACCTGCTCACCCGTGATGCCGGCCCGCTCCAGCGCGGCCTTGATCGCGAAACCGCCGAGGTCGGCACCGGAGAAGCCCTTGAGGGAACCGAGCAGGCGACCCATCGGGGTCCGCGCACCGGCAACGATCACAGAGGTGGTGTTGGTCATGGGACGAGCCCCTTCGCACGTCGTGGCCAGGTGAGGATGCGCTCAATGTACTGACCTGTTACCCGCCCGTCACCGGAGCGACGGTGTGATCGAGCGCACTGGCACCTTCCAGTCAACACCGTGTCAACGCGGCCCGGGTGAACCCCGGCGTCCGCCCCGGGCGAGCCCCCGGTGCGCGGCCCGGGTGGACCCCCGGCGTGTGAGCAGACTCGCACGTCCGGCGCTGGCGCCGGTCAGCGGCGATGCGCTGCACTGGTGCCACCTGGTTCCCGAGGTACCCAACCCGCCCCCGGAGGTCGCCGTGCTGACCCGTATCGACCACATCGGCATCGCCTGCCGCGACCTCGACAAGACGGTCGAGTTCTACCGCGCCACCTACGGCTTCGAGGTGTTCCACACCGAGGTCAACGAGGAGCAGGGCGTCCGCGAGGCCATGCTCAAGATCAACGACACCGGTGACGGCGGTGCCTCCTACCTCCAGCTGCTGGAGCCCACCCGGCCCGACTCGACCGTCGCCAAGTGGCTGGAGAAGAACGGCGAGGGCGTGCACCACATCGCCTTCGGCACCGCCGACGTGGACGGCGACGCCGAGGCCGTCCGGGCCAAGGGCGTGCGGGTCCTCTACGACGAGCCCCGGATCGGCTCGATGGGTTCGCGGATCACCTTCCTGCACCCCAAGGACTGCGGCGGCGTCCTGACCGAGCTGGTCACCTCCGCCGAACCGGGCGCCCACGACGCCCACTGACCCCCGCCAGGTGCCGCCCACGACCGGGCGGCACCCCCCGATCACCGGTCATGACCCGTCAGTAACCTCGTCCGACAGCCGGAAAACCACCACGCGGCCATTCCCCCGCAGTGCGCTCCCACTACAATGCCCAGGTGCGCGAAGGCTCCGGGGGACGGAGGCGACGAGCACGGCCGATGACAGGCCCGTCCGCCCAACGGTGGCCGGCCCGTCGCAGGGGAGTCCACAACGCGGGCACGGCTGAACAGTCGCAACACTGATCTGTCACCATTCTCCACAAGGCAAGAGTTCGCCCAGGAGTCCACCCGGACGGGGGAACGCGGCATCACCGCGCTTCCACGCCCAGGGCTCCGACGACCGCGGCGGGCGGCCCCGGCTTGACCGGCGGGCCGTCCACCGGCTGCGGATGCAAGGAGCCAGTCGGACCAGTACCCGGACAACGGGTGCCCTGGACCGGCCGGGTCGAGGACGCGACCAGGAGATGGATGGGACCGCGGAGTGCGGGGCAACGACCGCTACGAGGTTGACGATCACCTCTCCCAGTTCGAGGCCGAGATGGGTCGGACTCGAAAGGAGCGGGACAAGGCAGTCGAGCATGCCGAGGACCTCGCCTACCAGGTGGAGGTGCTCCGGGCCAAGCTGCACGAGTCCCGCCGCATGCTCGCCCAGCCGCGCGCCTTCGACGCCGTCTCCGGCCAGGCCGAGCAGATGCTCCGCACTGCCGAGATGCAGGCCCAGCAGCTGCGCGCCGACGCCGAACGCCAGCTGCGCGACTCCCAGGCCGCCACCCAGCGGATCATGGCCGAGGCCGCCGAGCGCACCGCCCGACTGGAGGCCGAGCTCACCGCCCGCCGCCGCCAGCTGGAGGACGAGCTCACCGAGCTGCGCCGCACCGCCGAGCAGCACGTCAACGGCTGGGCCGAGCAGACCAGGACCGGCTCCGAGCAGGAGGCCCAGCGCCTGCTCCAGGACGCCCGCGCCGAGGCCGAACGCATGGTCGCCGCCGCCCGCGCGGAGGCCGTCGCGCTCTCCGACCAGGCCCGCGCCCAGACCGCCGCCGACGTCGACGCCGCCCGCGGCGAGGCCCAGGCCGCCGCCGAGGCCGCCATCCAGCGGGCCCAGAGCGACGCCGAGCGCCTGCTGCGCGCCGCCTCCGAGCACGCCCAGCAGGCCGGCGCCCAGGCCGCCGCCGACGTGGACGCCGCCCGCGGCGAGGCCCAGCAGCAGCTGGCCGCCGCGCACGCCGCCGCCGAGCAGCAGCTCGCCGTCGCGAAGCGCGAGATCGGCCGGCTCAAGGAGCAGGCCTCCGCCGAGCAGATCCGGGCCGAGCAGCAGCTCGCCCACGCCCAGGCCGAGATAGAGCGGCTGCGTGCCGAGGCGATCGCCGAGGCCGAACGCACCCGCCGCGAGTCCGCCGAGCTGCGGGCCCAGGCCGAACAGGCCGCCGAACAGCTCCAGGCCGACGCCGAGGCCGCCGCCGAACGCAAGGCCGCGGACGGCGAGGCCGCCAACGAGCAGCGCTCGCAGACCGCCCGTGCCGAGGTCGCCCGGATGGTCGCCCACGCCACCAAGGAGGCCGAGGCGATCCGCGCCGAGGCCGCCACCAAGCAGGCCGAGGCGGAGGCCGCCAAGGCCGCCGCCGCCGAGGAGAGCGAACGGCTGCGGGCCACCGCCGAATCGGTGGCCGGCGAGCTGCGCGCCGAGGCCGAGGCCGCGATCGCCGAACTGCGCGCCCAGGCCGACCGGGACGTCGCCGAACTCCGCGCCCACGCCGAGGCCGAGGCCCAGCGGCTGCGCCACGCGGCCGAGGAGGAGGGCCGGGCAGCCGGCGCCAAGGACGCCACCGTCCACCTCGCCAAGGCTGCCAAGACCGCCGAGGAGGTGCTCGGCCAGGCCGACCAGGACGCCGAGACCGCCCGCACCGAGGCCGCCACCGAGGCCGAGCGGATCCGCACCGAGGCCGCCGCCGAGGCGCAGCGCCTGCGCGAGCAGGCCCAGGCCGCCGTCGAGCAGGCCCAGAACGCCGCCCTCGACGACGCCGCCGCGATCCGCGAGCGGATCGAGCAGATGCAGGACGAGGCGGCCCGGCTGCGGGCCGAGGCCGAGGAGCTGCGCGCCCAGGCCGCCGCCGAGGCCGACCGGGTGCGCGGCGAGGCCCGCCGCCAGGCCGTCGTGCAGATCGAGGAGTCGGCGAAGAACGCCGAGGAACTGCTCACCAGGGCCAAGACCGACGCCGACGAGCTGCGCGCGGGCGCCGCCGGGGAGATCGAGCGGCTGCGCGCGCAGGCCCAGGAACAGGCCGCCGAGACCCAGGGCCGGGCCGAGCAGACCCTCGCCCGGGCCCGCACCGAGGCCGAGAAGACCACCACCGCCGCCGAGCAGCAGGGCCAGGACGCCCTCGCCGCCGCCAAGGCCGCGGCCGCCGAGAACCGCGCCGCCGCCGAGCGCGAGACCGCCGAACTCCGCCGGGACGCGACCGAGTTCGACCAGCGGGTCCGGGCCGAGGCGACCGCCGCCGCGACCGCCCTCAGCGCCGACGCGCAGGCCGAGGCGAGCGCCGTCCGGGACGCCGCGGTGGCCGACGCCGAGCGCGTCCGCACCGAGGCCGACGCCGAGGCGGCCCGTACCCGGGGCGAGGCCGAGGCCGCCGCGAACGCGCTGCGGGAGGAGAGCCGGCGCGAGCACGAGGAGGCCGCCGCCGGGCTGCACCGCGAGCGCGAGGAGACCGCCGAGCAGCTGGCCGCCGCCCAGGCCGCCCACGAGCAGGCCGAGCAGACCGCGACCGAGCTACGGGCCCTCGCCGAACGCGAGAGCGCCGAACTGCGCGAGCTGGCCGAGCGGGAGAGCGCCGAACTGCGCGAGCTCGCCGACCGTGAGACCACCGAACAGCGCACCGCCGCCGAGGCGTACGCCGCCGACGTCCGGGCCAAGGCCGAACAGGCCGCCACCGAACTCACCGAACGCACCACCGCCGAGACCACCGAACAGCGCGAGGCGACCGAACAGCACGTCACCGAGCTGCGCGCCCTCGCCGAACGCGACACCGCCGAACAGCGCGCCCTCGCCGAGCGGGAGACCGCCGAACTGCGCGAGCTCGCCGACCGCGAGAGCGCCGAACAGCGCACCGCCGCCGAGGCGTACGCCGCCGACGTCCGGGCCAAGGCCGAACAGGCCGCCACCGAACTCACCGAACGCACCACCGCCGAGACCACCGAACAGCGCGAGGCGACCGAACAGCACGTCACCGAACTGCGCGCCCTCGCCGAACGCGAGACCGCCGAACAGCGCGAGCTGGCCGAGCGGGAGACCGCCGAACTGCGCGAGGCGACCGAACAGCACGTCGCGGCCCAGCGTGCCGAGGCCGAGGAACTGGTGGAGGGCGCCCGGAGCGCCGCCGAGCAGCGCCAGGCCGAGGCGGCCCGGGACGCCAAGGCCGTCCGGGAGAAGGCCGCCGCCGAGCTGGCGTTCGCCGCCGAGCAGGCCGAGACGGTCCGCGCCGAGGCCGGCCGCGAGCTGTCCGAGGCCCGCGCCACCGCCGACGGCATCCGGGCCGAGGCCACCGCCGTCCTGGAGCAGGCCCGGGTCGACGGCGAGGAACTGGTCGCCGCCGCCGGCGTCGAGGGCGCCGCCCTGGTCGAGGCCGCCGAGGAGGAGGCCGCCGAGGTCCGCCAGTCGGTGGCCGGCATGCACGAGGCCGCCGCCGAGCAGATCGCCGAGCGGAAGGCCGCCGCCGAGCGGAAGGCCGCCGAGGTCCGCGACCGGGCCGAGCAGGCCGCCGCCGAACTGCGCGAGCTGGCCGAGCGCGAGACCGCCGAGCAGCGGGCCCTCGCCGACGCCGAGACCACCGCCCTGCGCGAACTCGCCGACGCCGAGACCACCGAGCAGCGGGCCCTCGCCGACCACGAGACCGCCGAACTGCGCGCCCGCACCGACGCCGAGACCACCGCCCTGCGCGAGCTGACCGACCGCGAGCTGGCCGCCGAACGCGAGGCCCACGAGGCCGAGTTGGGCCGTCAGCGCGCCGAGGCCCAGGCCTACGACGAGCACCTGCGGGCGGAGGCCGACGCCGTTCTGCACGCGGCCCGGGAGAGCGCCGGGCAGCTGCGCGCGGACGCCGAGGCCCAGGCCGTCCGGACGATGGCCGCCGCCGACGAGCGCTCGGCCGGCCTGGTCGCCGACGCCGAGGAGCTGGCCGCCGCCCTGCGCGCCGAGGCCGAGGAGTACGCGCTCGCCACCCGCACCCTCGCCGACGAGTACGACGCCGCCGCCCACAGCCGCGCCGACGCGTACGACGCGGAGACCCGGGAGGCCGCCGAGCAGTTCGACAAGGCCACCCGCGAGCAGGCCAACTCCGTCCTGGAGAAGGCCTTCGCGGACGCCGAGTCGCTCGGCGAGGACGCCCAGACCACCGCACTGGCCACCACCGCCGCCGCCGAGGAGCAGGCGGACGCGATGGTCGCCGCCGCCCGCAAGGAGGCCGACCGGCTGGTCGCCGCCGGCGAGGCGGCCGGTCAGGCCGAGGTGGAAAAGGGCCGGTCCGACGCCGACACGCTGCTCGCCGAGGCCCGCCGGGACTCCACCGCGATCCGCGAGCGCGCCGAGGAGTTGCGCGAGCGCACCGACGCCGAGGTGGAGGCGCTGCACGAGCGCGCCCGCAAGGAGAACGCGGCGGCCATGAAGTCGGCCGGCGAGCGGGTCGACGCCCTGGTGACGGCCGCTCAGGAGCAGCTGACCGAGGCCGAGGAGCAGGCGGTGGCCACCGTCGCCGAGGCCGAGGACCGGGCGGCGGCGCTGGTCGCGGCCGCCGAGGACCGCGCGGGCGAGCTCACCTCGGAGGCGTCCGCGGAGGCCAGCAAGGTCCGGATCTCGGCCGTCCGCAAGGCCGAGGGGCTGCTGAAGGAGGCGGAGACCAAGCTCGCCGACTCCACCAGCCGCGCCGAGGCGCTGATCGTCAAGGCCGAGGCCAAGCTCCAGTCGGCCGAGGCCGAGTCCGAGGAGCGGCTGGAGAACGCCGCCACCGAGGCCGAGAAGCGGCTGCGGGACGCCGACCGCGGCGCGGACGAGCAGGTCGAACTGGCCAAGGCGGAGGCCGAACGGCTGCTCGCCGAGGCACAGGCCGAGGCGAAGCGGGTCACCGACGAGGGCCGGCGCGAGCTGGACGAGCTGGTGCGGCGGCGCAAGGACATCAACACCGAGATCTCCAGGGTGCAGGACGTGCTGTCCGCACTGGAGGCGTTCGAGGCACCGGCACCGGTCGCCCAGACCAACGGGGGAAGCAGCACCAAGAAGGACGGGGGTGCCAAGGCGGGTGCCGGAATTGGTTCCCCCCGGTCGGGCGGCAATCGTTCCAAGAACGCACCACCCGATTGAGCGGACATTGTCCGCGGGACGACGGCATCTCGCCGTCGACACTCCGGTACCGTGTCAGGATTCCCTCAACCACCTCAACGGTTTGACGACAGGAAGCCCAGAACCCCATGAGCGACAGTCACTCCCCTCACGGCTTCGACCTGGTGCGCCGTGGGTACGAGCGCGCCCAGGTCGACGAGCGGATCACCAAGCTGGTGGCCGACCGTGACAGTGCCCTGACCCGGATCAGCGCGCTCGAGAAGCGCATCGAGGAACTCCACCTGGAGACCCAGACCGCGCAGGCGGCGGTCACCGAGACCGAGCCCTCGTACGCCGGTCTCGGCGCCCGGGTCGAGAAGATCCTGCGACTGGCCGAGGAGGAGGCCAAGGACCTGCGCGACGAGGCGCACCGCGCCTCCGAGCAGCACCGCGAGCTCGCCGAGGCCGCTGCCCAGCAGGTCCGCACCGAGGCCGAGAACTACGCCAAGGACCGCAAGGCCAAGGCGGAGGACGAGGGTCTGCGGATCGTCGACAAGGCCAAGAGCGACAGCGCCCAGCTGCGCGCCGAGGCCAACAAGGACGCCCAGAACAAGCGCGAGGAGGCGGACGCCCTCTTCGAGGAGACCCGCACCAAGGCCGCCCAGGCCGCGCTGGAGTTCGAGACCAACCTGGCCAAGCGCCGCGAGCAGTCCGAGCGCGACCTGGCCGCCCGTCAGGCCAAGGCCGAGAAGCGCCTGGCCGAGATCGAGCACCGGGCCGAGCAGCTGCGCCTGGAGGCCGAGAAGCTGCGCACCGACGCCGAGCGCCGCGCCCGCCAGACCGTCGAGACGGCGCAGCGCCAGTCCGAGGACATCGTGGCGGACGCCAACGCCAAGGCCGACCGGATCCGCAGCGAGTCCGAGCGCGAGCTGGCGGCGCTCACCAACCGCCGCGACAGCATCAACGCCCAGCTGACCAACGTCCGCGAGATGCTGGCGACGCTGACCGGCGCGGCCGTGGCCGCCGCCTCGCTGCCGGGCGACGACACCATGGGCGTGCCCGCCCAGCAGTCGCGCTGACGCCGCCGCCGGGCGCCGGTGCCCGGCGGTACGTGCGGAACGGACGGCACGTCCGGAACAGCGGACAGGCCCTCACCCACCCGGGTGAGGGCCTGCCTTCTTTCCACCGTCATCATCTCGGGTGACCTGGGTGAGCGGGCGTCACCTGGGGTAGGCCCCGTCGGGCCGCTGGTGCCCGCTGCTGAGCTGGTTGCCCTCGTCGTCGGAGACGGTGCCGAACCACGAGGTGCACCAGACCGACACCGAGTCCGGCCAGTACTGCACCTCGAACGGGTGGCCGGAGCCGTGGTCCCCGTACGAGGTGACGATGAAGGTCTCGCCGGGGCGCAGCCAGTAGTCCTCGCCGAGCGGTTCCAGGGTCAGTTCGACCAGACCCTCGCCGCGGTTGGTCACGGGCATCCGGCCGGTCACCTCCAACGCCGAGAAGTCCCAGCCGGTCGATTCCTCCCTCATCCGGCCGCCACCCGGGCCAGCAGGTCGCGGACGGCGGCGTTGAACGCCTCCGGTGCCTCCAGGGCGCTCAGATGGCCCGCCCCGGGGATGACGGTCAGTTCGGCGTCCGGACGGGCCCGGAGCATCTGTTCGGCCTCCTCCGGTGCCACCAGGCCGTCCTGTGCGCCCACGACGACGGCGGTGGGCACCCGCAGCCCGGCCAGCACGTCCAGCGCGTCCGGCCGGGCCGCCATGGCCCGCTGGGCCCAGGCGACGGCGGCCGGCGACGCGGCGGCGACCAGCGACCGCACCCGCTCCACCAGGTGCGGCGAGTCCGGCCCCAGCTGCCCGGCGGCGACCTCCTCGTCGAGCAGCAGTTGGACGCTGCCCCGGGCGGTGACGGCGGCCGCGATCCGCTCCCGGTTGGCCCGGACGGCGTCGGTGTCGGCGGTGGCGCGGGTGCCGGCCAGCAGCAGTCCGGCCAGCCGGTCCGGGTGGCGGCGGGCGAAGGCCAGCGCCACGTAGCCGCCCATGGAGAGCCCGCCGACCACCGCGCGCTCGATCCCGGCCGCGTCCAGCAGCAGGGCGAGGTCGTCGGCGACCAGGTCCAGCGAGGGTTCGTCGGCCCCCAGCTCGGTGCCGCCGAAGCCGCGCTGGTCCGGGGCGAGCACCCGGGCCTCGTCGCCGGTCAGGCCGGGCAGCGCGTCCAGTTGGGCGGACCACATCGAGGCGTTCAACGGAAAGGCGTGCAACAGCACGAGGGGTGTTCCGGTGCCGCTCTCGCGGACGGACACTGCGGAGGGGGGCTGGGTCATGGGCCCACCGTATTCCGGCACGCCCGGCGGGCCCACTCAGCGGGCCGCGATATCCGCTTTGTCCCGGGGCCTGTCTCGTGGTTTCCGCCGGGCCCACGGCGCCCTGGCACGCACCTCGCCGCGTTGTCGTCAGTCGCCAATGCTCCGCAGTGGCTCCCTCCTCCGCCTTGCGATGCACGCACCCGGACGCCGCAGTCCGATCCGGCGCAAACCACGAGACAGGCCCTAACCTGACCAAAAGTAAGGGAGCGCGAATGATCGAGTTGCACGACCTGACGAAACGTTACGGCGGGACCCTCGCGGTGGACCGGCTCAGCTTCCAGGTCCCCCAGGGCGTGGTGACCGGATTCCTCGGCCCCAACGGCGCGGGCAAGTCCACCACCATGCGCATGATCCTCGACCTCGACCGCCCCACCAGCGGCCGGGTCACCATCGACGGCAAGCGCTACGGGCAGCTCAGCGAACCGCTCAAGTACATCGGCGCGCTGCTGGAGGCCAAGGCCGTCCACCCCGGCCGCACCGCCCGCGACCACCTGCTCTGGCTCGCCCAGAGCAACCGCATCCCGACCCGCCGGGTGGACGAGGTGCTCAGCCTGGTGGGCCTCACCCCGGTCGCCCGCAAGCGGGCCCGCGGCTTCTCGCTCGGCATGGGCCAGCGCCTGGGCATCGCCTCCGCCCTGCTCGGCGACCCGGAGATCGTCATGTTCGACGAGCCGGTCAACGGACTGGACCCGGAGGGCATCCTCTGGATCCGCAACCTGATGAAGCGGCTCGCCACCGAGGGCCGGACCGTCTTCGTCTCCTCCCACCTGATGAGCGAGATGGCCGTCACCGCCGACCACCTGGTGGTCATCGGCAAGGGCCGGCTGCTCGCCGACCTGCCGATGCCGGAGTTCATCCGGCGCAACTCCCGCTCCGCCGTCCGGCTGCGCACCCCGCACCCCGAGCGCCTGCTCGACGCCCTGTCCGGGGCCGGGCTCCGGCCCGAACCCGGGCCCGGCGGCTCCTACGAGGTGGTCGACGGCGATCTCGCCCGGCTCGGCGACCTGGCCGCGGCCCACGACGTCGTCCTGCACGAACTCAGCCCGCAGCAGGCCTCGTTGGAGGAGGCGTTCATGCAGATGACGGCCGACTCGGTGGAGTACCACGCGGGCGACGGCCCGGGCCGGGACGCGGCCGGCGCACCCGGCGTCTGGGGCGCCGAATGGAAGGCGGACGGCGCCCCGCGGACCGCGGCGGCCCGGCAGGAGGAGAACTGAGATGACGTCCTTCCCGGCGATCCTGCGCTCCGAGTGGACGAAGATCCGCAGCGTCCGCTCGACGATCTGGACGCTCGCGCTGACCTTCGTCGTCACCGTCGGCATCGGCGCGCTGCTGTCCCTGCTCACCAACAACAACTTCGGCGAGTTCCGGCGGGGCGACCAGGTCGTCTTCGACGCCACCGGCACGGCCTTCTCCGGCATCATGCTCGGCGAGCTCGCCATCATCGTGTTCGGCGTGCTGGCCATCGGCAACGAGTACAGCACCGGCATGATCCGGGTCACCCTGGCCGCCGTCCCGCAGCGCGGCACCCTGCTCACCGGCAAGGCGGTGGTGCTCGGCGCGATGGCCCTGGCGGTCTCGGTGGTGACGGCCTTCGTCACCTTCTTCACCGGCCAGGCGCTGCTCGGCTCGCACTCCACCAGCCTCGACCAACCGCACGTGCTGCGCGCGGTGTTCGGCGCCGCGCTGTACCTGACGATGCTCTGCCTGTTCTCGGCCGGCGTCACCACGATGCTGCACAGCCAGACGCTGGCGCTGGGCGTACTGGTCCCGTTCTTCTTCCTGCTCTCGCCGATCCTCTCGGCGGTGCCGAAGGTCAGGACCCTGGCCCACTACTTCCCGGACTACGCGGGCTCGCGGATGCTGCTGGTGTACGAGCAGCACGGCCAACCGTACGGGCCGTGGGAGGGCTTCGTGATCTGCCTGGCCTGGACGCTCGCCGCCCTGCTCGGCGGTGCGCTGGTGCTCAAGAACCGGGACGCCTAGGGACGCCTGGGGAGTGCTCAGTACCGCGGAGCGCCGCGGCCCCGCAGGACGTTGGAGGCCCGGCGCTCCCGCGCGCCCCAGCAGGCGCGGTGCCAGTGCCGCCGGTCGTCCACGCCCGCGCCGTGCATCGGCCAGGCCACCACGTGACCCATCCCGGGCGGGATCTCCTGGTCGCAGCCCGGGCACCGGTAGTGCCGCCCGGCCGTCCCGGCGACCGTCTGGACCACCCAGTCGTCGCCCTGGTGGCTCTCGGTGCGGCGCAGCGATCCGCCGAGCGGGGAGGCCTGCTCGGCGCTCCCGCCCGGCTCGGCGCTCTTGATCCGGTTGCGGCGCGGCGACACGTCGGACTACCTCTCTTCCGGGGTTTCGGGTCCGTTCCAGCCTACGGCCGGCCGCCCCTCCGACAGGCCACTATCACGGCATCGTCCGACGCTCCCGCGTTTTTGCCGAGATCCACCCGATCTTCGACGAAATCCGGGCTTCCGCGTGCCATTGGCACATGACATCGGATACCCACAAGGGGAACAGGCGGGGCCCGCAGACCCTGCGCGCACCCGAGGAGGCCCCACCATGACCAAGACCAGCGCCCGCGCCGAGACCCGTCGACCCGTCGGAGTCCGGCCGCCCACCACCGGGCCGGTGCTGACCTCGCCCGCCCCGGTCACGGCCGCGGCGGGCGAGCCGCTGCCCGTGCCGCAGCGGGCGGGCGCGCTCCCGCCGGACACCGCACCGGTGCGGGTCGGCGCGTTCCTGCTGTCCGCGCAGTTCCCCGGGCAGAGCCACCGCGAGGCGCTGGACCGCACCGTCCGGGCCGCCGTCGAGGCCGAACGCGCGGGCCTGGACAGCGTCTGGCTGGCCGAGCACCACTTCGTCCCGTACGGGGTCTGCCCCAACGCCGCCACGCTGGCCGCGCTGCTGCTCGGCCGTACCCGCCGGATCGGCGTCGGCACGGCGGTCAGCGTGCTCTCCACCGCCCACCCGGTGGCGCTCGGCGAGCAGGCCGCGCTGCTGCACCTCACCTCGGACGGGCGCTTCACGCTCGGGGTGGGCCGCGGCGGTCCCTGGATCGACCTGGACGTGTTCGGCGGCGGCGTGGACGCCTTCGAGAACGGCTTCCCGGAGCGGCTGGACCTGCTGCTCCGCTGGCTGCGCGGCTCCCGGGTCGGCGCGGACGGCCCGCAGTTCACCTTCCCCGAGGTGGCGGTGGTGCCGCGCGCCACCGAACCGGTGCGCCGGTCCGGACTGGGCAGCTGGCTCGGTCTCGGCGAGCCGTCCGGCCCGGTGCGCTTCCCGCGTCAGCGCCAGGACGTCGAGGGCCTCGGAGAGGGCGTCGGTGGGGGCGTCGGTGAGGAACTCGACCCGTCCGGGCGGCCGGTGGCCGGCCCGCCGATGGTGGTCGCGTGCACCTCGCCGAACGGGGTGCGACTGGCCGCCGAACGCGGCCTGCCGATGCTGCTCGGCATGCACTCCGGCGACGACGACAAGCTGCGCATGCTGGCGCTGTACCGCAGCGCCTGGCTGGCCGCCGGGCGCGGCGAGGAGCAGCTGCGCCGGGTGAACCGCCAGCACGTCGCGGCCGGGGTGGCCCAGGTCGACGACCGCACCTCGGCGGCCCGCGCCACCCTGCTGAACGCCATGCCGGGCTGGTTCGAGTACGGGCTCGGCGCCCACCGCACCGTGGACGGCCGGGAGCGCACGATGCGCGACCCGCGCGAGTACACCGAACTCCTCTGCGACCTGCACGCGGTGGGCACGCCGCGGCAGTGCGCCGACCGGCTGCTGGCCACCGCCGAGCGGACCGGAATCCGCCGCTTCGCGCTGCTCGCGGAGGGCAGCGGCGACCACGAGGCGACCCTGCACAACATCGCCCGGCTCGGCTCCGAGGTGCTGCCGCAGCTGGGGTGAGCCCGGGAGCGGAGCGGCCGGGCCCGGTCCGGGCCGCCGCCCCTCCCCTCGCACCGGGGGACGGGGGCGGCCCGACGACCTTCCGGGCCACTGCGACCCGGCATCGGCGGTGCTGCCGGGTCAGCAGTCCCGCAGTTCCTCGGACTGGTTGAGCAACTGCTCCCGGACCGAGGTGAAGCGTGCGTGCCGTGCCTCGTTGGCGTCCGACGGCAGGAAGACCGCCACCCGGTGACAGTTCTGGAAGGCCAGCCGCACCCCGAAGTGCCGCTGCAGGGCCCCCCGGATGGCGTCGCTGGCAAGGGCCCGCAGGAGCTGGCCGCGGGCCTGCTCGCTGGGCGGCGGTACCTGGTTGTCGGCGAAGTCGGTACCGTCGACCTTCGCCTGGGCGACCAGCGAGCTGATCAGGTCCCAGGCGTACGGCAGCGAGACGCGGACGCAGTCGACGAATTCCCGCTCGTCGACCTCGCCCCGCTCGGCCTTTTCCAGCAGGGCCGGTGAGACGTCGAGCGACATGGATTCTCCTCTCGCGGTCCACCCGCGCGGCGCCCGGGTGGTCGTGCGTAGTCCAAGCTCACAGTGAGGGTGGGCGGATCGCGCGGGGTGTCCGGAACGCCGTGGAACGGGCGTTTTTGACACCCTGCGAAGGCGGCGGCACCACGGGACGTGACGTCCCGGACACCGACCGCGCTCGGAACAGCGTGGCAGTCAACGGCGGGACGGGCCGGTCATTCCTGTGGATTGCTTCGGAAATACGCGGCGGTGCACCACATTGGCCGGATCCCGTCGGATCGTTCATCTGAAGTCTCCGTCCCCGTTGACAGCGATCCCGCACGCGTGCCGTCACGTACGGTAGCGACCCCAGGGGGTGGGCGCCAGACCGCGACGGGCGGTGAGCGGAATTGCCGAACCTCCATGTTCGCGGGGTTCCCGGTTTCTTCACCCGGTCGTCGTGGAATCGCATCAACTGGCCCCGGTGGGCTAGCGTGGTCGACCGTGCGTCTCGTAATTGCCCGCTGCTCAGTCGACTATGCCGGTCGGCTCTCCGCCCATCTGCCCTCCGCCACCAGGCTCATCCTGGTCAAGGCCGACGGCAGCGTCAGCATCCACGCCGACGACCGCGCCTACAAGCCGCTCAACTGGATGTCCCCGCCGTGCGCGCTCAAGGAGGCGGACGGGGTCTGGACGGTGGAGAACAAGGCCGGCGAGAAGCTCATCATCACGCTGGAGGAGGTGCTGCACGACTCCTCCCACGAACTCGGGGTGGACCCGGGCCTGATCAAGGACGGCGTCGAGGCGCATCTCCAGGAGCTGCTCGCGGACCGGATGGAGGTGCTCGGCGCCGGCTGGTCCCTGATCCGCCGCGAGTACCCCACCGCGATCGGCCCGGTCGACATCCTCTGCCGCGACTCGGACGGTGCCACGGTGGCCGTCGAGATCAAGCGCCGCGGTGAGATCGACGGCGTCGAGCAGCTCACCCGCTACCTCGAACTCCTCAACCGGGACCCGCTGTTGGCCCCGGTCAAGGGCATCTTCGCCGCCCAGGAGATCAAGCCCCAGGCCCGCGTGCTGGCCACCGACCGGGGCATCGGCTGCGTGGTGCTGGACTACGACGAGCTGCGCGGCATCGACGACGACAAGCTCAAGCTGTTCTGACCGGTCAGCTCGCGGACGGCGAGGGCGTCGTCGGCGGGGGGCTGGACGTCCCGCTCGTGGGGCCCGTCGTGGCGGGCGGCGGTGTGGTCGCGGTCGCCGAGGGCGGCGTGGTCGACGGCTTCGACGGGGGCGGCGTGCTGGTGCCTCCGCCGGGCTGAGTGCCCCCGGAGTTGCCGCCGCCACCGCTGCCGCCGGTGCCACCACCACTGCCGCCGCCGTTGCCGCCCGGCGGCGGGCCGGACTGCTGGGCCGGCGGCTGCGACTGTCCCGGTGCGGGCGGCTGCGGCTGCTGCGACTGCTCGGTGGTCCCCGCGCTCTCGCTCGCCCCGCGGCTCGGCTTCTTCGACGCGCTCGGCGAGTGCGACGCGCCGCCGCTCGCCGGCGGCTCCGGGCTGGTCCCGCCCGCCGCCGGACCGCCCCCCGCGTCCGTCCCCGGCGCCCCCGCCCCTGGCGCCCCCGTACCGGTGGCACCGGCGCCGGCGGTCGGGACACCGACGTGCGGCGACGGGAGCGGCCCGCCCTGCCCGCCGTCGGGGTCGTCGAGCCGGGTGTGCGGGTCGTTGCCCGGGTGCTGCTCCGGACCGGTGGCGCTCATCGCCACCGCCGTCCCGAGCGCCCCGAGCGCGAGGACGGCCGCCGACGCGGCGATCACCCGGCGCCTCGTCCCGGAGCGCAGGCTGGACGGCACCTTGGCTATCGCGCGGATGACGGGCCGCCGCACCGGCGCCGGCCCGGGGGACGCCGCGGGCGGCAGCTGCCGCCCGTCGGCGCGCAGCAGGTCCAGCATCCGGCCGGCCGCCGCGACGCCGCGCTGCTCGCCGGCGGCGGACCGCAGGGTGAGCGCCGTCTCCAGCTCGGCCATCGCCCGGGACGGCTCCCGGACGCAGAACGCGTGCACGCCCGCCTCGTGGTGGAACCAGGCCTGGTCGGTGCCGGAGCCCGTCCGGCGGGCCGCCTCCAGCCCCAGCTGCAGGACCCGCTCCCAGGCGCCCCAGCGCAGCGCCAGTGCCAGCGCGGGCGCGGCGGCCCTGGCCAGGCGCACGACGGCGTCGTGCCGACCGGCCGCCCGGTCCGCGACCAGCACGCCGACCACCACCTCCGCCTCGGCCGCGACCTGTTCCAGCGACACCGAGCTGTGCCCGACCCACCAGGCGAAGTGCTGGGCGGCGCCGTCCAGGCAGCCGCGGGCCGGCCAGTGCGGGGCGAGCAGGTCCAGCACCCCGGCGGTCAGCCGGTGGTGCCCGCCGATGGACACCGCCAGCCCGGCGTCGGCGAGTTCGGCGAGGGCGCTCTCGCCCTGGCCGACGTCGATCAGCGCGGGCAGGTGCGGCGCGGTGGGGCACTCGCCGCCGAGCGCGACGGCGAGCCTCAGGACGGCCTGGGCGGGCTCGCTCAGCCCCTCCGCGAGCCGGACGGCGGGTGAGGCGGTCTCGGCGACGGACGGCAGCGGGACGGTGCGGCGCAGCGCGTTCTCGCGGACGGCCGGGTCGGGGTCGTGGACGGGCTCCTCGACCGCGCCGAAGACCCCCATCCGGTCCTCCTCGGCGGCGACCAGCGCGTCCACCGCGACGTCCCGCTGGCGCAGCAGCGCGGCGGCCTGGACGAAGCGCAGCGGCAGTCCCTCGGACTCGAACCAGAGGTCGACCGCCCAGGCCTTCTCCTCGACGTCCAGCGGCCGCCCGGCCTGGCGGGCGGCGAGGGCGAGGCAGGCGGAGCGGGAGAGCCCGGCGACCAGGTGGTCCTGCAAGCGGGAGCCGGGCGACGGCGCCGGGCTCCCGGGGGCGGCGGAGATCAGGAAGGCGCAGCCGGGGGCGAGGGCGAGCAGGTCCTCCAGTTCGGCTCCGGACTGCTCCGCGCCGTCGACGACCACGATCGCGCCGACCTCGGCGAGGTGCACGGCCAGCTGGCCCGGGTCGGGCCGGTAGCCGGGGGCGTGGTGAGTGGCCGCGAAGAGGTCCTGGAGCAGGTCGGCGGCGGTGCGGCGGTGCCCGCAGAGCTGGACGACGCCGCCGGGGGCGAGGTCGGCGGCGGCCTCGGCGACGGCCGACAGCAGCGCGCTGCGACCCGAGCCGGCCTGGCCGACCAGGCGTATCGAGCGGCCCTCGGCGAGCAGGCCGAGGAGTTCGGCGACGTCGGCCTCGCGGTCGAGCAGCGGCAGGTCGGCGGGCCCGGCGCCGAGGGCGAGCGGGCCGACCGCGCGGCCGACGCCGCCGACCGGGCCCCGGGCGGGCTCGCTGCGCTCGATCCGGCGCGGGCGGGGCCGCCACTCCTCGGGGCAGGGCCTGACCTCGGAGCCGTCCGGGGCGCCGACGCCGACCAGCAGGGCGCCGGAGACGAGTTCGCCGCCTCGGGTGCGGGCGGCCTCCTGCCGGAACTCCCCGGTTGGCTGTGCCACGTTCTGCTCCGCATCCTGCTCGGCCGCCGGCGTCCCGCGCCGGCCGGCTGACGTCTCGGTCGCGGCCGCGCGCGGGCTGGGGGCAGCTGGCTGAGGCGGCCGTCATCTGACGGGCAGACTCTTGCACATCCGGGCCCGCCCGCGCAGGGGCGGCCCGGTCGGGGGCCGGGCGACGGCCGATCAGAGCCAGCTCGGAGCCCGGTCGGAGCCGGACGAGGACCGGTCGGGGAGGGGGCGGGGAGCGGGCGGGGAACGAACGAAGGCAGCGGACGAACGAAGGCAGGACCGGACAGGCCCTAGAGGGCGATCCCCTGGGCCTCGGTGACGCCGTCCACGGCCAGGATGCGGTGCAGCTTGGTGGCCACCAGCAGCCGCTGGAGCTGGGCCGGGACGGAGCGCAGCACCAGCCGGCGGCCGATCCGGCCGGCCCGGCGGTGGGTGCCCATGATCACGCCGAGGCCGGTGGCGTCCCAGAACTCCAGCCGGGCGAGGTCGAGCACGAGGTCGCCGAGGCCGCCGTCCACGGCCTGGTGCAGCTGGGCGCGCGCATCGGCGGCGGTGCGCACGTCGAGGCGGCCTTCGATGGCCAGCGCCCTGTGGTCGCCGGTGATGCGCATGCTCTCCTCCTTCGCCTGACCGGTCCGGTACGGGGGTGGTCCGACCCGGCCGTGCCGGGTCCGGGGGGTGGGGGTGTCCATCCGGGCGGGCCGTGGCCCCTCACCCGGGTCCGGTCGCAGCCTCGTCGTGCTGGGCCGGGTCTCCCTCTTCTGACGGCGAACCAGCAGCGCAGGTTGCTGGTTCCGGCCAGATCTGAAGCAACTTCACTCGTCCGAGGGAATATACGCAGTCAGTCTCCACACCTACGCTCGATTACCGCCCAAATCACCCGTCTGCGGCACCTGGCGTGAGGAAACTCACCCGCCCCCGGCCGGGCGGGCCGTACGGTGTTCGGCCGCACGGCCCGCCCGGTCGCCGGGCGTCGTCGTTCACCCGTTCCGGCGGGGGCTCACTTGCCCTCGTACGGGTAGAAGCCGCGGCCGCTCTTGCGGCCGAGATCGCCGGCGGTGACCATGCGCGCCATGATCTCCGGGGCGGCGAACTTCTCGTCCTGGGTCTCGTCGTAGATGTTGCGGGCGGCGTGCAGCAGGATGTCCACGCCGGTCAGGTCGGCGGTCTCCAGCGGGCCCATCGGGTGGCCGAAGCCGAGGCGGCAGGCGGTGTCGATGTCCTCGGCGGTGGCGACGCCCGACTCGTACAGCTTGGCGGCCTCGACGACCAGCGCGGTGATCAGGCGGGTGGTGACGAAGCCGGCCACGTCCCGGTTGACCACCACGACGTCCTTGCCGACGCCCTCGGCGAAGGCGCGGGCGGCGGCCAGGGTCTCGTCGCTGGTCTTGTAGCCGCGGACCAGCTCGACCAGCTTCATCAGCGGCACCGGCGAGAAGAAGTGCACGCCGACGACCGACTCGGGGCGGCGGGTGGCGGCGGCGATCCGGGTGATCGGGATGGCGGAGGTGTTGGAGGCCAGCACCGCGCCGTCCTTGGCGAGCTTGTCGAGCTCCCGGAAGACGCCCTCCTTGACCTCGAACTGCTCGAACACGGCCTCGACCACGATGTCGGCCTCGGCGACGGCGCCCAGGTCGGTGGTGGTGGTGATCCGGCCCAGCGCGGCCTCGGCGTCCTCGGCGCTCAGCCGGCCCTTGGCGACGAACTTCGCGTAGGAGGCGCGGATGCCCGCGAGACCGCGCTGCAGAGCCTCCTCGGTGACGTCCCGCAGCACCACCGGGTGGCCGGCCTGCGCGGACACCTGGGCGATGCCGGCGCCCATCAGGCCGGCACCGATCACGGCGATCTGCTTGCTGGACGCATTGCTCATGGCTGGGTCTCCCGATGCCGTCGCCGCCCTGGGGCGGGCCCTGAAGGCGGCTCAGGGCAGGGGTCACCGCCGGAGAGCCGCGTCGCTCGTTGCCGGGACTCTAATGCCCAATCCGGCCCCGTGGTGTCAATCGGGAGTGTGATCTGCGCCCGACCTGGTCGGGCGACCCAGACCCGCCGTGACCAGCCGATCAGACCGGCCGATCGGCCCATCCGACCGGACCGTCAGACGGTCAGCCCGAGGTCCTGCGCCAGGATCGCCGCCTGCACCCGGTTGCGCAGCCGCAGCTTCGCCAGGATCCGGCTGACGTGCGTCTTGGTGGTCGCCTCCGCCATCTCCAGCCGGGCCGCGATCTCCCCGTTGGACAGCCCGGCCCCGATGCAGGCCAGCACCTCCCGCTCACGCGGGGTCAGTCCGGCCACCGCCTCCCTGGCTTCCGGCCCGACCGCCCGGTCCGGCCGGGCGAAGGCGCCGATCAGCCGCCTGGTCACCGAGGGCGCCAGCATGCCGTCCCCGCGCGCCACCGTCCGGACGCCCTCGACCAGGGTGTCCGCCTCCAGGTCCTTGAGCAGGAACCCGGCCGCGCCGGCCCGCAGCGCGCCGTAGACGTACTCGTCCAGGTCGAAGGTGGTCAGCACGAGCACCTGGCCGGCGCCGGCGGCGACCACCTGCCTGGTCGCCGAGACGCCGTCCAGCCGGGGCATCTGCACGTCCATCAGCACCACGTCGGGCCGCAGCTCCAGCGCCAGCCGGACGGCCTCCTCGCCGTCGGCGGCCTGCCCGACCACCTCGATGTCCGGCTCGGCCCGCAGGATCATCACCAGCGCCGCCCGTACCGCCGCCTGGTCCTCGGCCACCAGCACCCGGATCGTCATGCCCCTGCCCCGCTCTCCCGCCCGCGCGGCAGTACCGCGCGCACGCTCCAGTAGTCGTTCCGCGGCCCCGCCTCGAAGCTGCCGCCGAGCAGCCCGGCCCGCTCCGCCATACCGACCAGCCCGGCCCGGGCGCCGGGCAGTTCGCGGCCCGGTCCGTGCCGGTACGGGCTGTCGACGGCGATCCGCAGTTCCTCGGGGCCGAACTCCAGCCGCACGCTGACCAGTCCGGGCCCGGCGTGCTTGAGCGCGTTGGTCAGCGACTCCTGGACGATCCGGTACGCGGCCAGCCGGACCGGCACCGGGACCTCCCCGCGCTCGCCCCGCTCGGCGAGTTCGAAGTCCAGCCCGACGTCCTGGCCGGCCGCCCGGGCCTTGGCCAGCAGGGCGTCCACGGCGGCCAGGTCGGGCGCCGCGTACGACTCGTCCGCCTCTCCCCCGCCGCTGTCGCGCAACAGTCCGATCATGCGACGCATTTCGGCCAAACCCTGGACGCTGCTCTCCCGGATCACCGCCAGCACCTCCACCAGCGGGTCGTCCCCGGCCAGCCGACGGCGCCGGGCGACGGACTGCGCGCCGGTCGCGTGGATCGCGATCGCCGACAGGTGGTTGGCCACCACGTCGTGCAACTCCCTTGCCATCCTCGCGCGTTCGGCGACGACGGCCTCACGCCGGTCCATCTCCGAGAGCAGCGCGGTCTGTTCGGCCCGCAGCCGCTCGCTCACCGCCCGGTCGCGGTGCTTGCGGACCACGTCCCCGGTCCAGACCGGCGCCAGGTAGATCAGCACGGTGAGCACCACCACCGCCACCGCGTTCGAGGCGTCGCTGTAGATCAGCACCAGGGTGGACAGCACCAGCACCGAGCCCGTGCCGGTCAGGTGCAGGATCCGGGACATCCTCGGGGTGCCGTAGAGCACCGCCGCGTAGAGCAGGTCGGTGTACATCAGGCTGGTCGCCAGCAGGGCGCCGGTGAAGATGCCGTACCCGAAGGCGAGCCCGCCCAGCGTCGTGGTGAGCACCGGCCTGGTCCGGCGGAACAGCTCCAGCACCGCCAGCACCAGCAGCGCCGGCAACACGGCCCAGCGCGAGATCCGCGCGGAGTTGTCGTAGACCCGGAGCGCGATCAGCAGCGCCCCGCCGAGCAGACCGAGCAGGGCGATCCCCCGGTCCTCCTGGCGCGGGGTGAGGGTCGGTCTCAGCACACCTCCATCTCACCACCCCCGGGCGCCGGCCGACTCCGGTCCCCGGAGGAGCCGCCGTACATCGAAAGGTGCAGGCCGGGACGGCACCCGGCGACGACGACGCGGCCACGCCCGCGCGCCAGGCTGGAGGCAACCGCCGACCGCCCGGGAGCACAGCGTGATCGTCACCCTCATCGTCGCGGCCGAGATCTCCTTCTGGATCCTGCTCGGCCTCGGTCTCACCGCCCGCTACCTGCTGCGGTGGCGCCGCACCAGCACCGCCCTGCTGGTCGGCCTGCCGGTGGTGGACCTCACCCTGTACGTGCTCACCGTGCTCGACCTGCGCGGCGGCGCCGCCGCGAGCTGGACGCACGCGCTCGCGGCGAGCTACGCGGGCTTCTCGATCGGGTACGGGCCCTCGCTGGTCCGCTGGGCCGACCGGCACTTCATGTACCGCTTCGCCGGCGGCCCCAAGCCGCCGCGCTCACCCAAGTACGGCCTGGCGCGGTCCCGGTACGAGTGGCAGATCTGCCGCCGCACGGTGGTCTCGGCCGTGATCACGCTGAGCCTGATCACCCTGCTGGTGCCGCTGTCGGGAGGCTCCGCGCACTTCGACACCTTCCTCCAGTGGTACCTCAAGCTGGGCATCGCCGCCGTGGTCAACGTGGTCATCGCCGTCAGCTACACGCTCTGGCCGAAGCAGCCGCCGGCCGGCGAGCAGGACGCGGACGACCCGATCGCCGAGCAGCCCGTCGCCGGCGTCCCGGAGAAGCGGTTCTGAGGGACCGCTAGCGGTTCTCGCCCGGCACCCAGAGCACGTCGCCGCGCTCCTTGTTGGCCGCCCGGGCCAGGATGAACAGCAGGTCGGAGAGCCGGTTGAGGTACTTCGCGGTCAGCGGGTTGACGCTGTCCCCGTACTCCGCGATCGCCGCCCAGGTGGCCCGCTCGGCCCGCCGCACCACCGTGCAGGCCAGGTGCAGGTAGGCCGCGCCGGGCGTACCGCCGGGAAGGATGAAGCTGCGCAGCTTCTCCAACTGCTCCAGGTAGTGGTCGCAGTCCCCCTCCAGCCGGTCGACGTACGACGGCAGCACCCGCAGCGGCGGGTACTTCGGGTCCTCGACCACCGGCGTGGACAGGTCCGCGCCGACGTCGAACAGGTCGTTCTGGATCCGGACGAGCACCGTGACGACGTCCTCGGGCAGCGATCCGGCGGCGACGGCCACGCCGATCGCCGCGTTCGCCTCGTTGGTGTCGGCGTACGCCACCAGGCGGGGATCGGTCTTGGTGGTCCGGCTCATGTCGCCGAGCGCGGTGGTGCCGTCGTCGCCGGTACGGGTGTAGATGCGCGTCAGATTGACCATGCGGCCAGCGTAGCCGGACGGGTTGGGCGGCGTTGACCCCTAGCGGGACCACCCCTCGACGATCGTCGCTACGCGACGTTCACCCTCTGCCCGGGCGGGGCGGCCTCCAGCCAGGCGAGGAAGCCGGTGAGCGCGTCCTCGCTCATCGCCAGCTCCAGCGGCTCCCCGTTGTGCAGGCAGCGCAGCACCACCGAGCCGGAGAGCAGGGCGAGCTCCTCCTGGCCCTCCGGGTAGCGCCGGCCGAGCACCTCGATCTCCCGGCGCGGCAGCACCCTGCGCGGGCGCGGGGCGTACGAGAAGACCCGGAACCACTCGATCGAGTCACCGCTGTAGCGGCCGATACCAAAAACCCACCCCTTGCCGTCGGTCTGGGGGACCGGGGCCGAGGTGGGTTTGCCGTTCTCGTCGAGGTCGGGCTGCGTCGAGGCGTCGGCGGGCATTTTGAGTCGGTAGCTGCAGTCGAACGTGCCGCCGACCCGCTGGATCAGGCGGCGTCGTACCGCGAACGCCACCAGGCCGATCACACCCAGCGCCACGACCGCCGCACACACCACAAGCGCGAGGACCATGCTCACCTACCTCCTCGCTACCCGCGTTCCCCGTATCGGTCGTATCAAGCGACCGCGTTGACCTACCAACTACGACGACAGTCCCGGGGTCACGCTCACGCGTCCCCGGGACCGTCGGTCGACCCCGCTGAACCAGGGTCTCGGCGCACTCAGGCGTGGGCCTTGAGGCCGCGCGCCGCGAACAGGCGGACCTCGGCGCGCCGCTCGGCGTGCTCGTCCAGGCCCGACTTGGCCTGCTCCAGCGCGCGCTCGGCACGGGCGACGTCGATCTCGTCCGCCAGCTCGGCGATCTCCGCGAGCAGAGACAGCTTGTTGTCGGCGAAGGAGATGAAGCCGCCGTGCACCGCGGCGATCACGGTGCCGCCGTCCGTCGTGCGAATGGTGACCGGACCGGTCTCCAGCACACTCAGCACCGGGGTGTGACCCGGCATGATGCCGGTGTCGCCGGAGGCCGTACGGGCGACGACGATGGTGGCCGCACCGGACCACACCTTGCGGTCGGCTGCGACCAGCTCGACGTGCAGCTCAGCCAACGTGGGCTCCTAGGCTCATGCAACCCCCGATTACTCGGGAGTTTCGGTAAGAATAACGGCCGCGCGCCTCCGGCATGAAACCGGCGGCACGGATTTGACCGGAATCACAGCCGATGCGACGCGAGGGGTGGTCCCGGGCTCGGGGCCACCCCTCACGGTCACTCAGCTGCTACCGGCCGCGATTACTTCTTCGCCAGCTCGGCGGCGTTCTTCTCGAGGTCCTCGATGCCACCGCACATGAAGAAGGCCTGCTCCGGGACGGAGTCGTACTTGCCGTCGGCGATCGAGTTGAAGGCCTCGATGGTCTCCGACAGCGGCACGGTCGAACCCTCGACACCGGTGAACTGCTTCGCCACGTAGGTGTTCTGCGAGAGGAAGCGCTCGATGCGACGGGCCCGGTGGACCGTGATCTTGTCCTCCTCCGACAGCTCGTCCATGCCGAGGATGGCGATGATGTCCTGGAGGTCCTTGTACTTCTGCAGGATCCCCTTGATACGGAGGGCCGTGTCGTAGTGGGTCTGCGCGATGTACCGCGGGTCGAGGATGCGGGACGTGGAGTCCAGCGGGTCGACGGCCGGGTAGATGCCCTTCTCCGAGATCGGGCGCGACAGAACGGTCGTCGCGTCCAGGTGGGCGAAGGTGGTGGCCGGGGCCGGGTCGGTCAGGTCGTCCGCGGGGACGTAGATCGCCTGCATCGAGGTGATCGAGTGACCGCGGGTCGAGGTGATGCGCTCCTGGAGGAGGCCCATCTCGTCGGCCAGGTTCGGCTGGTAGCCCACCGCGGAGGGCATGCGGCCGAGCAGGGTCGACACCTCGGAACCGGCCTGGGTGAACCGGAAGATGTTGTCGATGAAGAGGAGCACGTCCTGCTTCTCGACGTCACGGAAGTACTCCGCCATGGTCAGCGCGGAGAGCGCGACGCGCAGACGGGTGCCCGGCGGCTCGTCCATCTGGCCGAAGACCAGCGCGGTCTTGTCCAGAACGCCCGAGTCGACCATCTCGTCGATGAGGTCGTTGCCCTCACGGGTGCGCTCGCCGACGCCGGCGAACACCGACACACCACCGAAGTTCTCGGCGACGCGGTAGATCATCTCCTGGATCAGAACGGTCTTGCCGACACCGGCACCACCGAACAGACCGATCTTGCCACCCTGGACGTACGGGGTGAGGAGGTCGATGACCTTGATACCGGTCTCGAACATCTCGGTCTTGGACTCGAGGTCCTTGAACTCCGGCGCCTTGCGGTGGATCGGCCAGCGGACCTCGACCTGCTGGTCGAACTCCTTCTGGTCCACGTTCAGCACGTCACCGAGGGCGTTGAAGACCTTGCCCTTGGTGATCTGGCCGACGGGCACCGAGATGGCGGCACCGGTGTCGGTGACCTGGGTGCCACGGACCAGACCGTCGGTCGGCTGCATCGAGATGCCGCGGACCATGCCGTCGCCCAGGTGCTGGGCGACCTCGAGGGTCAGGGTCTTCTTGCCCGAGCCGTCGGGGTTGTCCACCTCGACGTGCAGGGCGTTGAACATGTTCGGAATGGCGTCGACGGGGAACTCCACGTCGACGACCGGGCCGATGACCCGCGCGACGCGGCCCGTCGCCGTGGTCGGCTCAACAGTGGTGGTCATTCTCATTCGCTCCCGCGGCTAGCGTCGGCGAGGGCGTTGGCACCGCCGACGATCTCGCTGATTTCCTGGGTGATCTCGGCCTGACGGGCCGAGTTGGCAAGCCGCGTGAGCGACTTGATGAGCTCGCCGGCGTTGTCCGTCGCGCTCTTCATCGCGCGGCGGCGGGCGGCGTGCTCGGAGGCGGCCGACTGCAGCAGCGCGTTGTAGATCCGGCTCTCGACGTACCGCGGCAGCAGCGCGTCGAGGACGCCCTCCGCCGACGGCTCGAAGTCGTACAGCGGGAAGATCTCGGCCTTGGCCGACGTCTGGTCGCTGAGCTGGACCTCGTCCAGCTTCAGCGGCAGCAGTCGGGCGTCCACCGCGTCCTGCGTCAGCATGGACACGAACTCGGTCGAGACCACGTGGAGTTCGTCCACGCCGCCCGTCTCGGCCGTGAAGGCCTCGATCAGCTCGCCCGCGACCGACTTCGCGTCACCGTAGGTCGGCTTGTCCGAGAAGCCCGTCCACGAGTTCCCGACCGCCAGGTCACGGAAGGTGTAGTACGACAGACCCTTCCGACCGACGATGTAGGTCACCACGTCCTTGCCCTCGCCGCGCAGGCGCTCGGTGAGCGCCAGCGCCGCCTTGATGGCGTTGGACGAGTAACCGCCCGCCAGGCCGCGGTCCGCCGTGATCAGCAGGACGGCGGCACGCGTGGCGTTCGGGTTCTCGGTGGTGAGCGGGTGCTTGGCGTTGGACCGGGTGGCCACCGCCGTCACCGCCCGGGTGAGCTCATCGGCGTACGGAGCGGAGGCGGCCACCGCGCGCTGCGCCTTGCCGATGCGCGCCGCGGAGATCATCTCCATCGCCTTGGTGATCTTCTTCGTCGCGGTGACAGAGCGGATCCGGCGCTTGTAGACCCGAAGCTGTGCTCCCATGGGTCGTTACGTCCTTTCCCTCGCTACCGGACTCAGGCCTGCTCGGAGAGCAGCTTGCCGTCGGCGGTCTGGTACCCCTGCTTGAAGGCGTCGATGGCCGTGGTCAGCGCGTCGACGGTGCCCTCGGCGAGCAGACCGGTCTCGACGATGCCCGCGAGCAGGTCCTTGTGCTGGAGGCGCACGTGGTCCAGGAACTCGCGCTCGAAGCGGCGGATCTCGGCGACCGGGACGTCGTCCAGCTTGCCGTTGGTGCCAGCCCAGATGGAGACGACCTGCTCCTCGACCGGGAACGGCTGGTACTGGCCCTGCTTCAGCAGCTCGACCATGCGCGCACCACGCGCCAGCTGGGCCTTGGAGGCCGCGTCCAGGTCGGAACCGAAGCCGGCGAAGGCCTCCAGCTCGCGGTACTGGGCGAGGTCCAGACGCAGACGGCCGGCGACCGAACGCATGGCCTTGATCTGGGCGGAGCCACCGACGCGGGAGACCGAGATACCGACGTTCACGGCCGGGCGGATGCCGGCGTTGAACAGGTCGGACTCCAGGAAGCACTGGCCGTCGGTGATGGAGATGACGTTGGTCGGGATGTACGCCGAGACGTCGTTGGCCTTGGTCTCGATGATCGGCAGACCGGTCATCGAGCCGCCGCCCAGGGCGTCGTTCAGCTTGGCGCAACGCTCCAGCAGGCGGGAGTGCAGGTAGAAGACGTCGCCCGGGTAGGCCTCGCGGCCCGGCGGACGGCGCAGCAGCAGCGACACGGAGCGGTAGGCCTCGGCCTGCTTCGACAGGTCGTCGAAGATGATCAGGACGTGCTTGCCGTCGTACATCCACTCCTGGCCGATGGCCGAACCGGTGTACGGGGCGAGGTACTTGAAGCCGGCCGGGTCGGAGGCGGGAGCAGCCACGATGGTGGTGTACTCCAGCGCGCCGGCCTCCTCCAGGGCGCCGCGGACGGACGCGATGGTGGAGCCCTTCTGGCCCACGGCGACGTAGATGCAGCGGACCTGCTTCTCCGGGTCGCCCGAGCGCCAGTTGTCGCGCTGGTTGATGATCGTGTCGACGGCCACCGCGGTCTTGCCGGTCTGGCGGTCACCGATGATCAGCTGACGCTGGCCACGGCCGATCGGGGTCATCGAGTCGATGGCCTTGATGCCGGTCTGCAGCGGCTGCTTGACCGACTTGCGGGCCATGACGCCGGGGGCCTGCAGCTCCAGGGCGCGGCGGCCGCTGGAGGCGATGTCGCCCAGACCGTCGATCGGGTTGCCCAGCGGGTCCACGACGCGGCCGAGGTAGCCGTCGCCGACCGGAACCGAGAGGACCTCGCCGGTGCGGCGCACGGTCTGGCCCTCTTCGATGCCACCGAACTCGCCGAGGATGACGACACCGATCTCGCGGGTGTCGAGGTTCAGCGCGAGGCCGAGCGTGCCGTCCTCGAACCTCAGCAGCTCGTTCGCCATGACCGAGGGCAGGCCCTCGACATGCGCGATGCCGTCCGCCGCGTCAGTGACCGTGCCGACCTCTTCCACAGAAGCGGCGTCCGGCTGGTACGACTGGACAAAGTCGGCCAGCGCGTCCCGGATCTCCTCCGGACGGATCGTAAGCTCCGCCATCAGGCTTCCCTGCTCTCCTAGTTTGCGATCCTCGGCCCGCCATTGAGGGCCGCAAGTATTCGACTCTCGGCCGGGTCTGCCGAACCGGCCGTCCGATGTGCCGGCCCCTTGGGGAGCCGGTTTCCCGACCGAGGGTCGGATGTACTGCTGCTTCGGTGTGCTCAGCCTTCGAGCGACTGGCGAGCGCCTTCGAGGCGGCTCGACACGGTGCCGTCGATGATCTCGTCGCCGACCTGCACCCGGACACCACCGACGACCTCGGGGTCGACGTCGATGTTCAGGTGGACCTGGCGGCCGTACATCCGGCCCAGAGCACCGGACAGGCGCTCCTTCTGGGTGTCCGACAGCGGCACCGCGGTGGTGACCAGGGCCACCACGCGGTCGCGGCGCGTGGCGGCGAGCTTCGAGTAGGACTCCAGGCCCTGCTCCAGGCTACGGCCACGCGGCGCGTTGACGATGGCCGTGACCAGCCGGACGGTGCCCGCGTGGGCGCGGCCGCCGAGCAGCTTCTTGATCAGCGCGGCCTTCGCGGCGATGCCGGCCTTCGGCTCGGTCAGTGCGGCGCGCAGCTCGTGCGAGCCGCCCACCACCCGGCTGAACCGGAACAGCTCGTCCTCGACGTCGTCCAGGGCGCCTGCCCTGTCCGCCGCGATGACCTCGGCGTACGCGGCCAGCTCCTCGGTCCCGTCCACCAGGTCGCGCGAGCCCGACCAGCGGGAGCGGACCAGGCCGGAGACGAGGTCGACGGTCTCGCCGGAGACCTGACCGGTCAGCAGCGAGGAGACCAGCTGGGCCTTGTCCTGACCGGACCGGGACGGGTCGGTCAGGACACGGCGCAGCGACACCTCACGGTCCAGCACGGCCGTGACGGCGGTGAGCTCCTCGGCGAGCTTGGCCGCGTCCACCGAGGTGGAGTCGGTCAGGCTCTCCAGGTTCTGCCGGCCGGCGGCGAGGGCCTCGCGGCTGGCGCCGATCACTTGGCCGCACCCTGAGCAACGGTGGCCTTGGCCTCCAGCTCGTCCAGGAAGCGGTCGATCACGCCGCTCTGCCGAGCGCTGTCCTCGAGGGACTCGCCCACGATGCGGGAAGCCAGCTGGGAGGCCAGCGAACCCACGTCCTGGCGCAGGACGGCAGTCGCCTGCTTCTTGTCGGCCTCGATCTGCGCGTGACCGGCGGCGACGATGGCCTCGCGCTGACGCTGGCCCTCCTCGCGCATCTCGGTGAGCTGGGCAGCGCCCTGCTCGCGAGCCTGCTCGACGATGCGGGCAGCCTCGTGGCGCGCCTCGGCGAGCTCGGCGCGGTACTGCTCAAGCAGGGCCTGGGCCTCCGCCTGAGCGGCCTCGGCGCGCTCCATGCCGCCCTCGATGGCGTCCCGACGCTCCGACAGCACCTTCTCGATGCTGGGGAGGAGCTTCTTGCCGAGGAGACCGAAGACGATGAAGAAGCAGAGCAGGCCGATGATGATCTCGGGCCACGCGGGGAGGAGAGGGTTCATCTTCTCCTCGGCCGCGAGCGTAACCGCGATGCTCATATCTGGACCTTCCTCGAATGGGTCTGCGGCAGGATTACTTGTTGCCGAAGACGAACGGCATGACGATGCCGATGAGGGCGAGCGCCTCGGTCAGCGCGAAGCCGATGAACATGTTGGAGCGGATCAGGCCGGCAGCCTCGGGCTGACGGGCCATGGCCTGGACACCGTTGCCGAAGATCAGACCGACACCGATGCCGGGGCCGATCGCGGCGAGGCCGTAGCCGATGGAGGCGACGGAACCGTAGACGTTGCCCTCAGCGAGGATGCTCATTGACGTTGTCCTTTGCAGGGGTGGTGAACCGGTGGTGATTGGCCACCGGGCAATCCGGAGAGGTTGGTTCAGGGAGGGCCGAAGCCCCCTGGCTCAGTGCGCCTCTTCGAGGGCACCGGCGATGTAGCTGCTGGCCAGCATCACGAAGATGTAGGCCTGCAGGAACTGGACCAGCAGCTCGAAGGCGGTCAGCGCGACGGCGACGATGAACGAGGCCGAGCCGTAGAGCGCACCCAGGGTCGGGCTGAGCAGGTACCAGGAGGCGATGGAGAACATCACGATCAGCAGGTGGCCGGCGAACATGTTCGCGAAGGCTCGGACCGCGAGCGTGAAGGGGCGCACGAAGATGTTCGAGAAGAACTCGATCGGCACCAGGATGAACATGACCCAGCCGGGGATGCCCGAGGGCCAGCAGAGGTTCTTCAGACCGCCGACGAAGCCGTGCTTCTTGAAGGTCAGCGTCATGTAGGTGATCCACACGACCGCCGCGAGGCCGGCCGGGAACGCGATCGCCGCCGAGACGGGGAACTGCGCGAAGGGGATGATCGACATGATGTTCATCAACCAGATGAAGAAGAACATCGAGACGAGCATCGGGACGTACTTCTCGCCCTTCTTGCCGATCGTCTCCAGCACGATGGAGCGCTTGACGAAGTCGTAGCCGATCTCGCCGACGAGCTGCAGCTTGCCGGGGACCAGGCGCGGCTTGGCGAAGGCGGCCCAGAAGAAGACGACGACCAGCAGCGCAACGATGACCGACAGCAGCATCGGCTTGTTGAACTCGATGCTGCCGATCGAGAAGATCGGCTTGAACTGGAACTCGTTCAGACCCGGGGCCGGGAAGCCGCAGCCAGCGTCCCCGAAGTGGCAACTGCCTGAGGCGAGGAACGTGAGCTGATCAGCACTCACCACGGACTCCTTCGTCGTGACGCATGGTTACGGCAACCTCGGTGTGTCGGCGTGGCCTGCGACCACGGAGCGGCACTGGAACTTGATGGGTTTCTCGCGGATCCCGCGCGCCGGTGCGCCGCACCACAGCGGGATCATCGAAGACTGCGCGGATCCGGGGGGCGATCCGTCCGCTGTTCGGACAGACCTGGCCGCTTCCCGTACTCCGTTGTTGCGACGGACGATAGCAGTCCGTCAGTGCGGCATAAACACCGCCCCCCTCGTTGGGGGGACAGCCAGGGCTCGTCACTGTTGACGCCCCGAGTCGGAGGGCTTGTCGCCCTTGTTTTCGGAGGCGTCGGGGTCGACGTAGAAGGTCTTGGCCTTCAGCGCACCGCGCACCTGGAACCCCGTCCAGACCAGCGCGCAGCCGAGCAGGGTGAAGGCGAAGGTCTGCCGGTTGAACAGCTCGGTGTCCTTGAAGACCGCCAGCACGATGCCGACCAGCAGGATCTGCGTGGTGTACACGAGCAGCGCCGCGGCCATCATGATGTGCGGGTTCGACCTGGTCAGCCGGTCGAGCGCGACCTGGCCGAAGCTGAAGAAGGCCATCACCAGGAGTGCGCCGAAGAGGGCGCCGAGCAGCCCCTTCCCACCGGCGACGGCGAACGAGATCGCCATGGCGATGATCCCGGCGGCCGCAGTGGGAATCGCGGCGCCTCGGAGGATCCGGGCGTCGGTGGACGGCATGTCGGCAGCTCCGGCGGCATGTCGATGTGACGGGGGACGGGGCACAGAAGGTGGTGGGTGACACCGGACCGAGAGGCCGCCGCCCGGGCCGCCCGCTGGAGCGGCGGGCCCGTCGAGGGAGACCGACCAGGGACGGAAGTCCTCCACCTGTCAGGTCTTTCGGCGTGTTCTCGGTACTCGTGAACGGTATCACAAACTATTTGATGAGAGCTTTACCATGAATGTGTGGCACCTGTCACACCGACGGCGCAACGATGCAGCCGAACGGGTGAGGCCATTTGACGGAACATCAACTGCCTTGCTAGCGACGGCCGGTGGCTCGGCCGTGGTCGTCGAGCGCGGAGGCGCCCCGGTCGGCTTCACCAAGAAGTTGCTTGTCCTTTGCCGACAGTTCAGCCATGGGGGCGGGCGGACGGCGCCGGTAGCGCGGCGGGACGAAGGACTGCACCGCCCTCGGCGCGCGCGGCCGGAACTGCGGCGTCAGCAGCACCACCAGGCCGACCAGGCAGAGCCCGGCGAGCGTCAGCACCACCGTGCGGCCGGTGTTGGTGACCGAGAAGGCCACCGTGCCGAAGGCGATCAGCGCGGCCCAGAAGTACATGATCAGCACCGCACGGCTGTGCGAGTGCCCGACCTGGAGCAGCCGGTGGTGCAGGTGGCGCTTGTCCGCGGCGAACGGCGACTGGCCGGCCCAGGTGCGGCGCACCACCGCGAGCAGCAGGTCCGCCAGCGGCAGCGCGATGACCGTCAGCGGCAGCAGCAGCGGGATGTAGATCGGCACCAGGGCGTGCACGGTCGCGGTCTGCGAACCGGTCTCGCTGCTGATCAGGTCCGGGTCGACGCGGCCGGTGATGGAGATCGCGGCCACGGCCAGCATCAGGCCCAGCATCATCGAGCCGGAGTCGCCCATGAAGATCCGCGCGGGGTGCATGTTGTGCGCCAGGAAGCCCAGGCACATGCCGATCAGCAGCACGCTGAACAGCACCGCGGGCGCCGCGTCGGTGATCGTGTAGCCGTACCAGAGCCGGTAGCTGTACAGGAAGAACGCCATCGCGGCGATGCAGACCATGCCGCCCGCCAGGCCGTCCAGGCCGTCGATGAAGTTCACCGCGTTGACCATGACGACGACCAGGGTGACCGAGATGACCATGCCCTGGGTGGGGCTCACCGCGACCGCGCCGACACCGGGCACCGGGAGGGTGATCACCGTGACGCCCTGCCAGACCATCACACCGGCGGCGATCATCTGGCCGCCGAGCTTCACCAGCGCGTCCACGCCCCACTTGTCGTCGAGCACCCCGAGCAGCCACATGATCCCGGCGCCGGACAGCAGCGCGCGGATGTCGGTGCCCTGGGAGAACACCTTGCTCAGGTTGTCCAGCTGGGAGGCGACCAGGATGCCCGCGCACAGCCCGCCGAACATGGCGATCCCGCCGAGCCGCGGCGTCGGCTCGCGGTGCACGTCCCGGGCGCGGACCGGCGGCATGGCGCCCGCCGCGATGGCGAACTTCCGGACCGGGCCGGTCAACAGGTAGGTGACGGCGGCGGTGCAGAACAGCACCAGCAGATACTCACGCACCACCGGCCTCCTGCGTCACTGTCCAACGGGGAGGTACCGAAGGTACTCCCCTGCGTTCCCGGGGTTCGAGGTGCGTCGCCACGCCCACACCTTATTGAGTCGGACGCTCAAGGCGTGCATCGCGGTTCGCTCTCCCGGGTAGGAGATCCGAATATCCGTCGACGACGCTCTCGTCACCGCCGGTCGGCGAAGGACAGGGCCAGCTCCCGGACCCGGTTCGCCACCCGCGCGCCCGTGCCCCCGGCGAGCACCTGAGCGATCAGCCCGGCGAGCTCGGCGAGCTCCGCCTCGCCCATCCCCTGGCTGGTCACCGTGCCGGTGCCCAGCCTGATCCCGGAGGCCTCGGCGGCCGGCGCCGGGTCGTAGGGCAGCGCGCACTTGCCGAGCAGCAGTCCGGCCGCGGCGCAGCGCCGCTCGGCCTCCGCTCCGGTGACGCCCAGCGGGCTCACGTCCGCCGTCACCAGGTGGGTGTCGGTGCCGCCGGTCAGCGGGCGCATCCCGGCCGCCGCGAGCCCTGCCGCCAGCACCCGCGCCCCGTCCACCGCCCGCTGCGCGTAAGCCCGGTAGCCGGGCGTCGACGCCTCGGCGAGCGCCACCGCCTTGCCGGCCACCTCGTTCATCGCCGCCCCGCCCTGGCTGAACGGGAACACCGCCCGGTCGATCCGCTCGGCCAGCTCCGCGGTGGACAGCAGCAGGCCCCCGCGCGGGCCGCGCAGCAGCTTGTGGGTGGCCGCCACGGTGACGTCCGCGTACGGCACCGGGGAGGGCGCCACCCCGGCCGCGACCAGGCCGGCGGTCTGGGCGACCGAGGCGATCAGGTAGGCGTCCACCTCGTCGGCGATCTCCCGGAAGGCGGCCCAGTCCGGGTGCCGGGGGTGCGAGATCGAGCCCGCCACGATCGCCTTCGGGCGGTGCTCGCGGGCCAGGTCGCGCACCTGGTCGAGGTCGATCAGGCCGTCGGCCTCGCGCACCCCGTACCCGGTGAAGTCGAACCAGCGGCCGGAGAAGTTCGCCCGCGACCCGCAGCTGAGGTGGCCGCCGTGCTCCAGCGACATCGCCAGCACCCCGTCGCCGGGCCGCAGCAGCGCCGCGTACGCCGCCAGCATCGCCGAAGTCGCCGACCGGGGCTGGACGTTGGCGTGCGGGGCGGCGAACAGCCCACGGGCCCGGTCGATCGCCAGCAGCTCGGCGGCGTCCGCGAGGGCGCAGCCGGTGTGGTGCCGGCGGCCCGGGTAGCCCTCGGCGTACTTGTCGATCAGCGGCCCGGCCAGCGCCGCCAGGACGGCCGGGGAGGTCAGGTTCTCCCCCGCCAGCAGCTGGACCGTCTCGGCCCGCCGCTCGGCCTCGGCCGCCAGCAGGTCGGCCACCTGCGGATCGGCCCGGTGCAGTGCCTCGGAGGCCCACGGGCGCCCTCTGGTCGCGGTCGGGCCGGTCGGGGCGTCGGTGACGGTCATGGCGGGGCTCCGGGGCGGCGTGGGGGCGCCTCCCGGCGTGGGGGCCGGGAAGGATGGGTTCCTCCAGCGTAGGACCGGCCGGGCCGGGCGGCTCGTCGGCGCGGGGCCATTCGGCGCTCGGCCGCCGCGGGCCGTCCCCGGGCCGCCGGGGGGCCTCCGGGCCGCTCGCGGCGCGGGCGGTCAGCGCAGCGCGGGCACGCCGGTGAGCGCGGTGACCACCGGGTCGACCGCGTGGAATATCTCCTCGCCGCAGTTGCGGAACATGCCGATCGGGGCCCCGTACGGGTCGTCCAGTTCGTCGGACTCCGGGGTGGCGGCGAGCAGCCAGCCGCGCAGCGCGGCGGCCGCCCGGACCAGGGCGCGGGCGCGCTCGGTGACGTCGGCGCCGCGGCGCGGGTCGGGCAGGGTGCCCGGGTCTATCGTCCGCACCAGGCGGGTGAACTCCTTCAGGGTGAAGGTGCGCAGCCCCGCCTCGTGGCCCATCGAGATGACCTGGGCGCGGTGGTCCAGGGTCGCGGTGAGCACCAGGTCGGCCTCGACCACGTGCTCGTCCAGCAGCTCGCGGCCGGTGAAGCCGCCGCTGTCGGCGCCGTACTCGTCCAGGACGGTCACGGCGTGGTCCTCCATCGGCGCGCCCACGTGGCCCCAGGTGCCGGCGCTCTCCACCAGGATCCGGCCCGCCACCCGGGGGCTGAGCCGGGTGTCCAGCTCACGCCGGGTGAGCCGCTCGGCGATCGGCGAGCGGCAGATGTTGCCGGTGCAGACGAACAGGATCCGGAAGTGGTCCAGCGGCCTGGGGCCCACGCTCAGGTACGGCGCTATGCCGGGCCCGGCATGGAGCGAGGCGATGGGCGTCAACTGCCGGCCTCCAGGTCGGGGACGACCTCCCTCAGCTGCTCGACGCTGATCGCGCCCGCCCGCAGCAGGACCGGGACCTTGCCCGTGACGTCGACGATGGACGAGGCGGTCGCGTGGTCCGCCTGTCCGCCGTCCAGGTAGACCGAGATGGCGTCGCCGAGCTGCGCCTGCGCCGCGTCGCAGGTGGCCGGGGACGGGCCGCCGGTCTTGTTGGCGCTGGAGACGGCGAGCGGGCCGGTGGCGTTCAGCAGCTCGATGGCGACCGGGTGCAGCGGCATCCGGACGGCGACGGTGCCGCGGGTCTCGCCGAGGTCCCAGCGCAGCGAGGGCTGGTGCTTGGCGACCAGGGTGAGCCCGCCCGGCCAGAACGCGTCGACCAGCTCCCAGGCCTGCTCGGAGAAGTCGGTGACCAGGCCGTGCAGGGTGGTCGGCGAGCCGACCAGCACGGGCGAGGGCATGTTGCGGCCGCGGCCCTTGGCGGCCAGCAGGTCGCCGACGGCCTCCGGCGAGAAGGCGTCCGCACCGACCCCGTACAGGGTGTCGGTGGGCAGCACGACGAGTTCGCCCCGGCGAATGGCCGAGGCGGCCTCGCGCAGGCCGGTGGCGCGGTCCCCGGCGTCGGCACAGTCGTAACGGCGGCTCATCGGTGCGGTCCCCTTCCGAAATGGCTCATCACAGCGTTCACAGCACGGTCTTCACGGCGCGGCCGGGCGAGCGGCGCTGCCGCGGCCCGGCCGGTCACGACGACGCCCCTCGGGTGGGCGTACGGCACTCGACCGCTCACAACGACGCCCTGCGGGCGGTCGTGCTGTGCTCGATCGTTCACAACGACGCCCTGCGGGCGGTCGTGAAGCGCGGTCGGTTGTTCAGGTCGCGGTGGTCGGCGGTGTCCGTCCAGCCGCGTTCCTCGTTGAAGATCCACGGGACCTGCCCGCCCTGCTGGTCGGCGTGCTCGATCACCACCGCGCCGCCGGGGCGCAGCAGCCGGGCGGCCACCCGCTCGATGCCGCGGATGGTGTCCAGGCCGTCCTCGCCGGAGAACAGCGACATCTGCGGGTCGTGGTCGCGGGCCTCCGGGGCGACGTACTCCCACTCGGTGAGCGGGATGTACGGCGGGTTGGAGATCACCAGGTCGAAGCGGCCGTCCCAGGAGCGGTCGTCGGCGAAGGCCCGGGTGGCGTCACCGGCGTGCAGGGTGACCCGGGCGCGGTCGGGGCTGGCCTCGATGTTGCGCCGGGTGTACTGCAGCGCGCCCTCGTCGAGTTCGAAGGCGTGCACGGTCGAGCGCGGCAGCTCCTGGGCCAGGGCGAGCGCGATGGCGCCGGAGCCGGAGCACAGGTCGACGACCAGCGGCTCGGCCACGTCCATGTCGCGGACGGCGTCTATGGCCCACTCGACGACCGTCTCGGTCTCCGGCCGGGGCACGAACACCCCGGGGCCGACCTCCAGTTCGAGGTAGCGGAAGAACGCCCGCCCGGTGATGTGCTGGAGCGGTTCGCGCGCCTCGCGGCGGGAGACGGCCTCCCAGTAGCGGGCGTCGAAGTCGGCGTCCTTCACCGAGTGCAGCTGGCTGCGCTTGACGTTGTGGACGTAGGCGGCGAGTTCCTCCGCGTCGAAGCGCGGCGACGGCACGCCGGCCGCGGCCAACCGCTGGGTGGCCTGGGCCACCTCGGCGAGCAGCAGGTTCATCCGTACGACCTCTTGTTTCTGCGCTCCGGCTCGCGCCGTCGCTCGGGCTGGGGCGCGCCGGTCTCAGTTCTGTTGGGCCGAGGCGAGCTTGGCCGCCGCGTCCGCGTCGACGCAGGACTGGATCACCGCGTTCAGTTCGCCGTCCAGGACCTGGTCCAGGTTGTACGACTTGAACCCCGTGCGGTGGTCCGAAATGCGGTTCTCCGGGTAGTTGTACGTCCGGATCCGCTCGGAGCGGTCCACCGTACGGACCTGGCTGCGACGCGCGTCCGAGGCCTCGCGCTCGGCCTCCTCCTGCGCGGCGGCCAACAGGCGCGACCGCAGGATGCGCATCGCCTGCTCCTTGTTCTGCAGCTGGCTCTTCTCGTTCTGGCAGGACGCCACGATACCGGTCGGCAGGTGGGTGATCCGGACCGCGGAGTCGGTGGTGTTGACCGACTGGCCGCCGGGGCCGGACGAGCGGTAGACGTCGATCCGCAGGTCGTTGGCGACGATCTCGACCTCGACCTCCTCCGCCTCGGGGGTGACCAGCACGCCCGCCGCGGAGGTGTGGATGCGGCCCTGGGACTCGGTGGCGGGGACGCGCTGCACGCGGTGCACGCCGCCCTCGTACTTCAGCCGGGCCCAGACGCCCTGCCCGGGCTCGGCGTTGCCCTTGGTCTTCACGGCCACCGAGACGTCCTTGTAGCCGCCGAGGTCGGACTCGTTGGCGTCGATGATCTCGGTCTTCCAGCCGATCCGCTCGGCGAAGCGCAGGTACATCCGGAGCAGGTCGCCGGCGAACAGCGCGGACTCCTCGCCGCCCTCACCCGCCTTGATCTCCAGGATGACGTCCTTGTCGTCGCTCGGGTCGCGCGGCACGAGCAGCAGCCGCAGCTCCTCGGTCAGCCCCTCGCGGCGCTGCTCGCCGTCCTTCACCTCGGCGAGGAACTCCGGTTCCTCGGCGGCGAGTTCGCGCGCGGCCTCGATGTCCTCGCCGGCCTGTCGCCACTGCCGGTAGACCCGGGTGATCGGGGTCAGCTCGGCGTACCGCTTGGCCAGCTTGCGAGCGTTGGCCTGGTCGGCGTGGACGGACGGGTCGGCCAGCCTCTTCTCGAGGTCGGCGTGCTCGACGAGGAGCTCTTCGACTGCCTCGAACATGGAGTGGGCCTTCTTCCCGTGAGAACCGTTGGAAGCCGGGGAGGACCGGCCGGTCGTGCGAACCGCTGGAGGGGGTGCTGGGGGATGCGAACGGCGCCGGCCCCCAGCGCCCCCGGAACGAGTACGGGGGCGCCGGGAACCGGCGCCGTGGGAGCGCTAGGCCTTCGCGCTGTGCTGCTTGCCGAAGCGGGCCTCGAAGCGGGCCACGCGGCCACCGGTGTCGAGGATCTTCTGCTTGCCGGTGTAGAACGGGTGGCACTGCGAGCAGACCTCGGCGCGGATCTCGCCACTGGCCTCGGTCGAGCGGGTCGTGAACTCGGCGCCGCAGGTGCAGGTCACACGGGTGACCACGTACTCGGGGTGAACGTTGGGCTTCAAGGGGTTCTCCTAGGTTCGGGAGGGCACCGGGTCGGCGGCGGGAACGCCGCACGTGAACCGGGACCGACGGACCAGTCTGCCAGGACCGGCCGCATCTTCCCAAACCGGGTCGTGTTCCGGGATATTCCGGGCGCGGCTCAGCGCCGGGCGGGAGCCTTCGCCGGGGCCGTGGGAGCGGCCGTGGGAGCGGCCTGGGCGGGGTTCTCGGGCTGCGCCGAGACGATCGCCTGCGGGACCGGCTGGTCGGCCTTGAGGGCCGCCCAGAGCTGGTCCGCCTGCGGCTGCTGCTGGACCACCCGGTTGGGGTCGCTGGGGGCGGTCACCACCGGCAGGGTCACCATGCCGAGCTGGTCCGGCCCGATCCCCTTGAGCTCCTGGACGAGCCCCACCAGGGCGTTCACCGAGCCCAGCGCGGAGTCGGTGGTGATGCTGCGGGTCATGGTGTCGCCGATCGACCAGAGCTTGACCGGGTTGGAGAACAGCCCGATCCCGCCGGCCTGCTGGAGCAGCGACTTCACCATCTGCTTCTGGAGTTCGATCCGGCCGAGGTCGCTGCCGTCGCCGACGCCGTGCCGGGTGCGGACGAAGGCCAGCGACTGCTGCCCGTCGAGGTGGTGCTCGCCCGGCGGCAGGTCGAGCCCGCTGTCCTTGTCGTGGATGGCCACCGTGGTGTTCACGGTGGCCCCGCCTATCGCGTCCACGACGCGGGCGAAGCCGGCGAAGTCGATCTGCACGTAGTGGTCCATCCGCAGCCCGGTGAGCTGCTCGGTGGTCTTCACCGCGCAGGCCGCGCCGCCGGCCTCGAAGGCGCTGTTGTACATCGCGCGCTTGGCGCCGGCCACCGCCTTGCCGGTGGCGTCGGTGCAGTCGGGCCGGGTGACCAGGGTGTCGCGCGGGATCGAGACGACCTCGGCGTGCGAGTGGTCCTGGTTGACGTGCAGCACCATCGCGGTGTCCGAGCGGGCGGTGTCGCCGGTGTCGCCGCCGGCCAGGTCGCCGTTCTCGCCGCTGCGCGAGTCGGAGCCCAGCACCAGGACGTTGAACGAGCCGTCGGTGGCGGCCGGCGGACGGGCGTCGCCGAGGCGGGCGTTGATGTCGACGCTCTTGATGTTGCCGTTGAGTTTGACGTACGCGTACCCGGCCGCTCCGGCGCCGAGGACGACGAGCGCGGCGAACGCGCAGGCGGCCGCCCGCAGGATCTTGCGGCGGCGGGTCAGGACCCTCTTGTGCTCGGCCATACGGTCCAGAGTAAAACGGACAAGATGATCAAAAAGCCTCATGATGTCCCAACTCTGGAACAAAGCCGAGTGGACGCACCGAACCCCGGACCGCTCGCGCGGTCCGGGGTTCGGTGGGCGACAACCGTCCGGCTACGGTCAGTCGTTGGAGCCGGGGGTGGTCTTGGCGATCTGCATCAGGAACTCGGCGTTGCTCTTGGTCTGCTTCATCTTGTCCAGGAGCAGCTCGATCGCCTGCTGCGAGTCGAGCGCGTGCAGCACCCGGCGCAGCTTCCAGACGATGGCCAACTCCTCGCTGCCGAGCAGGATCTCCTCCTTGCGGGTGCTGGAGGCGTCCACGTCGACGGCCGGGAAGATGCGCTTGTCCGAGAGCTTCCGGTCGAGCTTGAGCTCCATGTTGCCGGTGCCCTTGAACTCCTCGAAGATCACCTCGTCCATGCGCGAGCCGGTCTCGACCAGCGCGGTGGCCAGGATGGTCAGCGAGCCGCCGTTCTCGATGTTGCGCGCGGCACCGAAGAACTTCTTCGGCGGGTACAGCGCGGTCGAGTCGACACCACCGGACAGGATGCGGCCGGAGGCCGGCGCCGCCAGGTTGTAGGCGCGGCCGAGGCGGGTGATCGAGTCCAGCAGGATGACCACGTCGTGGCCCAGCTCCACCAGGCGCTTGGCGCGCTCGATGGCCAGCTCGGCGACGGTGGTGTGGTCCTCGGCCGGGCGGTCGAAGGTCGAGGAGATGACCTCGCCCTTCACCGACCGCTGCATGTCGGTGACCTCTTCCGGACGCTCGTCGACCAGGACGACCATCAGGTGGCACTCGGGGTTGTTGTGGGTGATCGCGTTGGCGACCGCCTGCAGCACCATCGTCTTGCCGGTCTTCGGCGGCGCCACGATCAGACCGCGCTGGCCCTTGCCGATCGGCGACACCAGGTCGATGATCCGGGTGGTCAGGATGCCCGCCTCGGTCTCCAGACGCAGCCGGTCCTGCGGGTAGAGCGGGGTGAGCTTGTTGAACTCGGGGCGGCCGCGGCCGCTCTCCGGGTCCATGCCGTTGACGGAGTCCAGCCGCACCATGGCGTTGAACTTCTCGCGGCGCTCGCCGTCCTTGGGCTGGCGCACCGCGCCGGTGATGGCGTCGCCCTTGCGCAGGCCGTTCTTGCGGACCTGGGCGAGCGAGACGTAGACGTCGTTCTGGCCCGGCAGGTAGCCGGAGGTGCGCACGAACGCGTAGTTGTCGAGGATGTCGAGGATGCCCGCGACCGGGATCAGGACGTCGTCCTCGCCGACCTGCGGCTCGGCGGGGCCGGCCTCGAAGCCCTCGCGGCGGGCGCCACGGCCACGGCGGTCGCGGTAGCGGCCACGGCGGCCGCGGCGGCCGTCACCGAACTCGTCGTCGTCGTAGCCGCCCTGCTGGACCTGCGGCTGCTGGGTCTGCTGGCCACCCTGGCGGGCCTGCTGGCCGTCGCCCTGACCGGCCTGCTGCTGGCCGCCGCCCTGCTGGGGCTGGCGGTCGGTGCGCTCGCGGCGGTTGCGGCGGTCGCGGCGCGACTCGCGGGAGTCGCCGTCCTGGGCCTCGCCGCCGTCCTGACGCTCGGCGCGCTCGGGGCGCTCCGCCCGCTCCGGACGGTCGCCGCGGTCCCGGCGGTCCCGGCGGTCGCGACGGGTCTCGGTGCGGCCCTCCTCGCGGCCCTCGAAGGCGCGGGTCTCGGCCTGGCGGGTCTCGGCCTGCTTGGGCTCGGCCACCGCGACGGCGGCGTCGGCCGTGGCGTCGGCGGTCGGGGCACCGGCGGCCGAGGTGGCGCGGCGGCGGGTGCGCTCGGCACGAGCGGGCGCGGCGGTCTCGGCGGCGGCCTGGACCGGGATCTCGATCTGGGCCTGCGACTCGGCGGCGGCGGCCGGGGCCGCGGCGGCCGCGGCGGCGGCCTTGGTGCGGCGGGCCGGCTTCTCGGCCGGCGCCTCGGCGGCGTCCGCCTTGGCGGCGGTGCGCTTGGCGGCGGCCGGAGCACCACCGGCGGCGAGCAGCGGGTCTCCGCCGCTCTTCTCCTTGATGGTCTCGATCAGCTGGCTCTTGCGCATGCGTCCGGTACCGGTGATGCCCAGGTCCCCGGCGAGCTTCTGCAGCTCGGCCAGGACCATGCCGTCCAGGCCGGCGGCGGCGGTACGGCGGCGCCGCGCCGGGGCCGCGGGGGCGGCGGCTGCGTCCGACGCCTCGGCGTCCTGGCGCGCGCCCATCAGATCGGTGGAGTCGCTCACTAAGGGTCCTTCCCTGGAGCGGACGTCGGCCTGTCTGGCTCGGCGACCGGTTGTGCTGTCCTGACCAACGCTCGACTGCGTCGGTCCGAGGCGGTGATCCCCCGAAAGGCGGAAGCCGGTCGAGGGAGAGCTGCGAGGTGCGGTGCGTGAAGCACGGTGGTGCTGAGTGGCGCGGCGGGCCGGTCGGTCGAGTGCCGACCGGGCGTACCCCCACGCTTGCCTGCGAATCCCGGGCCCCCGTCGCGTGACGGTGGACCGCGCTCCGCCCGTCCTGGCCTCAAGGTGGGAGGCCGCGGGTGGGAGTCAGGTGCCGTCACGGCTTCGGGATGCGGCCGCGTGTCGCGCAGGCAGGCTGCGTACGCGCTGCGGTGGGCTCCCGGAGAATCGTCGCCCCGTGCATCGCCGCGACTCCACGGCAGTGGAGTGCTGGGATCGGGACGCGGCGCACCGAGCCCCGGAGGGCACCTGGTGCAGCAATGAGGTTAACACTACCGACCCCCTCAGACATTCCCCAGCCTTGCGCTTGCCAATCGTGTCCGGACGGCCCGGCTCGGCAGGTGGCCGGGCCGGGCCGGACGAGCAGCCCGGACGGGCCGTTCAGCCGTCCAGCGGGAGCACGGTGGCCCCGATCCGGTCGAGCTCCAGGCGGTGCGCGGCGAACGCCGGATCGCCGCCGTGGCCGTGGTGCCCGGCGAAGGAGAGCACCTTGTCGGCGCCCGCCTCGTCGGTGAGCGCGAGGACGGTCGGACCGGCCCCGGAGATCACCGCGGGGACGCCCTCCGCGCGCAGCGCGCCCACCAGGGCGGCACTGTCGGGCATGGCGGAGGAGCGGTAGTCCTGGTGCAGGCGGTCCTCGGTGGCGGCGAGCAGCAGCTCGGGCCGCCTGGTCAGCGCCTCGACCAGCAGCGCGGCGCGGCCGGCGTTGACGGCGGCGTCGGTCAGCGGGACGGTCTTGGGCAGCAGGCCGCGCGCGGTCTCGGTGAGCACCTCGTCAGCGGGGACGAACACCACCGGGACGACCTGGTCGGAGGGCTCCAGGCTGACCGCCTTGGCCGACTCCTCGTCCGTCCAGGCGATGGTGAAGTTGCCGCGCAGGCAGGCCGCGACGTTGTCGGGGTGGCCCTCCAGCTCGGAGGCGAGGGCCAGCAGCGCGTCGTCGTCCAGCGCGGACGGGCCGCCGATGGTGACCGCGCGGGCGGCCACGATGCCGGCGCAGATCGCGGCCGAGGAGGAGCCGAGGCCGCGGCCGTGCGGTATCCGGTTGGCACAGACCACTTCGAGGCCGCGCGGCTGGCCGCCGAGGCGGTCGAAGGCGGCGCGCATCGAGCGGACCAGCAGGTGGCGCTCGTCGCGGGGCAGCGTGTCGGCGCCCTCGCCGGCGATGTCGATGGAGAGCCCGGAGTCGGCGACCCGGACGACCACGTCGTCGTACAGGCCCAGCGCGAGGCCGAAGGCGTCGAAGCCCGGGCCGAGGTTGGCACTGGTCGCGGGAACCCGGACCCGGACGGCGGCGGCACGGAACGCGGGACCGGCCATGCGGTGGACTCTCCTGGGGAAATCGGGCGGCGCGGATCGCGTCGTCGGTGCGAAGGCGGGGAATGGACCACAGGCCCCGGCGGGGCGGGCGGTCACGGTCGTTGGCGCGGCCTGAGAAGGCCGGACCCGGGGCATGTGCCACACGGCCGAACCCAGAGTATCGAAGAGAGGTTCCCCAGTGGTACACCCCGTGGTCCTCCGATCTGGTGTGTTGCCGCTTCTGGCCGGAATGCGTACCGGAGTCCGATCGGAATGCGCGGCGTAATTGACACAAAAGTGTCACCGGAGAACATCGACGGGCCGACCCCCGAAAGGGTCGGCCCGTCGAGGCGTCGGGCGCCCGCGGGGCCCGCGGGGCCCGACGGCAGGTCAGTCCAGCAGGCCCAGGCGCTGCGCCGCCGCCTCCGGGTCGATCGGGACGATCTGCGGCTGCGGCGCGCCGGCCACCGCCCAGTCCGGGTCCTTGAGGCCGTTGCCGGTCACGGTGCAGACGATGCGCTGGCCCGGGTCGACCAGACCGGCCTCCGCCTTGGCCAGCAGGCCGGCCACCGAGGCGGCCGAGGCGGGCTCCACGAAGACGCCCTCCTGCGCGGCCAACAGCCGGTAGGCGGACAGGATCTGACGGTCCGTCACCTTGTCGATGAGGCCGCCCGACTCGTCCCGCGCGGCGAGCGCGAAGTCCCAGGAGGCCGGGTTGCCGATCCGGATCGCGGTGGCGATGGTCTGCGGCTTGAGCACCGGCGCGCCGTCCACGATCGGGGCCGAGCCGGAGGCCTGGAAGCCCCACATCCGCGGGGTGCGCGTGGCCAGGCCGTCGGCGGAGTACTCGCGGTAGCCCTTCCAGTACGCGGTGATGTTGCCCGCGTTGCCGACCGGCAGGACGTGGATGTCCGGAGCGTCGCCGAGCATGTCGACGATCTCGAAGGCCGCGGTCTTCTGGCCCTCGATCCGCACCGGGTTCACCGAGTTGACCAGCGCCACCGGGTACTTCTCGGACAGTTCACGCGCGAGGGTGAGGCAGTCGTCGAAGTTCCCGTCCACCTGGAGGATCCTGGCGCCGTGCACCAGCGCCTGGCCCATCTTGCCGAGGGCGATCTTGCCCTGCGGGACGAGCACCGCGCAGACCATCCCGGCCCGCACCGCGTACGCGGCGGCGGAGGCCGAGGTGTTGCCGGTGGAGGCGCAGATGACGGCCTGTGCCCCCTCCTCCTTGGCCTTGGAGATGGCCATCGTCATCCCGCGGTCCTTGAAGGAGCCGGTCGGGTTGGCGCCCTCGACCTTGAGGTAGACCTCGCAGCCGGTGCGCTCGGACAGCACCTGGGCGGGGACCAGCGGCGTGCCGCCCTCCAGCAGGGTGACCACCGGGGTGGCCGCGGTGACCGGCAGGCGGTCCCGGTACTCCTCGATCAGGCCGCGCCACTGGTGGGTGTGCGCGCCTCGGACGACGTTCTCGGCAACGGCGTTCATGGCTGTTCCTTACTCCCCTTCGACCCGCATGATGCTGGCCACGTCCCGCACGCTGTCCAGCGCGCGGAGCTTGTCGACCGTCGCCGACAGCGCGGCGTCGGTGGCACGGTGAGTGACCACGACGAGCGAGGCGTCGCCGTCGCGGCCCTGCTGGCGCACGGTGTCGATGGAGACGCCGTGCTCCGCGAAGACGGACGCGACCTGGGCGAGGACACCCGCACGGTCGTCCACGTCCAGGCTGACGTGGTAGCGGGTGACCACCTCGTCCATCGGCTTGGCGGGCAGCTGCGTGTACACCGAGTCACCGGGACCGGTGGCACCGGCCAGCTTGTTGCGACAGACCGCGACCAGGTCGCCGAGCACCGCGGAGGCGGTCGGCGAGCCGCCCGCGCCCGGGCCGTAGAACATCAGCCGGCCGGCCGCCTCGGCCTCGACGAACACCGCGTTGTACGCCTCGCGGACGGAGGCCAGCGGGTGCGACAGCGGGATCATCGCCGGGTGGACCCGCGCGGTGACGGACTCGCCGTCCGCCGCCCGCTCGCAGATCGCGAGCAGCTTGACCACGCAGCCCATCTCCTTGGCGGAGGCGATGTCGGCGGCCGTCACCTCGGTGATGCCCTCGCGGTAGACGTCCGCCGCGGTGACCTTGGTGTGGAAGGCGATGCCGGCCAGGATCGCGGCCTTGGCGGCGGCGTCGAAGCCCTCGACGTCGGCCGTCGGGTCGGCCTCGGCGTAGCCCAGCGCGGTGGCCTCCTCCAGCGCCTCCGAGTAGCCGGCGCCGGTGGTGTCCATCTTGTCGAGGATGAAGTTGGTGGTGCCGTTGACGATGCCCAGCACCCGGTTGACCTTGTCCCCCGCGAGGGACTCGCGCAGCGGGCGCAGCAGCGGGATCGCGCCCGCCACCGCGGCCTCGTAGTACAGGTCCACCCCGGCCCCGGCGGCCGCGGCGTGCAGCTCGGTGCCGTCCTTGGCGAGCAGCGCCTTGTTGGCGCTGACCACCGAGGCGCCCCGCCGGAACGCCGACAGGATGAGGTGTTTGGACGGCTCGATGCCGCCCACGACCTCGACCACCACGTCGATGTCGCCGCGGTTGACCAGGGCCTCGGCGTCGGTGGTGATCAGGTGCTCGGGCACGCCCGGGCGCACCCGGCCGGCCCGGCGGACCGCGATCCCCGCGAGCTCGACCGGGGCACCGATGCGCGCGGCGAGGTCGTCGGCCGTCGTCGTCATGATGCGCGCCACCTCGGAGCCCACCACACCACAACCCAGCAACGCCACCTTCAGCGGGCGCGTACGCATCATCCGACTCCGCTCTGCATTCTTCGTGCTTCGGTAATTCCGGCGGGATTCTGGGGGCCGCCGGGAACTTCGGTCCGTACCAGTCTCGGGGACTTCCCGCACGGATCTACGGTCGTTCCATGATCTGAGACAAGGATTTCGTCATCCGATATCGAGACGCAGGAGATCCTCCTCCGTCTCGCGCCGGACGATCACCCGCGCGGCGCCGTCCTTGACGGCCAGCACGGGAGGCTTCAGGGCGTGGTTGTAGTTGCTCGCCATCGAGCGGCAGTACGCGCCGGTGGCGGGCACCGCGATCAGGTCGCCCGGGGCCAGGTCGGCCGGCAGGAAGGCGTCCCGGACCACGATGTCGCCGGACTCGCAGTGCTTGCCGACCACCCGCGCCAGCATCGGCTCGGCGTCGCTGCGGCGCGACACCAGGGCCACCGAGTACTCGGCGTCGTACAGCGCGGTCCGGATGTTGTCGGACATCCCGCCGTCCACGCTGACGTAGGTGCGCAGGCCCTCCAGCGGCTTGACGGTGCCGACCTCGTACAGCGTGAACGCCGTCGGGCCGACGATCGCCCGGCCCGGCTCCACGCTCAGCCGGGGGGTGTTCAGGTTCGCGGCGGCGCACTCGCGGCGCACGATGTCGGCCAGCGCGGCCGCGATCTCGGCCGGCTCGCGCGGGTCGTCCTCGCTGGTGTACGCGATGCCCAGGCCGCCGCCCAGGTCGATCTCGGGCAGCTCCACGCCGTGCTCGTCGCGGATCTCGGCCAGCAGGCCGACCACCCGGCGGGCGGCCACCTCGAAACCGGCGGTGTCGAAGATCTGCGAGCCGATGTGCGAGTGGATGCCGCGCAGCTCCAGGCCCTCGTGCCCGAGCACCCGGCGCACCGCCTCGGCGGCCGAGCCGTTGCCCAGGGAGAGCCCGAACTTCTGGTCCTCGTGCGCCGTGGCGATGAACTCGTGGGTGTGCGCCTCGACGCCGACGGTGATCCGGATCAGCACCTGCTGGCGGACGCCCTGGCGCGCGGTGACGGCGGCCAGCCGCTCGATCTCCTCGTAGGAGTCGACCACGATGCGCCCGACGCCGGTCTTCACCGCGTGTTCGAGCTCGTCCGCCGTCTTGTTGTTGCCGTGCAGCGCGATCCGCTGCGGCGGCATCCCGGCGGCCAGCGCCACCGTCAGCTCGCCGGAGCTGCACACGTCGAGGTTCAGGCCCTCCTCGTGCAGCCAGCGCACGATCGCCTTGGAGAGGAACGCCTTGCCGGCGTAGAAGACGTCCGCCTCGGTGCCGAAGGCGTCGCGCCAGGCCCGCGCCCGGGCCCGGAAGTCGTCCTCGTCGAGCACGTAGGCCGGCGTGCCGAACTCGGCCGCCAGGGACTTGACGTCGATCCCGCCGACGGTGGCCACGCCCTCGGCGTCGCGGGCGACGGTGCGCGACCAGACCTTGGGGTCGAGCGCGTTCAGGTCGGCCGGCGGGGCGGCGTAGTGGCCCTCGGGCAGTACGTCACCGTGACGGGGGCCTGCGGGGTGTGCGGAGCGAGACATGTCCTCTGCTTCCTTGACCTATGGCGAGGGGCGGCGACGGTCTCCGTTGACCGTCAGCCGCCCCCGCTGCGCACTTGGGGGTGGTGCCTACATCCGCTCGGGCGCCGTGACGCCCAGGAGCATCAGGCCGTTGGCCATCACCGTTCGCGTGGCCTCGACCAGCCAGAGCCGGGCGCGGTGCGTGTCCGTGAGCTCCTCGTCGCCCTTGGGCAGGAACATGCAGTTCTCGTACAGGCGGTGGTACTTGCCCGCGAGGTCCTCCAGGTAGCGGGCGACCCGGTGCGGCTCGCGCAGCTCGCCGGCCGTGGCCAGGATCCGCGGGAACTCGCCGAGGGCACCGAGGATGTCGTTCTCCCACACGGTGGCGAGCAGCTCGGGCTTGAAGTCCTCCGCCGCGCCCTTGTCCACGCCGAGCTGCGCGGCCTTGCGGGCCACGCCGCACATCCGGGTGTGCGCGTACTGGACGTAGTAGACCGGGTTCTCGTTGGACTGGCTGGTCAGCACGTTGATGTCGAGCGTGATGGTGGAGTCCGTGGGGGACCGCGTCAGGGTGTAGCGGGCGGCGTCCACGCCGATCCACTCGATCACGTCGTCGATCGTGATGATGTTGCCGGCCCGCTTGGACATGCGGACCTCTTCGCCGTCGCGAAGCATCTTCACGAACTGGCCGATCTTGACCTCGATGTTGCGGTTCATGTCGTCGCCCGCGCAGGCCACGATGGCCTTCAGCCGGTTGACGTAGCCGTGGTGGTCGGCGCCCAGCATGTAGACGGAGACCTCGGCACCGCGGTCCCGCTTCGACAGGTAGTACGCGGCGTCGGCGGCGAAGTAGGTGGTCTCGCCGTCGGCCTTGACCAGGACGCGGTCCTTGTCGTCGCCGAAGTCGGTGGTGCGCAGGAAGACCGCGCCGTCCTGCTCGAAGACGTGGCCCTGCTCGCGCAGCCGGTCCATGGCCTTCTCGACCGCGCCGGACTCGTGCAGCGTCTTCTCGGAGAACCAGACGTCGAAGTGGGTGCCGAACTCCTGCATCGAGCGCTGGATCTCGGCCACCATGAGCTTGAGGCCCTCGGTGCGGAAGGCCTCCAGCTGCTCGGCGTCGGGCAGGTCGAGCACGCCCGGGACGCCGTCGGTGATCGCCTTGGCGATGTCGCCGATGTACTCGCCCACGTAGCCGTCGGCGGGAACGGGCTGGCCGTTCGCGGCCGCCTTCAGCGAGCCGGCGAACTTGGAGATCTGCACGCCGGCGTCGTTCAGGTAGTACTCGGTGGTGACGTCGGCGCCGCTGGCCCGCAGCACGCGCGCCAGCGAGTCGCCGACGGCGGCCCAGCGGACGCCGCCGATGTGGATCGGGCCGGTCGGGTTGGCGGAGACGAACTCCAGGTTGATCTTCAGGCCCTTGAGCACCTCGTTGCGCCCGTAGGCCTCGCCGGTCTCGACGATGGTGCGCGCCAGCGCGCCCTGGGTCGCGGCGTCCATGGTGACGTTCAGGAAGCCCGGCCCGGCGATGTCGACCTTGGCGACGCCGGTGATCCCTCGCAGGCGGTCGGCCAGCAGTTCCGCCACGGCTCGCGGCGGGCGGCCGGCCGCCTTGGCGAGCTGGAGGGCCACGTTGATCGCGTAGTCGCCGTGGTCCCTGTTCTTGGGTCGCTCGACCGTCACGTGCTCGGGCACGGCGACGGTCAGCTCGCCCGCCTCGACGGCGGCGCTCACTGCGGCCTGGACTGCCTGGGAAAGCTCTGCGGGTGTCACGACGCCAAGCGTAGGCGAGACGGGGTGCCCGCCCGCCACCCGGTTTGCCGGTCGGGACGCCCGCGAGCCCTCCCGTCAGCGGTGTCAGCCTCGATCGGTCCGCTCTGTTCGCTCAGGGCGAAACCCGCTCGGCTGTCCTCCCAGGGTCATCAGCCGCCGCACCAGCGCCACCAGATCGGCCGGGTCGAAGGGCTTGCCGAGGTAGCCGTCCACCCCGACGGCCTCCCCCAGGTCCAGATCGGCCGGGGTGCAGGCGCTCACGATCGCGATCGGCAGCCGGCTGGTCCCCGGGTTCGCGCGCAGCCGGGCCGCCGTCCGCAGGCCGTCCAGGCGCGGCATCATCACGTCCAGCGTCACCACGTCCGGCTTCACCCGGCGGACCACCTCCAGGCACTCGGCGCCGTCGGCGGCGGTCACCACCTCGAAGCCCTCGAGCTCCAGGTTGACCCTGATCAGCTGGCGGATCACCTCGCTGTCGTCCACCACGAGGACCCGCCCGGACACTCCCGACACCTCACCGAGGGTATCGGCGCCCCCGCCGCCCCGTCCGGCCTTTGGGCACTTCCGCCGCCCCTCGCCACCGGCCGCCGGCGCACCCCGCACCCGCTCCGGCACCCCCGCCGCAAACCCGTGCACGGACCGCGCCCCGAGCCTGGTAGTGTTCTTCACGTCGGAGGCCGAAACGCCGACGACAGAGCAGGCCCCCGTAGCTCAGGGGATAGAGCACCGCCCTCCGGAGGCGGGTGCGTAGGTTCGAATCCTACCGGGGGCACTTCGCAAGGAGTGCGACTGAGGCCCAGATCAGTGGAGTTGATCCACGGATCTGGGCCTTCGTCATGTCCGGGCCCGGTTGGCGGCGCGCGGGGCGGGCCCGACCGGGCTCAGGACGAGGTGCCCTCGACCTGGGAGACCAACCCGGCGATGGTGTGGTCGAAGTAGGCGCTGTAGGACACGTCGTCGGTGTCGCCGCCCTGCTGGTAGCCACCGATGGCGCCGACCACGTCGCCGGTGGCGACGTTGATCCAGGGGCCGCCGCTGGTGCCGGACGGGTAGGCGGGGCAGTCGATGACGCGCTGGTAGGTGCTCTGCCGGCCCGTGGTGTTGGTGCACAGGAGGGGCTCCTCGGCGTCGCCGGGGTAGCCGTAGAGGCGGACGGTGGCGCCGAAGGGCTCGTCGGCGCCGAGCCGGTTGCCGCCGACCACGTCCTCGACCTTCCGGCCGTTGCTCGGGGCCGTCTCCAGGATGGCGAAGTCCTCGTCCTGGTCGCCCTTCTGGGACCAGCCGGTGGTGGTGTGGACCGCGGTGACCTGCCAGCTGCCGTACGGGGCGGAGCCGTCGCGGTAGCCGGGGACGAAGGTGACGCCGGAGGCGCTGCTGAGGCAGTGCGCGGCGGTCAGCAGCAGGTTGCCGCCGGGGCTGTGCAGCACGCTGGCGGTGCAGAAGTGGTTGCCGGCCGCCACGCTGCCGCTGAACAGCGCGCCCACGGTGGCGGCTTCGGGGGTGGCGGCGGCGGTCGCGGTGGTGCCGAGGACGACGCCGCGGGTGTCGGGGGTGGCCGGCGCGGAGGGCGTCGGGGCGGCCGCCGGGGCGCTGCCGGGGTCGGCGCTCACGCCGTCGGTCGCACTGCCGGTCGCGCCGTCGGTCGGGCTGTCGGTCGGGGCGGCGGAGGGGCTGTCGGTCGGAGCGGCGGCGTCGACCGGTGCGGGTGCGGCGGGCGCCTCGGACGCGGGCCCGGTCGCGGCCGGCGCGACGGCGGCCCGGGAGCTGCGGGCCGCCTTCCCGGCGGCCGTCGCGTCGGACAGGCTCAGCCCGTGCGTGCCGGTGACCACGGCGGCCACCACCACCGCCGAGAGCGCGGTGAACAGGGTCGGCCCCAGCAGGCTGCGGCGGCGGCGCGACGTCGGGCGGCTGTGCTGACCCATGTCTGTCTCTCCTGCCAGTGATCGACGGTTTCCCGGGGGCTGCGTGCGATCAACGACTATGCCGTTTCAGCCTGGAAAGGTCGTTACCGGTGGCTGGGATATCCATGAGAAAAAGCTCACCCGTCGGCGCGTGAGCGGTCCAGCGCGCTCCCCAGCTCCTCGGCCCCGATGAAGGCGGTGTGCGTCCCGGCGACGGTGCAGGTGAAGGCACCCGCGACCGAGCCGGCCCGGGCGCACTCCAGCGGCGGGCGGCCCCGGAACCAGGCGGCGAGGAAGCCCGCGACGAAGGCGTTCCCGGCGCCGTTGGTGTCCACCACCGGGCGGCCCGGGTCGACGGCCGGGAGGTGGCGCACCTCGTCGTCGTCCCGGGTGAGCAGGTAGCAGCCGTCGGCGCCCGCGGTGGCGGTGACGACACCGGCGCGGCCCTCGGCGAGGATCGCGCGCATCACCTGCTCGTGCCGGCCGCGGCAGCCGGCCACCGAGAGGAACACCAGGTCCGAGCCGAGCGCGTAGTCGCGGTGGTGCGGGTTGCCGCCGTCCCAGTCGTGCAGGTCGGTGGAGGTGGTGCGGCCGGGCCGGTGGAGGTCGGCGTACATGTCCCGGTTGACGCCGGTGATGGAGAGGTGGACGTGCCGGCTGCGCCGCGCGTACGGCAGGTAGAACTCGGGCGGCAGCCGCAGGTCGGCGGGGTGGCGGCCGTCGAAGAAGGAGAACCGGCGGCCGGCGGCGTCCACCAGGTTGACCCCGCGCGGGGTGCCGTGCGGGCTCACCAGGTGCGCGAAGTGCAGGCCGTGGCGCTCGTAGGAGGCGCGGACCAGGGCGCCCTGCGGGTCGTCGCCGAGGAAGTCGAGGAAGGCGGTGCGCAGGCCGAGGTGGTGGGCGCCGAGGGCGACGCCGTTGCCGGTGTGGCCGACGTAGTCGCGGACGGGTCCGACGAACAGCGAGTCGCCGGGCGGGACCTCCAGCCGGTCCACCCGGACGATGGTGTCGACGCCGGAGCCGCCGACGACGAGCAGGTCGAACTCGGGCAGCACGGCGGCGCCTCCTCGGTCCCTGGACGGTGGCCAGGAGTCAAGCAGGCGCCGGAGGTGGCTGCAAGGTCTTGCTGAAAATTTCAGGGTTCTCGTCGGGGCTCTGCCGGGACGGCCGCGTGGGCCCCCGCCTGCGCCTTGCCCGGGACGACGGTCGCCACAGCGCGCGCCGGCCGGTGGTCGATCACCCGGAAGGCGATCAGCGCGGCCAGCAGCAGGACGCCCGTCGACACCCAGTTCGCGACCACGTAGCCGTGCACCGTGGCCTGGGCCCGCACCACCGGCGACGAGGCGATCCGGGTGGCCAGGAACGACGCGGTGGCACTGGCCGCGACCGTGTTCAGCAGCGCCGTGCCGAACGAACCGCCCACCTGCTGGGCCGAGTTGATGGTCGCCGAGGCCGCGCCCGCCTCGCGCGGGGAGACCCCGAGGGTGGCCAGGTTCATCGACGGCATGAAGACCAGGCCCATGCCCGAGCCGAGCAGCAGTTCGGCGGGCAGCACCGTGCCGGCCCACGGGCTGTCCACCGTCATCCGGGTCAGCCAGGCCATGCCGGCCGCGGCGAGCAGCAGCCCGGGGCAGACCAGGTTCCGGGTCGGCACCCTGGTCATCAGCCGGGCCGCGAAGCCGGTCGAACTGAGCACGATGGCGGCCGTCATGGGCAGGAAGGAGACGCCCGACAGCACCGGCGAGAAGTGCTTGATGACCTGGAGGTAGTAGGTGAGGAAGAGGAACAGGCCGAACATGCCGATCATGGCCAGGCCGACCGAGAGGGCGGCGCCGCCGCGGTTGCGGTCGGCAACGATGTGCAGCGGCAGCAGCGGGTGCGCGGTGCGCCTCTCGACCAGGACGAACACCGCGAGCAGCGCCAGACCGGCGGCCAGCGAACCGAGCACCAGCCCGTCGCCCCAGGTCCGGGTGACGGCCTCGGAGGTGCCGAAGACGATCGCCAGCAGGCCGCCGCAGCCGAGCAGCGCGCCGGGCAGGTCGAGCCGGACCCGGCGCCCCCCGGCGGCGCTGTCGCGCTCCAGGAGGCCGGTGGCCGCGAGGGCCGCGGCGGCGGCGATCGGGACGTTGACGAACAGGCACCAGCGCCAGTCCAGGTACTCGGTCAGCAGCCCGCCCAGGATCAGGCCGAGTGCGGAGCCGCCGGCGGCGATCGCGCCGAAGACGCCGAAGGCCGTACTGCGCTCCCTGGGGTCCGTGAATGTGGTGGAGAGCAGTCCCAGGGCCGAGGGGGCGAGCAGGGCGCTGAACCCGCCCTGGAGGGCGCGGGCGCCGAAGAGCATGGCCGAGCCGTCCGCCGAGCCGCCGAGGGCGGAGGCGGCGGCGAAGCCCAGTAGGCCGACGGTGAAGACGCGCTTGCGGCCGAAGAGGTCGCCCAGCCGCCCGCCGAGCAGCAGCAGGCCGCCGAAGGCGAGCGTGTAGGCGGTGATCACCCACTGCCGGTCGGCGTCGGAGATGCCCAGGTCCCGCTGGGCCGACGGCAGCGCGATGTTCACGATGGTGACGTCGAGGACGATCATGAGCTGGGCGACGGCGATGACCGCCAGCGCCCACCAGCGGCGGCTGTCCGCGTTCTCATGACCGGTGGCGGTTCGCGCAGACACTGGTCAGCCTTCCGGAGGGGTACGGAGGGGTCACGCAGTCGGGGATGTCACGCAGTCGCCTTCAAGCGAAGCTCTCGCACGGTCGGATGGCAAGGAAAAACCTCACCAAATCGACCTTTTCGGACCAAAGGACCAGCGGCCCCGGGACTCGCGGACGAGGCCCGGGGCCGGCTGCCGCCCTACAGCGCGGACAGCTCGTCGACCAGGTCGTCCAGCCCCAGCGAGCCCTGCGAGAGCGCCGCCATGTGCCAGGCCTTGAGGTCGAACTCCTCGCCACGCGCCTCGTGCGCCGCCCGCGCCGCCGCCCGGCCGCGCAGCCAGGCGCGCTCGCCCAGCTTGTAGCCGATGGCCTGGCCGGGCATGCCCAGGTAGCGGACCAGTTCGCTGTCCAGGTAGTCGGGGGTCAGGCCGCAGTACCGGCCGAAGAACTCCCGGGCCGCCTCCGGGCTGACCGGCTCGCCCGGCAGGTACGGGGAGTCGGCCGGGAAGTCCAGGCCCGCGTGCATGCCGATGTCGACGATCACCCGCAGCGCGCGCATCATCTGCGCGTTGAGGTAGCCGAGGCGGTGACCCGGGTCGGTGAGGTAGCCGAGCTCGTCCATCAGGCGCTCGGCGTACAGCGCCCAGCCCTCCAGGTTGGCGCTCACCCCGCCCAGGCTGACCTGGTAGGTGGAGAGCCGGTCCGCGACGTAGTTCCACTGCGCGAGCTGCAGGTGGTGGCCCGGGACGCCCTCGTGGTACCAGGTGGAGACCAGGTCCCAGACCGGGAAGCGCTCCCGGCCGAGCGCCGGCAGCCAGGTCCGCCCGGGGCGGCTGAAGTCCAGCGAGGGCGCGCTGTAGTACGGCGCGGCCGCACTGCCGGCCGGGGCGATCCTCGACTCGACCCGGGTGATCGGCTCGGCCAGGTCGAAGTGGGTGCCCTGGAGGTCCCGGACCGCCCGGTCCATCAGCTCCTGGAGGTACACCCGGGTGGCCTCGGCGCCCTGCACGGCCGGGCCGTCCGACTCCAGCCACTTCATCGCCGCCATCGGGCCGGCGCCCGGGCGGACCTTCTCGGCCTCGGCCTCCATCTGCGCGAGCAGGTCGTGGAACTCGCTCCAGGCCCACCCGTAGGCCTCGTCCAGGTCCAGGTCGGAGCCGGTCCAGAAGCGGACGAAGCGGCGGTAGCGCTCCCGGCCGGTGGTGTCGGAGGTGCCGGCGGCGGCCGGGCCGTAGACGTCGCGCAGCCAGTCGCGCAGGGCGGCCAGCGCCTCACCGGCGGCCAGCGCGGGCCCGGACAGCTCGGCGCGCAGGCCCTCCGGCGCGCCCTGGACGAACTCGCCGAACCAGCCGCCGGGGACGTTCCCCTCCAGCCACTCGCCGAGCTGCCCGACCACGGTGTCCACCTGGCGCGGGCCGGACAGCAGGCCGCGCTCGATGCCGGCGGCCAGCGTCTCCCGGTACTGCGCCAGCGCGAGCGGGACTCGGGCCAGCCGGCGGCCGACCACCTGCCACTCGGCCTCGGTGTCCGTCCCCATCAGGGTGAAGACGTCCCGGACTTCGTGCACCGGGGAGCCCAGGTTGCGCACCGCGCGGAAGTTCTCCCCGGCCTCGTGGACGGCGAGGGAGGCGGTCAGCCGCTCGCGCAGCAGCCGGGCGCAGCGGCGCTCCGCCTCGTCCTGCGCGGCGTCGGAGCGTTCGGCCTCGGCGAGGGCCGCCAGGGTGCGGCGGCCGAGGTCGGCGATCGCCTCGGCACCGGCCGGCGAGAGGTCGGGCAGCCGGTCGTCCTCGGGGCTGAACCCCAGGTAGACCGCGGTCAGCGGGTCGAGTTCGGCCAGGGCCCGGACGTAACCGTCGGCGACGCGGCGCGGGGTGGTGGCGTCGGAGGTGATCAGTTCTTCAACCATTCGGACATCATGGCGTGGCGAGGGCCGAATGCAAGCCTTTACCGGGCGATCAGTGACATGCACCGGCCGAACCCATCGGGCGGGCCCGCACAAACACACGTTCGGGAAACCGCCGCGCGCGACAGGATCCGATCGGGCCCACGCCCATTACGCTGACCGCCATGGAAGCCCGCCCCACCACGGCAACCGGCCAGGTGCCCGCCCCGGCCGCACCCGGCCCCCGCCCGCGCCGCACCGGCTACCGGCGGCTGCCGGTGCAGCAGCGCCGCGAACAGCTGATCGCGGTCGCCCTGGAACTGTTCGCCGCCCGGCCGCCCGAGGAGGTGGGCCTGGACGACGTCGCCGAGGCCGCCGGCGCCTCCCGCCCGCTGGTCTACCGCTACTTCGCGGGCGGCAAGCAGCAGTTGTACGAGGCGGCGCTGCGCAGCGCCGCCGACGAGCTGACCAGCCGCTTCGCCGTCCCGCTGGCCGGGACCCCGTCCGAGCAGCTGGCGGCCGTCCTGGACGGCTACTTCGCCTTCGTGGCCGAGCACGACGCCGGCTACTCGGCGCTGCTGCGCGGCGGTTCGGTGGTGGAGACGGCCCGCACCTCGGCGATCGTCGACGACGTCCGGCGGGCGGCGCTCAAGCGGACCCTGCGGCACCTCGGCGTGCGGGAGGCCGGGCCCCGGCTGACGCTGCTGGTGCGCTCGTGGATCGCGGTGGTCGAGGGCGCGTCGCTGACCTGGCTGGACGAGGGGCGCACGCTGCCGGTGGGCGAGCTGCGCGACTGGCTGGTGGACCAGTTCACGGCGATGGCGGCGGCGACCGCGCTGCACGACCCGCAGACCGCGCAGGTGCTGGCCGTGCTGCTCGCGCTGGAGGGGCCGCAGGCGTCGCGGGCCGAGCGGCTGCGCGAGGTGCTGGCGGCCCGGTGACCCGACCCCCGTGCCCGGGGTCGGGGCGGCCGGTGCCGCGCCGGCGGGGCGTTACGCCCTGCCGAGCACCTGCCGCTGGCGGCCGAGGCCCTCGATCTCGATCTCGACGATGTCGCCCGGGGCCAGGAACGGCGTGCCGGGGTGGCCCAGGGTGACGCCGGCCGGGGTGCCGGTGACGATCACGTCGCCCGGCTCCAGGACCATGAACTGGCTGACGTAGCGGACCAGTTCGAGCACCGGGAAGATCATCTTGCCGGTGTTGCCGTCCTGCCGCAGCCCGCCGTTGACCCACAGCCGCAGCGGCAGCTGCTGCGGGTCGGCCACCTCGTCCGCGGTGACCAGCCAGGGCCCCAGCGGGGTGAAGGTCTCCGCCGACTTGCCCTTGTCCCACTGGCCGCCGCGCTCGAACTGGAAGGCCCGTTCGGTGACGTCGTTGGCGATCGTGTAGCCGGCGATCACCGCCGCGGCCTCCTCGTGCCCGGCCAGGTAGCGGGCGGTGCGGCCGATCACGACGGCCAGCTCGGCCTCGTAGTCGGTCTTCTCGCCGCCGCGCGGCACCAGCACCTCGTCGTACGGGCCGACCACGGTACAGCTCGGTTTGAGGAAGATCACCGGCTCGTCCGGGGCCGCGACCCCGGCCTCGGCGGCGTGGTCGCGGTAGTTGAGCCCGATGCCGACCACCTTGCCCGGGCGGGCGACCGGCGCGCCCACCCGCTGCCCGGCGAGGTCCACCCGGGGCAGCGCCCCGGCGGCCACGTCCCGCGCCAGGGCGGCGGTGTCCAGCCCGGCCAGGAAGGCCCCGTCGATGTCCCGGGCACGCCCGGAGAGGTCGTACCCGATGCCGTCCTGGCCCAGCACGACCGGGCGCTCGGCGCCCGGGGGTCCGACGCGGAGGAGCTTCATCGATCCGTCACCAGCCTTTTCGTCGCAGCTCGCCGGGGCGGCCGAAGACACCGCACCCGACTCCGGCAACGAGGTATATCAACGCCACCGGTCGGTGGACCAGACAGTCCCGGTGGGCGGATTCCTATCAATTCCCACAGTCGCCACAGACGCCGAATCAGCGGCCCGCACGGTTGACAGCCTCCCGCCCGCACTCCGCCGCGGGCCCTCAGCCGCCCTGCGGGTCGCCGCCGAGCAGACCGGCCAGGCTCAGCGCCCGCGGCCGGCCCGGCCCGCTCCGGGCGGCCTCCCGGTGCCAGCGGTCCAGGTCGCGCAGCACGTCGGCCCGGACGTCCGGTTCGGCGGCCGGCTCCGCGGCCAGCTCGCGCAGCAGCGCGACGGCGGTGCCCGGGCTGCCGTCCCGGGCCAGCCACAGGGCCAGGTCGTGGCAGGTGCGCAGGGTGCGCGGGTCGGCCGGGCCGCAGATCCGGGCGAGGTCGGGGATGAGCCCGGTGAGCATCTCGACGGCCTCCCCGGGGGCGCCCTGCGCGCCGCGCCGCCAGGCCTGGTCGGCCCGGCGGCGCAGTTGCTCCGGGCTGGGGTCGTCCGGGCGGAGCACCCCCGGCCGGACCCGGCGCAGCCGTTCCAGCACCTCGACGGCGGTGGCCGGCCGGTCCGCGGGCCGCTTGGCGAGCAGCCCGGCGACCAGGTCGGCCAGCGCCGGATCGGTGCTGCGCACCCGGGGCGGGGTCCCCTCCAGGTGCTTGTACATGTACTCGGCGGCCGAGGAGGCGCGGAACGGGCGCCGCCCGGTGCAGAGTTCGTACAGCATGACGCCGAGCGCGTAGAGGTCGGCCCGGCCGTCCACGGCGGCGCCGGACCAGCACTCGGGCGCCAGGTACGGGACGGTGCCGACCACGCTGCCGGTGGAGGTGAGCACCGCGGACTGGGTGAGCAGCCGGGCGATGCCGAAGTCCAGCACCTTGGCCTTGCCGCCCGCGTCGACCATCACGTTCTCGGGCTTGATGTCGCGGTGGACGACGCCCGAGCGGTGCGCGGCGTCCAGGGCCTTGCAGACCTGGCGCATCCACCTCAGCGCGGCCTCCTGGTCCGGGACGCCGTCCTTGAGGATGTCGGACAGGGCCCGGCCGCGAACCAGTTCCAGCACCAGGTAGTGGGTCCCCCCGGCGGCGGTCGTGACCAGGCCGTAGTCGTACACGGTCACGATGTGCGGATTGGAGAGGCCGCCGGCCGTGCGGGCCTCGCGGACGAACCGCCCGACGGCCTCCCGGTCGGCGGCGTGCTCCGCCAGCAGCAGCTTGACCGCGACCTCGCGGTCGAGCCGCTGGTCGGTCGCCTTCCAGACCACGCCGAAGCCGCCCCTGCCCAGCCACTCGTCCAGCCGGTACCGGCCGTCGAGCACCTCCCCCTGCTGCATGTCCTCCCCCAAGTCCGCCGTGTCCGGGCGGTGTTCGCCGCCGGAGGGGTCACCATAGCGGCGGGGGGCGGCGAACGGGTGAACGGACGGGCCCTACGGCTTGGGCAACCCGGGCGGGTTGACCTCGGAGGTCGGCACCGCCTCGTTGTCCAGGCCCCAGCGCTTGAGCACCTGGCCGTAGCTGCCGTTCCTGATCACCTCGTTCAGCGCCCCGTTGAGCGCCTGGACCAGTCCGTTGCCCTTGCGGGTGGTCGCGGCGATCTTGCCGAGGACGTCCGCGCCGCCGCCCGAGTAGGTGCCGACGATCTCGGTCTCGCCGGTCTGCGCGACGTGGAAGGCCAGGCTGGGATCGGGGCCGACGTAGGCGTCGATCCGGCCGGAGGAGAGCGCCAGGTAGAACTCGGTGCCCTGGAAGTACTTGATGTCGATCGGCTTGAGGCCGTTCCTGGTGTTCTCCTCGCTCCAGGAGATCAGCAGCTTCTCCTGGTTGGTGCCGGAGGAGACGCCGACCGTCCTGCCCGCCAGGTCCTTGGCTCCGGTCACCTTGAGGCCGCTGCCCTTCCTGGCCTCGAAGCCGAGGACGTCCAGCCGGTAGGTGGCGAAGTCGTACTTCTCCTTGCGCGCCTCGGTGACGGTGATGTTCGAGAGGCCGACGTCGTACTTGCCGCTGTCCAGGCCGACGAAGATGTTCTCCCAGGAGACCGGGTTGAACTCGACCTTGAGGCCGAGCACGTTGCCGACCAGGGTGGCGATGTCCGGCTCGACGCCGATGACGGTCCTGTCGTCGTTGGCGTAGAAGTCCAGCGGCGGGGTGGTGCCGAGGGAGTCGACGACGGCCAGTGTCCCTCTCCTCCTGATCTCCTCCGGGACGAGTGCCGCGATCGCGTCGACCTTGGCCGTGGTCACCCGGTTCTGGTCGGCCGTCAGGTTCACCACGGCGCCGTTCGGCGCGGTGCTGCCCCTGGCCGGGGCGAGTTCCGCCGTGGCTCCCGAGGACGCGCCGCCGCAGGCGGTCAGGGCGAGGGCGGCGGCGAGGGCGCCGGCGGCGGTCACCAGGGCGCGACGGGGTAGGGGCATGGCGGAACTCCTGCTCGGTGAAGGGGGTTGCGGTGCGGCGGGTAGGGCTGGGGCAGCTCGGCTCGGGGCAGCTCGGCTCAGAGCAGCTCAGCTCAGAGCAGCTCGGCTCAGAGCACCTTGGCGAGGAAGGCCCGGGTGCGTTCGTGCCGGGGGCGGTCCAGGACCTCGGCCGGCGGGCCCTGCTCGACCACCACACCGCCGTCCATGAAGACGACGGTGTCGGCGACCTCGCGGGCGAAGCCGATCTCGTGGGTGACCACGATCATGGTGGTGCCGGTCCGGGCGAGGTCCTTGATGACGTCCAGCACCTCGCCGACCAGCTCCGGGTCGAGCGCCGAGGTGGGCTCGTCGAACAGCAGCACCTTCGGCTCCAGGGCCAGCGCCCGGGCGATCGCCACCCGCTGCTGCTGGCCGCCGGAGAGCTGCCGGGGGTACGCGGCGGCCTTGTCGGCCAGCCCGACCCGCTCCAGCAGCGCCAGCGCCGTCGCCCTGGCCTCGGCCCGGGGGCGGCGCAGCGCGGCGATCGGCGCCTCGACCAGGTTCTCCAGCACGGTGAGGTGCGGGAACAGATTGAAGTTCTGGAACACGAAGCCGATGTGGGTGCGCTGGCGCAGCACCTCGCGCTCCTTGAGCTCGTACAGCCGGTCGCCGGAGCGCCGGTAGCCGATCAGCTCGCCGTCGATGGCGACGTAGCCGCCGTCGAGCTTCTCCAGGTGGTTGATCGCGCGCAGCAGCGTGGACTTGCCGGAGCCGGACGGGCCGAGCACCACGGTGACCGAGCCGGCCGGGACGTCCAGGTCGACGCCGCGCAGCACCTCCAGTGGCCCGAAGCTCTTGTGCAGGCCGCGGACCTGCACCATCGGCGCGGCGGCCGGTTCGGTCCTGGTGAGCGTGGTCATCGACGTCCTCCGGTGGTGTGCGCGGTCGCGGCGCGGGTGGCCGGCGTGCGGGCGGTCGGCGTACGGGCGGTCGGCGTGCGGGCGGGCAGGCTCCGGACGAAGGCCCGGACGCGCTGGAGCGGGGTGGGCGGCGGGGTGCGCTGCGCGCCGCGGGCGAAGTAGCGCTCGACGTAGTACTGGCCGATGGACAGCACGGTGGTCAGCAGCACGTACCAGACGGTGGCGACCATCAGCAGCGGCACCACCCGGCCGGTCCGGCCGTACACCACCTGGGCCTGGTAGAAGAGCTCGCCGATGGCCATCACGTAGACCACCGAGGTGCCCTTGAGCAGCGAGATCACCTCGTTGGCGGCGGACGGCAGGATGCCGCGCATCGCCTGCGGCAGCACGATCCGCCAGCCCTGGCGCCAGCGCGGGATGCCGAGCGCGGTGGCGGCCTCCCGCTGGCCGGCGTCCACCGCGATGACGCCGCCGCGGATGATCTCGGCGGCGAACGCGGCCTGGTGCAGCCCGAGGCCGAGCACGGCGGCGCCGAGCGCGCTCAGCACGCCGACCGTCTCGAAGTCCCCGAAGGTCGGGCCGAACGGGATGCCGATCCCGAACCGCTTGTAGAGGTACGACAGGTTGAACCAGAACACCAGCTGGACGATCAGCGGGATCGAGCGGAACACCCACACGTACGCCCAGGCGATGGACTGGAGGATCGCGCTGCGGGACAGCCGCATCGCGGCCACCACGGCGCCCAGCAGGAAGCCCAGCCCGGTGCCGTAGGCGGTGAGTTCGAGGGTGCGGCCGACCGCCTGGACGATCGTGTCGGCGGTGAAGTAGACCCGGAAGGTGGCCCAGTCCCAGCCGGGGTTGGTGGCCAGGCCGTGGGCGAACTGGGCGAGCACGACGAGGGCGGCGACCCCGATCCCCCAGCGCCAGGGGTGCCGGGCGGGGACGGCCCGCAGACCGGCCAGTTCGTCGAGGTCCAGGCGGGGGCCGGTGCCCGGACCGGGATCGGGTCCGGACGCCGGTGCCCGCTCGGCCGGGGCCGGGGCCGGGGTCGGGGCCTGGGCCTGGGCTTGGGCCTGGGCCTGGGACGTCGCGGTGGTGCTGGCGGTCATCGGGGGGCTCCTTCGGCAGACCCGGGGATCACTGGTGTTCGGGCGGGCTGATCAGGGACTCCTTGATCGCCGATTCGGCGACCCCCCACTTCCTGAGGATCCGCTCGTACGTCCCGTCCTTGATCAGCTGGTTGACCGCCGCCTGGAAGGCCGGGGTGAGCTTCGAGCCCTTCTTGAACGCGAAGCCGACGTCCAGCCGGTGGAACTCGCCGAGGAAGCGCGTCCCGGAGGCCTCCTGCGCGGCCTGGTAGCGCAGGCCGTTGATGGTGGACATCAGGACGTCGACCCGGCCCTGCTGGAGGCCGGTGAGCACGGCCCCGGGGTCGCTGAACGCCCTGACCTCGTACGGCTTCTTCCCGGCGTCGGTGCAGGCGGTGCGCTTCGCGTTCAGCGTGGTCTCGAAGGTGGTGCCGGCACCGGTGCCGATGGTCAGCCCGCAGAGCTGGAGCAGGTCGGTGACCGGCTGGACGGCCTGGTTGTCCTTGCGGACCGCGAAGCCCTGGCCGTCGTCGATGTAGGTGACGAAGTCGATGGTCTTCAACCGGGCCGTGGTGACCCCGAAGTTGCCGGTGCCGACGTCGAACTTGCCGCTGTCCAGGGCGGGCAGGATGGTCTCGAAGGCGGCCTCCTGGCGCTGCACGGTCAGGCCGAGCAGCCTGGCCACCGCATCGGTGAAGTCCACGTCGATCCCGGCCGGCTTCTTGGTGGCCTGGTCGGCGTAGAAGGCGGTGGGCGGCGAGCCGAAGGACGTGCCGAAGGTCAGCGTGCCGGCCTTGCGGACCTCCTCGGGCAGCAGCGCGGCGGCGGCGTCCGACTTCGCGAGGCCGGAGACGACGTCCTGGGAGACGGCGGTGGCGGCGGGCCCGCTCGCCCCCGCCGGGCCCGCGATCTTCGGGTCCGAGCCGCACGCGGCCAGCGCCAGCACCGGCAGCAGGGCGGTGGCCGCGAGCAGGCGGCGGCGGACGGTGGTGCTTCTCACGGGGGGCCTTTCAGGGGGTCGGAGCCAGCACCGGCAGGTGCTTCTCGAAGGGGAGCGGGCCGATCGGCGTGGGCCCCTGCTGCCCGTCGGCGGGCAAGGAGGGAGGATCGGCGGCGACGTCGAACAGCGGGGTGTAGCCGGACGCCAGGTAGAGGCCCTTGGCCTCGGGCTGGCGCGGACCGGTGGTGAGGTAGATCCGGGCGTAGCCGGCGGCGGCCGCCGTCCGCTCCAGCTCGGCCAGCACCCGGCGGGCCAGGCCGCGGCGGCGGTGCGCGGAGTGCGTCCACATCCGCTTCAGCTCGGCGGTGCGCTCGTCGTACCGCTTGTACCCGCCGCCGGCGACCGGCTCGCCGTCCTCCAGCAGGAGCAGCAGGACGCCGTGCGGCTCGGCGAAGGCGTCCCGGGGGTAGCGGGTCATCTCCTGGTGCGCCTCGGGGCCGTAGCGGCTGACGTACTCGTGGGTGAGCTCGCGCAACAGCGGCTCGACCAGCGGGTCGTCGATGGTGACCCGCCGGAACTCGGCCGCCGCCGGGCCGGCCCACCGGTCCGGAGCGCTCACGCCTGCACCGCGATCAGCTGGTGCCGGTCCCGCTCGGTCCGCTCGGCCGCCGCGGTCTTGGCGGCGTCCCGCTTGGCGACCTCCTCGCGGACGATCGGGATGACGTGGCGGCCGAAGTCGATCGCGTCGTCGAGCAGGTGGTAGCCGCGGGCGGAGAGGATGTCCACGCCGAGGTCGTAGTAGTCGAGCAGCGCCTCGGCGACCGTCTCCGGGGTGCCGACCAGGGCGTTGGAGTTGCCGGCCCCGCCGGTGGCCGCGGCGGTCGGGGTCCACAACGCGCGGTCGTAGCGCTCGCCGGCCTCGGCGATCTCGATCAGCCGCTGGGAGCCGGTGTTCTCGGGCGCTGCGGCGCCGAGCGGGCGGCCCCGGCGGACGAGCTCCCCGGACTCCCGGCGGGCCTTGATCGCGGCCACCGTCCGGTGCGCCTTCTCCCAGGCCAGTTCCTCGGTCGGCGCGATGATCGGCCGGAACGCCACCTGGATCCGCGGCACGTCGGTGCGCCCGGCGGCCCGGGCCGCCTCCTTCACCCGCTCGATCTGCTCGGCGGTGCGGGCCAGCGGCTCGCCCCACAGGCAGTAGACGTCCGCCTCGGCGCCGCCGGCCGCGTAGGCGGCGTCCGAGGAGCCGCCGAAGGAGACCCCGGGGCGCGGCTGCTGGACGGGGAAGACGTCGGAGACGAAGTCGTTGAAGCGGTAGTGGGCGCCCTCGTGGTCGAAGGGCTCCCGGCTGGTCCACGCCTTCTTGACGATGCCGATGTACTCGCGGGTGCGCTCGTAGCGCTCGTCCTTGGACAGGAAGTCGCCCTCGCGCTGCTGCTCGTGGTCGCTGCCGCCGGTGATGAAGTGGACGGTCAGCCGCCCGTCGCTGATCTGGTCCAGGGTCGCGAAGGTCTTGGCGGCGAAGGTCGGGTAGGAGACGTTCGGCCGGTGCGCCAGCAGGATCTGCAGCCGGTCCAGGTGCGAGGCGAGGAAGGCCGCCGCGGCCGCGGGTTCCGGGGAGCCGGCGCCGTACGCGAAGAGCACCCGGTCCCAGCCGTGGTCCTCGTGGGCCCGGGCCAGCCGCAGGGTGTAGTCGCGGTCGAAGGCCGCGGTGGAGCGGGGGGTGGTCTCCGAGCCGTCGCCGGTGGCGGCGATACCGAGGAATTCGACGGGCATGGCGGAACCTTTCGGGGTGAGCGGAGTCCGGTGGACTGCGGGTGGGCAGGCCGGAGCCGGCCGGGGCGGGGCGGCCGTGGACACGGGTGCGCGGCGGCCGCGCCGACGGTGGGGTCGGCGCGCGCGGCGGGAGGAGTGGGAGGCAGGCGTGGACGAGGGGGTACTGCCGGAGTTCAGTGCGAGGTCGTCGGACGGCAGCGTGCGCCTGGGACGCCGTCAGCTGTGGACGGCTGGTCCCGGCCCGCGGCGGGGCAGACCGAGGGAGGGCTCCCCGCGGGAGATCAGGGCCGGACGGGCGGCCCGCTGCCGGGTCAGCCGCGACACGCCGCGGACCACACCCGACCGAAGTCGATGTGGTCGCGGGTGACCAGGGGCTGCTCGGCGTACATGGCCTCAAGTTGAACAGCCTGCCAAGTGGTCCGTCAACCACCCATCATTGCCGCTCTGTTGCGATCTCCTGTCGCCCTGCGACCGGTCCGCGCCGGGCCCCGGTCGGGGCCCGGACCACCCTTGACAGCCGTCGATCGCGCATGCGTACGATCACGGCGGAGTGCAGTGCACAGCGCCGGCCGCGTTGAGGGACGCGGGCCGGTGCGACGGCCGTACGTGACCACACCCGTACCTCCCGCCCGCCCGCACCTCCGCCAGGAGCCGCCGCCATGGCCACCCCGCAGGACCTCCTCCCCGCCCGCTCCACTGCAGCCCCCTCGGGCGCCCCCGCCCCCGACCGCCCCGCCCCGCCGCCCGACCCCGGCGCCCGGATCGTCGCCCGCCGCCGGCCCGGGCAGTGGGTCTGCGCCGGGATCGCGCTGCTGCTGGCCGCGATGGCCGTCAACTCCGTGGTGCGCAACAGGGCCTTCCAGTGGGACGTGGTCGCCGACTGGTTCACCGCCGGGTCGGTGCTCAACGGCCTCACCCTGACGCTCTGGCTCACCGCCGTCACCCTCGCCCTCGGCTTCGTCCTCGGCACCGGCCTCGCCGTCATGCGGATGTCCGGCAACCCGGTGCTGCGCACCCTGGGTTGGGGCTACATCTGGATCTTCCGCTCCACCCCGCCGCTGGTGCAGCTGCTGTTCTTCTTCAACATCGGCGCGCTCTACCCGACCCTCGGCCTGGGCATCCCGTTCGGCCCCGAGTTCGTCACCGTCAGGACCGTCAACCTGATCGGCCCCACCCTCACCGCCGTCATCGGCCTCACGTTGCTGGAGACCGCGTACGCCGCCGAGGTGATCCGCGGCGGCATCCTGTCCGTCGACCGGGGCCAGCTGGAGGCCGCCTCGGCGCTCGGCCTCGGCCGGTGGCGGGTGCTGCGCCGGATCGTCGTCCCGCAGGCGATGCGCTCGATCGTGCCGACCGCCGGGAACATGCTGATCAGCGCGCTCAAGGGCACCAGCATCGTCAGCGTGCTGGCCGTCTCCGACCTGCTCTACTCGGTGCAGCTGGTCTACCTGCAGTCGTACCGGGTCATCCCGATGCTGGTGGTCGCCACCATCTGGTACCTGGTGGTCACCACCCTGCTGTCCGTCGGCCAGTACTACGTCGAGCGCCACTACGCCAAGGGCGCCACCCGGGACGGCCTGCCGCCCACCCCGCTCCAGCGGGCCCGGGCCGCCCTGCGGCGGCTGCGCGAGGTGGCGGCATGAGTCTTCTGGTGATCGTCGGCGCGGGCCCGCGGGGCACCGGGCTGCTGGAGCGGATCGCCGCCAACGCGGCCGAACTCCTGCCCGCCGAACGGCCGTTGCACGTCCACCTGGTCGACCCGCACCCGCCCGGCGCGGGCCGGATCTGGCGCCACGAACAGTCCCCGCTGCTGCGGATGAACTCGATGGCCGAGGACGTCACCATGTTCACCGACGAGCGCTCGACCATCGACGGGCCGGTCCGCCCGGGCCCCTCACTGGCCCAATGGGCGCTCCGGCGGCGGGAGTTCGCGCCCTACCGGGAGGTCGCCGACCCGGCCGTCCGGGCCGAGCTGGACACCCTCGCGCCCACCGACTTCCCCACCCGCCGGGCCCAGAGCGCCTACCTGGACTGGGTGTTCCGCCGCGCCGTCGCCGACCTGCCCCCGCACGTCACGGTCACCGTGCACCGGGACACCGTCCGGCGGATCGACGGCCCGCCCGACGGCCCGCAGACCGTCCACCTCACCGGCCGGACGCTCACCGCCGACCACGTCGCCCTCACCCTCGGCCACCTCGACTCCACCCCGCACCCCCGGTACGCCGCCGACGCCGACTTCGCCACCCGGCACGGCCGCTTCCACCTCCCGCCCGCCTACTCCGCCGACGCCGACCTGGACGGCATCGCCCCCGGCGAGCACGTCGTGCTGCGCGGCCTCGGCCTGGCCTCCGTCGACCTGGTCGCCCTGCTCACCGAAGGGCGCGGCGGCCGCTTCGAGCCCACCGGGGGCGGGCTGCGCTACCGCCCGTCCGGCCGCGAACCGGTGCTGCACCTCGGCTCCCGGCGCGGCGTCCCGTACCACTCCAAGACCGGCTACCGCCTCCAGGGGCCGCCCGCCCCGCTCCCCCGGTACTTCGACGCGGCCGCCGTGGACGCCGTCCTCGCCACCGACGGGCCGCTCGAACTCCGGCGCGACTTCTGGCCGTTGATGGCCAAGGAGACCGCCTTCGGGCACTACCACGAGCTGTTCCACGCCCACCCCGAGCGCACCGCGCTGCCCTGGCCGGAGTTCCTGGCCCGGTTCGACCGGCACGACTGGTACTCCCCCGACCTGGCCGCCCTGGTCGCCGAGGCCGTACCCGACCCGGCCGACCGGATCGACTTCGAACGGCTCGACCACCCGCTGGCCGGCCTCGAACTCGGCTCCGCCGAGGAGCTCCAGCGGCACCTGCGCGCCTACGTCACCGCCGACGCCGACCGCCGTGCCGACCCCGCGCACAGCGCCGACCTCGGCGCCTTCCTCGCCCTGCTCTCGCTGTTCGGCCAGCTCCCGCGCATCCTCGCGACCGGCCGGCTCACCGCCCGCTCGGTCGCCGAGGAGGTGGACGGGTGGTTCTTCGGCTACTTCAGCTACCTGGCCTCCGGCCCGCCCGGCTTCCGGCTGCGCCAGTTGCTCGCCCTCTCCGAGGCCGGGATCGTGCACTTCCTGGGCGCGGGCGTCCGGGTCGAACGGGACGAGGCCACCGGCACCTGGCGGGCCGGCGGCGACACCGTGCCGGGCCGCACCGTCGCCGCCACCGCCCTGGTCGAGGCGTACCTGCCCAAGCACCAGCTGACCCGAACCCTCGACCCGGTGCTGCGCGAACTGCACCGCGCCGGGCGGCTCGTGGAGGAGGTGGTCGCCGACGAGGAGTACACCCACCGCTCCGGCCTGGTCACCATCGCCCCCGGCGACAGCCGACTGCTCGACCCGGCCCTGGGCGGCGCCCCGCACCCGCGGCGCACCGCACTCGGCCCGCACACCAGCCTGCGCGCGGCCGCCGCCTTCGCCCGGCCCCGCACCGACTCCCCGGGATTCCGGCAGAACGACGCCGCCGCCCGCGCGCTGCTGCGGGCGCTGGCCGCGCTCCCGACCACCGCCCCGGGGCCCGTCGCCGATCCGCCGCCCGCCCGCCGCCGCCAGGGCACCCGCCTCGCCGCGCTGTCGGCGGTCGCCGCGCCCGCGCCGCCGTGCGGTCAGCGCACCCCGCCACCGCCGCGCCCGCCCTCCGGCCGGACGAGGGGGGCCTGAAGGCGGGCCCCCGGGGCGGCCCGGCCGCGGGTTCAGGGACCGAAGACCCGTTCGACCCCCCTCCCCCCGTCCGCACCCGGGTGGAAGGATGGGCCCCGCGCCCCCGTGCCGAAGCGGCGGGCCCGGCGGCCCCGGTGTCGCGGCCGCCGGACGAGCAGAGCCGAGGAGAAGCGGTCATGGCCAAGCAGGCCCCGCAGAGCGACCCGGCGCAGGACGCCCCCGAGGTGTCCGCGCCCCAGCACGCGGCGGCCGGGCTGCCCGCGGTCGGCCACAGCCTGCGGATGGCCGCCGAGCAGATGGGCACCCTCCGCACCCTCGCCACGCTGCGCAAGGTCAACCAGCCGGACGGCTTCGACTGCCCCGGCTGCGCCTGGCCGGAGCCGGGCAGGACGCACACCGCGGAGTTCTGCGAGAACGGTGCCAAGGCCGTCGCCGAGGAGGCCACCGAGCGCCGGATCCGCGCCGAGTTCTTCGCCGCCCACCCGGTCGCCGAGCTGGCCGAGCGCTCCGGCTACTGGCTGGGCCAGCAGGGCCGGCTCACCCAGCCGATGCTGCTCGACGAGGGCGCCACCCACTACACGCCGGTCTCCTGGGACGACGCCTTCGCGCTGATCGCCGAGGAGCTGCGCGCCCTGGACACCCCGGACGGCGCCGCCTTCTACACCTCCGGGCGGACCAGCAACGAGGCCGCCTTCGCGTACCAGCTGTTCGCCCGCCGGCTGGGCACCAACAACCTGCCGGACTGCTCCAACATGTGCCACGAGTCGTCCGGCTCGGCGCTCACCGAGACGCTCGGCGTCGGCAAGGGCAGCGTCAGCCTCAAGGACCTCTACCAGGCCGACCTGATCATCGTGGCCGGTCAGAACCCGGGCACCAACCACCCCCGGATGCTCTCCGCGCTGGAGCGCGCCAAGCGGGCCGGCGCCACCATCGTCAGCGTGAACCCGCTGCCGGAGGCCGGCCTGGAGCGCTTCAAGAACCCGCAGCACGCGCGCGGCCTGGTCGGCCACGGCACCAAGCTGACCGACCTGTTCCTGCAGATCCGCCTCGGCGGGGACCTGGCGCTGTTCCGCGCGCTCAACCGGATGATCCTGGAGCAGGACGGCGTCGACCACGCCTTCGTCACCGAACACTGCCACGGCTTCGAGGAGTTCGAGGCGCAGGCGGGCACGACCGACCGCGCCGAGGTGCTCGCCGCGACCGGCCTGCCATGGGAGCAGATCGAGGAGCTCGGCCGGCTGGTGCTGGGCTCCCGGAAGATCATCGTCTGCTGGGCGATGGGCCTCACCCAGCACAAGCACGCCGTCCCGACCATCCGCGAGGTGGTCAACTTCCTGCTGCTGCGCGGCAACGTCGGCCGTCCGGGTGCCGGGGTCTGCCCGGTGCGCGGGCACAGCAACGTCCAGGGCGACCGGACGATGGGCATCTTCGAGCGGCCCTCGACGGCCTTCCTGGACGCGCTCGGCGAGGAGTTCGGCTTCGAGCCGCCGCGCGCGCACGGCCTCGACTCGGTGGACACCATCCGGGCGATGCGCGACGGCCGGGTCGGGGTGTTCTTCGCGATGGGCGGCAACTTCGTCGCGGCCACCCCGGACACCGACGTCACCGAGGCGGCGATGCGCCGCTGCCGGCTGACCGTGCACGTCTCCACCAAGCTCAACCGCTCGCACGTGGTCACCGGCGCCCGCGCACTGATCCTGCCCACCCTGGGCCGCACCGACCGGGACGTCACCGGCGCCGGCGCCCAGTTCGTCAGCGTCGAGGACTCGATGGGCCAGGTGCACTCCTCGCGCGGCGGCCTGCGCCCGCCCGCCCCGGGCCTGCTCTCCGAGACCGCGATCGTCTGCCGGCTGGCCCGCGCCGCCCTCGGCCCCGGGGACACCGTGCCGTGGGAGGACTTCGCCACCGACTACGACACCCTGCGGGACCGGATCGCCCGGGTCGTCCCCGGCTTCGAGGACTACAACGAGAAGGTCCGCCGCCCCGGCGGCTTCACCCTGCCGCACGGCCCGCGCGACTCCCGGACCTTCCCCACCGCGACCGGCAAGGCCAACTTCACCGTCAACCCGCTCACCGCCCCCGAGGTCCCGCCGGGCCGCCTGCTGCTGCAGACGCTGCGCTCGCACGACCAGTACAACACCACCGTCTACGGCCTGGACGACCGCTACCGGGGCATCAAGGGCGGCCGCCGGGTGGTCCTGGTCAACCCGGCCGACGCCGCCGAACTCGGCCTGGCCGAGGGCGACTTCGTCGACCTGGTGAGCGAGTGGCGGGACGGCGTCGAGCGGCGCGCCCCGCACTTCCGGGTGGTCCACTACCCGGTGGCCCGCGGCGGCGCGGCGGCCTACTACCCGGAGACCAACGTGCTCGTCCCGCTGGACTCCACCGCCGACATCAGCAACACGCCGACCTCCAAGGCCGTGGTCGTCCGCTTCGAGCCGGACACCGGCGCCCCGGCGTGACGCGCGCGAAGGCCGCCCGGTGTCCGTGGACGCCGGGCGGCCTTCGCCGTGACTCAGTTGGTGCCGAGCGGCAGTGTCGCGGTGGCGCTGCCCGGGGCCCCGGCGCTCGCCGAACCGGTGGTGGTGGTGGAGGCGGCGGTGCCGGTGGAACCCGGGGTTCCGGTGCCGGTCGGGGTGGGCGTCGCCGGGCCCGTGCCGGTCGGGGTGGGCGTCGCCGGGGTGCCCGTCCCGGTGCCGGTCCCGGTCGGGGTCGGGGTCGGCGTCGGCGTGGGCGTGCCGGGGGCGGTGGTGCCGGTGCCGGACGGCGTCCCCGGGTCGGCGGGCGTTCCGGTGCCGGACGGCGTGCCGGTGCCGGTGTCCGCGGGCGTGCCCGGGGTGGTGGACGGCGCGCCCGGGGTGGCCGGCGGGTTGGCGGGCGTGCCGGGGGCCGGGGCGGTCGGGACCTGGTTGGCCGGGCTGGGCGCGATCGGGGTGACGGTGTCCCAGCCGGCGGGCAGGTCGGGCACCTTCCAGCTGCCGCCGGCCTCGTCCGCCGCGCCGGACGGGTCGGGCCGCACCGCCCCGAGGATCGGCATCGAGCCGATCGGCGACACCTTGATGACGGCGCCCGGCCGGGGCGCCTGGACGACCAGCCCGCCGCCGATGTACATCGCGACGTGCGTGGCGCCCTCGAAGTAGATGACCAGGTCGCCGGGGCGGAGCTGGTTCAGCGCGATGTGCGGGAGCTGGGCCCACTGCTCCTGGCTGGTGCGCGGGATCGGCAGCCCGGCGTGCAGCCAGGCCTGCGAGGTGAGGCCCGAGCAGTCGAAGGAGTCCGGCCCCGCGCCGCCCCACAGGTACGGCTTGTTGAGCTGGGCGAGCGCGAAGGCGACGGCGGTGCGGCCGGCCGCCGACGGGGTGCGCTCGCCCTTGCCGAGGGCGCCGGAGGCGAGGAAGGCGAGCTGGGCCTCGTCGGCCTTGGCCTTCTCCAGCTTCTCCAGTTCGGTGCGCTGGGCGCCGGTGAGCGAGGAGACCAGCTGCTCGACGGAGGCGAGGTCGGTGGCGACCTTGGCCTTGGCGGCGTCCTGCTCGGTGACCAGAGCCTGCGAGGTCTTGAGCGCGTCCTCGGTCTGCTTCGTCAGGCCGGCGAGGGCCTCGCGGTCGGTCTTCAGCCGGTCCAGGAACTCGGACTGCGAGCGGCTGGCGGCGGTGAGCAGTTCCGCGATGGTGACGGCCTCGTACGGGTCCTTGGAGAGCAGCAGTTCGGCGTAGGCGGAGGCGGCGCCGTTGCGGTACTGGGCGGCGGCGAGCTGGGAGGCGATGTCGGTGCCGGCGTCGACCTGCTTCTGCTGGCGGTCCAGCCGGCCCTGGAGGTCGGTGAGCGCGGCCTGCTGCTCGGCGACCTTGGCGACGGCGCCGTTGTACTGCTCGGTGGCGGTCTCGGCGCTCTGGTAGAGCGTGTGCAGCTGGTCGAGCAGCGGGCCGAGGGTGGCCTTGGCGGCGGCGAGCGGGTCGTCGCCCGGGCTGGCCGCGGTGATCGACGCGCCCGGATCGGGGGCGGCGTACGCGGCCTGCGCGGCGAGCGGGAGGGCGAGCGCGGCGGCCGCGAGGGCGGCTCCGCAGCGCAGTGCCGCCCGCAGCCAGGGCCGTACGACTGCCGTTTCAGTGCGCTGTGCAGCCCCGCCCATGGGTTGGTCCTCCCCGCCCCAGCCTGTCACCGGCGTCCCCGGATCCCGCAGATCCTCCCACGGGTTACTCACCGGAAACAGGGCGCATCCGGACTGGGAGGTTAATTCTCGGTTGATCTGTGAGACAGCTCTCAGCAAACCGGAGCGAACCGGGGCGAACTTCGCTAATGTCCAGCTCAGCGCGACCGCCGACACCCTTTCGAAAGCCTCCGGACACCACCGGGACACCAGCGGAACCACGATTCCCGGCTCAGTTCACCTTCCGTTTACCAAACAGACCTACGGTCGCGACGACACCAACGTCCGTGCGACAACTACGACGATTGTTTGGGTATGGAACACATCTCGTTCCTGGTAGCCGTTGTGATCATCACGGCGCTCGCCTTCGACTTCACCAACGGGTTCCACGACACCGCCAACGCGATGGCCACCTCCATCGCGACGGGAGCCCTCCGGCCGAAGGTCGCGGTCACCATCGCGGCCGTCCTCAACTTCGCGGGCGCGTTCCTGTCCGTGAAGGTCGCCACCACCATCTCCGGCGGCATCGTCAACGAGAAGAGCGGCATCCACCCCGAGATCATCTTCGCCGCACTGGCGGGCGCGATCCTCTGGAACCTGCTGACCTGGCTGCGCGGCCTGCCGTCCAGTTCCTCGCACGCGCTGTACGGCGGCCTGATCGGCGCCACCGTCGTCGGCGTCGGCATGAACGGCGTCAACTTCGACACCGTCCTCTCCAAGATCCTGATCCCGGCGATCGCCTCCCCGCTGGTCGCCGGCCTCGCCTCCTGGGGCGCCACCAAGCTGGCCTACGCGATCACCCGCAAGGGCAACGAGACCACCGCCACCAAGGGCTTCAAGACCGGCCAGATCTTCTCGTCCTCGCTGATCTCGCTCGCGCACGGCACCAACGACGCCCAGAAGACGATGGGCATCATCACCCTGACCCTGGTGTCGGTCGGCGCCCTGCCGCACGGCGCGCTGCCGCCCACCTGGGTGATCATCTCCGCGGGCGCCGCGATCGCGCTCGGCACCTACATGGGCGGCTGGCGGATCATCCGCTCGATGGGCAAGGGCCTCGCCGACATCAAGGCGCCGCAGGGCTTCGCCTCCGAGTCGGCCGCCGCGACCGTCATCCTGACCTCCTCGCACATGGGCTTCGGCCTCTCCACCACCCAGGTCTGCTCGGGCGGCATCATGGGCGCCGGCCTCGGCGGCCCGAAGGCCGAGCTGCGCTGGAGCCTGGTGCGCCGCATGGTCTACACCTGGGCGCTGACCCTGCCGGCCGCCGCGCTGGTCTCGGGCGGCGCCGCGCTGCTGGTCCGCCAGGGCACCTGGGGCATCGTCCTGGTGGGCGCCGTGCTGGTGGCCGGCTCCGGCGCGATGTGGCTGATCTCCCGCCGCCAGCCGGTCGGCGCGGACAACGTCAACGACGTCAACGACGTCACCCCGGTGGAGGTCCCCGCCACCGCCGCCCCCGCGAACGCCCCCACCCCCGCCTCGACCACGGTCGCGGCCTGAGCGCCGCAGGCTGAGGAGCACCCGCCATGCACATCAAGTGGAACGCCCTGGCCCAGACCGCCGGTGCCAGCTTCGGCATCACCGTCGCCGTGGTCTCCGTCTTCGCACTCGGCATCCTGGCCCTGTCCCGGCGCGAGGCCGCGCTGAGCGCCCGCGAGGGCGAGGCCGCCCAGGAGCCGGGCGGCGGCCGGCTGGCCCTGGCCGGCGCCTACGCCTGCTTCGGCCTCTGCGCCGCGGCCGTCGTCTACGGTCTGGTCCTGATCGCCGCGCCGTAGGGCGCGGCCGACGGTTCCCGCCGTCCGCGCGCGGGACGAACCCGACGGGCCGGGGAGTGTGGATCACACTCCCCGGCCCGTTCGCGCGTCCCCGCCCGGGGTCAGCCCTGCTGGCTGGTCCTCAGCGCGGTCTCCCGGATGAACAGCACCGTGACGAAGGCCAGCGCCGCGAACGGCGCGGCCCACAGGAAGACGGTGCCGACGCCGTGCCCGAACGCGTCCGTCACCAGCGGGACGATCGGGGCGGGCAGCTTGTGCAGGTCCGGGATGCCCCCGCCGCCGGCCGCGCTCGCGGCCGGGATGTGCGCGGCGGCCAGGTTCTCCGCGAGGTAGTGGGTCACCTTGCTGTTCATCAGCGCGCCGAGCGCGGAGACGCCCATCGCGCCGCCCATGGTGCGGAAGAAGGTCACCACGGAGCTGGCCGCGCCGAGCTCGTGGCGCGGCACCGTGTTCTGCACCGCGAGCACCAGGTTCTGGCTGGTCAGGCCGAGGCCGATGCCGGTGATCGCCATGTAGACGCAGAGCAGCTTGTAGTCGGTGTCGACGCGGGCGGTGGCGAGCAGGCCGAAGCCGATCGCGAGCAGCGCCGTGCCGGCGACCAGGTAGGCCTTCCACTTGCCGTACTTGGTGATCAGTCGGCCGGCGACGGTGGAGGCGAGCGCCAGGCCGAGGATCATCGGCAGGGTCATCAGGCCGGCCATGGTCGGGGACTTGGCGCGGGCCAGCTGGAAGTACTGGCTGAGGAAGGTGGTCGCGCCGTACATCCCGACGCCGACCAGCACGCTGGCCACCGCGGCCAGGGTGACGGTGCGGTACTTGAAGAGGTCCGGCGGGATGATCGGCTCGGCGGCGCGGCGCTCGACCACCACGGCGAGGGCGCCCAGCAGCAGGCCGCCGCCGACCATCGCGGCGGTCTGCCAGGACAGCCAGTCGTAGTTCGTGCCGGCCAGCGTGATCCAGATCATCAGCAGGCTGACGGCGCCGGTGATGACCAGCGCGCCCAGGTAGTCGATCTTCGCCTTGCGCTTGACCACCGGCAGCTTGAGGGTGCGCTGCACCACCAGGATCGCGGCCAGCGCGAACGGGATGCCGACGTAGAAGCACCAGCGCCAGCCCAGCCACGAGGTGTCCACGATGACGCCGCCGATCAGCGGGCCGCCGATGGTGGCCAGCGCGAAGACCGCGCCGAAGTAGCCGCTGTAACGGCCGCGCTCGCGCGGCGGGACCATCGCGGCCAGGCAGATCTGGCCCAGCGCGACCACACCGCCGGCGCCGATGCCCTGGAGGGCGCGGCAGGCGATCAGCTCGGCGGTGTTCTGGGAGAGGCCGGCCAGGGCGGAGGTGGCGATGTAGATCAGCAGGGCTATCTGGAGCAGCAACTTCTTGCTGACGAGGTCGGAGAGCTTGCCCCAGATCGGGGTGGAGGCGGTCAGGGTCAGCAGGGCCGCGGTGATCACCCAGGTGTAGGCGGACTGGCCGCCGTGCAGGTCGGTGAGGATGTGCGGCAGGGCGTTGGAGACGACGGTCGACGAGAGCACGGCCACGAAGAGGCCGAGCAGCAGGCCGGACAGCGCCTCCATCACCTGCCGGTGGGTCATCGGTTGATCGTCGACGGCGGCTCCGACGGTCGCCTCGGCTGTGACGGTCATCTGGGTCCTTCGGCGGGAGGAGTGAGCGGGGGGCGGGGGTGCGCGGGCACGGAAAATCGTTGCCTTACGCAACCATAGGCCCGATGGTTGACTAAGGCAACTTTCTTCAAGCCCAAGTAAAGTCCTCGCCCCGGCCACCGCCCCGGACCCGGCTCCAACCGCCACGAACCGGCCCCGGCCCCGGGATCCGGCCACCGGTCACTCCGCCGGCGGCTCCCCGATCACGTCGTTGAAGCGGTGCAGCAGCACCGCGAAGCGGTCCACGTCCTCCGGCGACCAGTTGCCCAGCAGCTCCCGCACCCGCCGCATCCGGACGTCCCGGGCCGCCAGGTAGCGCCGCCGCCCGTCCCCGGTCAGCGAGACCAGCGCGGCCCGGCGGTCCAGCGGATCCGTCTCCCGGGCCACCAGGCCCAGCTCCTCCAGCGCCCGGATCTGCCGGCTCACCGTGGCCTTGCCGACCGCGAAGTGCACGCCGACGTCCGTCACCCGCACCCGTCCGGCCTGCTCGATGTAGCCGAGCATGCTGTAGGCCATCCCCTCCAGCTCGGGATGCACCCGGCGTGAGAGCTCCGCCACTCGGGCCCGGCCCCGCCGGAACATCAGCGCGACCTCGCGCTCCACCGCCAGCAGGGATTCCTCGTCACTCACCGCGCCAGTATCCCGCAGCCGCACTGGCCGGAACCCGGCGCGCGGGGTGCGACAAGCCAACTAGTTCATGGTATGAAGTATCCGTTTTCCCCCCATACACAAGGAGATGCGGATGGCCGCCCCGGGGCAGGGTTTCGTCGCTGAACTGAAGGGCGCGGTCACACCGCGTGCGGCACTGCTCGTGATCGGCGTGCTGCTGCTGCAGCTCGGCTTCATCACCTCGTACGTCGGGGCGCTGCACCACCCGGCCCCGCACGAGCTGTCGATCGCGGTGGTCGCCCCGCCGCAGGTCGCCCCCAAGCTGGTCCAGGGGCTGGAATCCGTACCGGACGACGCCGTCAAGGCCGTCACCGCCCCGGACGCCGAGACGGCCACCCAGCAGATCAAGGACCAGAAGATCTACGCGGCGCTGGTCGTGAACCCGACCGGCACCGAGGACACCCTGCTGGTCGGCGGCGCCCGCGGCACCTCCGCCGCCAAGGCCGCCGAGTCCATCACCACCGCGCTGGACAAGTCCCAGGGCCGCACCGTCAAGGTCGAGGACGTCGTGCCGCTCGCCAAGGGCGACACCAACGGCCTCTCCGCGTTCTACCTGGTCATCGGCTGGTGCGTCGGCGGCTACCTGGTCGCCTCGATCCTCGGCATCAGCGCCGGCTCCAAGCCCGCCAACGTCCACCGCCTGCTGATCCGCCTCGGCGTGCTGGCGCTGTACTCGGTCGGCGCCGGCCTCGGCGGCACGATCATCGCCGGGCCGGTGCTGGACGCGCTGCCCGGCTCGATCCTGGCCCTGACCGGCATCGGCGCCCTGGTGGTGTTCACGGTCGGCGCGTTCACCATGGCACTGCAGTGCCTGTTCGACGTCATCGGCATCGGCGTCGCGGTGCTGATCTTCGTGGTGCTGGGCAACCCGAGCGCCGGCGGCGTCTACCCGGCACCGATGATGCCGCCGTTCTGGCGGGCCATCGGCTCGCTGATCCCGAACGGCGCCGGGACCAGTGCCACCAAGTCGATCGCCTACTTCGGCTCCACCAACCTGGGCATGCCGATCGTGGTCCTGGTGGTCTGGGCGCTGATCGGCATCGGCGTCGCCTACCTGGCCGTGCTGCGCGGCCCGCGCTCCGGCGGCCGCGAGATCGTCGCCGCCGAGGCGTCCGCCGAGGCCTGATCCCCCGCGTTCCCCACCCCGAGCCCCCGGCCGCCCGGCCGGGGGCTCGGGTGCGTCCGGGGCCGGGAGGTCAGCCGCAGGCGAGCCGGCCCGGGTCCGCGACGACCGCCCGCACCACGCCCACCGCGGCGCCCAGCAGCGGCCCGCGCCGGCCCAGCCGGGACACCGTCAGCCGCTCGTCCGACCACGGCCGCACCGTCACCCGGGCGGCCAGCTCGGCCCGCATCGCCGGCAGCAGCCAGGGCGCCAGCCGGGCGTAGCCGCCGCCCAGCACCACCTCGGCCGGGTCCAGCAGGTTGACCGCCCCGGCGGCCGCGATGCCCAGCGCCGAACCGGCCCCGGCCAGCACCGCGAGGGCCGGCTCGTCCCCGGCCCCGGCCCGCCCGGCGAGCAGCGTCACCCAGTCGCCCCGCGCGCCCGCCGGCCCGGCCGCCCGCAGCACGGCCGCCTCCCCCGCGTACTGCTCCAGGCAGCCGTGCGCGCCGCAGGCGCAGCGGTGGCCGTCCGGGTGGACGGGTACGTGGCCGAACTCGCCCGCGTAGCCGCGCGCCCCGCGCAGCAGCCGCCCGCCGACCACGATCGCCGCGCCGACGCCGGCCTCGGCCGAGACGTACAGGAAGTCCTCCGGCCCGCCGCCCAGCCACCGTTCGGCCAGCCCGCCCAGGTTGGCCTCGTTGTCCGCCTCGACCGGCAGCTCGGCCAGTTCGGCCGCGCCGGCCGCGCGCAGCGCCGGGCGCAGTTCGGCCGCCAGCGGGACGTCCCGCCAGCCCAGGTTGGCGGCCCGCTGGAGCACCCCGCCGGAGGTGCCGACCAGCCCGGGGACGGCCAGGGTCAGCCCGGCCGGGCGCAGGCCCGACTCGGCGACGGCCGCGTGCAGCAGTTCGGCGAGGTCGGCCATGACCGCGGCGGGCCGGCGGCCCCGGTTGCGGACCTCGCGGCGGCGCCAGGTCCGGACCTCGCCGCTCAGGTCGACCACGCAGGCGCCGAGGTGCTCCACGCCGATCTCGGCGCCGAGGCCGCCGGGCCCGAGCGGGTTGAGCCCGAGCGCGGTGCCGGGGCGGCCCACCTTGCCGCTGGGCGCGGCCGGGCCCTCCTCGACGACCAGGCCGCCGGCGATCAGCTGCTCGGCGAGCGAGGAGACGGCGGCCCTGGTCAGCCCGGTCTCGGCGGCCACCTCGGCCCGGGAGCGCGGGGCGCGCGCGATCACCCCGAGCACCAGGGCCAGGTTGGCCCGGCGCATCCCCTGCTGGCTGGCGGGCCCGCTCCGAACCGCGTCCGGTTCCCCGCGCATCACCCTCACCTCACGGCCTCATGGCGCATCCCGTGGCATCTCGGGTGCAGCGTAACCGGGTTCGTACCCCGGGTGCGCCCGTTCGGCGGGCCGGGTGAAGACCCACCGCTGCATCGCCCAGAAGCGGAACAGCATCGCGGCGAAGGTGCCGACGACCATCCCGCTGAGGAAGTCCGCGGTCTCCTGGACGAACGGGCCGACGTACGGCTCGCGCAGGTCCAGGGCGTAGCGGGAGAGTGCCAGCGGCAGGTCGTTGACGGCGATCGCCATGGCGCTGACCAGGAAGAACAGCAGTGCCTCGCGCGGGTGCCCGGCCGTCCGGAAGGCCCAGCGGCGGTTGAGCACGTAGGAGACGACGGTCGAGAGCACGGTCGCGATCGTCAGCGCGACCACCGGCTTGTGCTCCAGCACGGTGAACTTCAGCTCGAAGTCGATCACCAGGGTGAGGGTGAAGCAGGCACCGCCGACCAGCAGGAACTTCACCAGCCTGCGGTGCCGCACCAGGAACGGACGCAGCCGGGCCGGCACCCGGGCCAGGGCGCGCTGCGTGGGGGACGGCATCTCCGCAGTGTGGCACGCGCAGACGCCGTCCTCCCGTCGCTCCTCCGCCGGTCCTCCCGCCGGTCCTCCCGCCGACCCGGCGCGGCCGGGTCAGGCCGCCGCGGCCAGGACCTTGGCCGGCTCCAGGGCCAGCTCCAGCACCTCCCGCACGTCCGCCACCGGGTGGACGGTGAGCCGCTCCAGCACCTCGGCCGGGACGTCGTCCAGGTCCGCCTCGTTGCGCTTGGGGATGATCACCGTGGTGACGCCGGCCCGGTCGGCGGCGAGCAGCTTCTGCTTCACCCCGCCGATCGGCAGCACCCGCCCGGTCAGCGACACCTCGCCGGTCATCGCCAGGTCGGTGCGCACCTTGCGGCCGGACAGCAGCGAGGCGAGCGCCGTGGTCATGGTGATGCCGGCGCTCGGCCCGTCCTTGGGGACGGCCCCGGCGGGGACGTGCAGGTGCACGCCGCGGTCGCGCAGCGAGGTGACCGGCAGCTCCAGTTCGGCGCCGCGCGAGCGCAGGTAGGAGAGCGCGATGTGCGCGGACTCCTTCATCACGTCGCCCAGCTGCCCGGTGAGGGTGAGTCCGGTGCCGCCGGTCTCGGCGTCGGCGAGCGAGGCCTCGATGTAGAGGACGTCGCCGCCGGCGCCGGTCACGGCGAGGCCGGTGGCCACGCCGGGGACCGCGGTGCGCCGCTCGGCCGGCGCCTGGGCGGCCTCCGGCACGTGGTGGGGCCGGCCGATCAGGGCGCGCAGCTCGTCCGGGCCGATCGCGGCGGGCAGTTCGCGCTCGCCGAGTTCGGCCTGGGCGGCGATCCTGCGCAGCACCCGGGCGATCGAGCGCTCCAGGTTCCGCACGCCGGCCTCCCGGGTGTACTCCCCGGCCAGTCGGCGCAGTGCCGCGTCGTCGACGCTGACCTGGTCGCCGCCCAGTCCGGCCTTCTCGCGCTGGCGCGGGAGCAGGTGGTCGCGGGCGATGACGACCTTCTCGTCCTCGGTGTAGCCGTCGAGGCGGACGAGCTCCATCCGGTCGAGCAGCGGCTCGGGGATGGCCTCCAGCACGTTGGCGGTGGCGAGGAAGACGACGTCCGAGAGGTCGAGTTCGACCTCCAGGTAGTGGTCCCGGAAGGTGTGGTTCTGCGCCGGGTCCAGCACCTCCAGCAGGGCGGCGGCCGGGTCGCCCCGGTAGTCGGAGCCGACCTTGTCGATCTCGTCGAGCAGGACGACCGGGTTCATCGAGCCGGCCTCCTTGATCGCCCGCACGAGCCGGCCGGGCTGCGCGCCGACGTAGGTGCGCCGGTGGCCGCGGATCTCGGCCTCGTCCCGGACGCCGCCGAGCGCGACCCGGACGAAGGTGCGGCCCATGGCGCGGGCCACGCTCTCGCCGAGCGAGGTCTTGCCGACGCCGGGCGGACCGACCAGCGCCAGCACCGCGCCGCCGCGCCGGCCGCCGACCAGCCCGAGCCCCTGGTCGGCCCGGCGCTTGCGCACCGCGAGGTACTCGACGATGCGGTCCTTCACGTCGGCCAGGCCGGCGTGGTCGGCGTCCAGCACCGCGCGGGCGCCGGCGATGTCGTACGCGTCCTCGGTGCGCTCGTTCCAGGGCAGCTCCAGGACGGTGTCCAGCCAGGTGCGGATCCAGGGCCCCTCGGGGGACTGCTCGGAGGCCCGCTCCAGCTTGTCGACCTCCTTGAGGGCCGCGTCGCGGACCTTCTCGGGCAGGTCGGCGGCCTCGACCCGGGCGCGGTAGTCGCCCTCCTCGTCGGCCGGGTCGCCGTTGAGCTCGGCCAGTTCCTTGCGGACGGCCTCCAGCTGGCGGCGGAGCAGGAACTCCTTCTGCTGCTTGGCCACGCCCTCCTCGACGTCCTTGCGGATGGTGTCGTTGACCTCCTCCTCGGCGAGGTGGTCGCGCAGCAGGGTCAGCGCGTACTCCAGGCGGGCGACCTGGTCGGCCTCCAGCAGCACCTTGAGCTTCTGCTCGGCGGTGGCGAAGGGCGCGTAGCCGATGTTGTCGGCGAGCTCGCCGACGCCCTCGATCTGGGCCACCCGGTCGACGATCTGCCAGGCGCCGCGCCTGCGCAGCCACTGGGTGGAGAGCGCCTTGTACTCCTTGACCAGCTCGGCGGCCCGGCCGGCCACCGGGGTCTCCACCGAGGACTCCCGGAAGGGCGTGGTCTCCACCCAGAGGGCGGCGCCGGGGCCGGTGGTGCCGGCCCCGATGCGGACCCGGCGCACGGCGCGCACCAGCGCGGCCGGCTCCCCGTCGGCCAGCCGGCCGACCTGCTCGACGGTGGCCAGGGTGCCGACCGCCGCGTACGAGCCGTCCACCCGCGGGACCAGCAGGACCTGCGGCTTGCCGGTGCCGGTGGCCGCCGCGCGGGCGGCCTCGACCGCGGCGCGCACCTCGGTGTCCTTGAGGTCCAGCGGGACGACCATGCCCGGCAGGACGACCTCGTCGTCGAGCGGCAGCACGGGCAGGGTGAGCGGTGTGGACGTCGATGCCATGATCTCTCCCCAGTCAGTGAAGTTGAGTCGACCTGACTAAGGCCTGGCGTGCGCCGGATGTTCCCGGGGCGGTGTTCGCCATGAGCGAACAGGAGGAGGGTGTGGAGCGAGCGGGGGGAGGGCGCGGGACGTGCCGTCAAAAGCGCGCGGGGCGGCACCCGGAAGGGTCAGCGCACGTCCAGGACCGGAGCGCCGCCCGGCGCGGGCGAGGAGCCCGCGGCCGGCGCCTCGACCCGGCGCGTCCGCGGCTTCGGCCGCGGCCGGCGGGCCTGGGCCCGGCGCAGCCAGCGCCACAGCGCCACCCCGGTGAGCACCGCGGCCGGGTGCCCCACGGCGGTGACCAGGTCCCGCTCGGTGAGGATCTGCTCGGCGATCAGCAGCCCGGCGCCGCCGAGCGCGACCAGCCGCCCGCGCCACGGCAGCAGCCCGGCCACCGCGCCCAGGCAGGTGAGCACGCCGTAGCTGACGCCGATGTCCAGGTAGTCCAGCGCCGCGGTCTCCATCCGCCCGGTCTCCACCGCGGTGATCACCACGCCCTGGGACAGCAGCGTGGCCGTGACGTGCCCGATCGCGAAGACCGCCGCCGCCCGGGCGGGGCCGATCCGGCGCTCCAGCGGCGCGAGGGTGACGGCGAATCCCCACAGGTACGGCATCCACACCTCGCCGGCCACCCAGAAGCCGCTGAGCACCAGCGCGCGCAGGGGGTGCTGCAGGAGGTTGTGGCCGTCGGAGCTGGAGGCCTCCTGCAGCCGTTGCACGAGTTCCGGGTCGGCGAGTTTGGCGAAGGTCGTGGTGGCGCCCACCACGGCGAGATAGCCGAGGGTGAAGGGGTTTCGCCGGGGTGTCGGCACCCGCGCCAGCAGCCACTCGACGACGCCGGTGCGCAGACCGTGCCGGAGCATCCCGTACGGCGGGCCGGCGGGCGACGCCCCGACCCGTCCGGCACCTCGCCGCAGTCCAGCCATGCCGCCCTCCGCTCCACGCCGGCAGCCACCGGCCCCTCACCCAGGTGCCCAACGTACCGGCGCGCGCCGCGGATCCCGCCCCGCGGGCGTTGTCGTGGCCACGTTACGTCGAGGTTCTGAGAGGCATCTGAGAAAAGGCGGTGAAGACCACCGGGAAACCGGTCGCCCGGATTCCTGATATTGGTCCAGACCTTCTTCCGGCGAGCGCACCGGCAGGGGCTCTGACCGGCGACTTGGCGTCAACTCGACTGCATACGTACCGTTACGCAGAGAAAAATCGCCGGGTAAGGTATCGGCCCGTGCCCACTCGTGCAGTGGGCTCCGAGGGCGGCCCGACAGCCGGCCCACGGGCCGGAAACGTCCGGTCCACCTGCCGGGAGGCATCCGCTGTCCGTACGCTGCGAAGTGCGCGGGAGAAGTGGGCGGGAGGCAATCCGCCCGCCGACCCGCACGCACGACGGGACGGCGGACCCGGCACAGTCCACGACGGAACAAGACTACGAGCGGAGCCCCGCCATCCCCACAGGTGGCCGGCCCGCAGCCCTGGGGGCGGTGGCGTGACCGTGACAGAACTTCAGCAGGACAACAACCACAGCGGCGGCACGGTGAGCAGCCAACGCAGAGTACTGGTGGTGGAGGACGAGCCGACGATCGCGGAGTCGATCGCGGCCCGGCTGGGCGCGGAGGGCTTCAAGGTCGCCGTGGCCCACGACGGGCCGGGCGCGGTCGACGGCTTCCACACCTGGCAGCCGGACCTGGTGGTCCTCGACATCATGCTGCCCGGCTTCGACGGCCTGGAGGTGTGCCGCCGGATCCAGGCTCAGCGCCCGGTGCCGGTGCTGATGCTGACCGCGCGCGACGACGAGACGGACCTGCTGGTCGGCCTCGGCGTGGGCGCCGACGACTACATGACCAAACCGTTCTCGATGCGCGAACTGGCCGCCCGGGTCAACGTGCTGCTGCGCCGCGTCGAGCGCGCCCAGCAGGCGGCCCGCACGCCCGCGCTCGGCTCGCTGCGCTTCGGCGAGCTGGAGATCGACCACGTGCAGCGCCGGGTCCGGCTCGCCTCGGGCGACGTCCACCTGACGCCCACCGAGTTCGACCTGCTCGCCTGCCTGGCCGCGCAGCCGCGCGCCGTGCTGACCCGCGAGCAGTTGCTGGCCGAGGTCTGGGACTGGACCGACGCGTCCGGCACCCGCACCGTGGACAGCCACGTCAAGGCGCTGCGCCGCAAGATCGGCGCGAGCTGGATCCGCACCGTCCACGGTGTCGGGTACGCGCTGGAGGCCCCGCTCTCCTAGCGGCGAGCCTCGGGCGACGGGCCTCCGGGGGGCCCGTGTCCCGAACTGCCGCGCACCACGCGGGGGATGTACGCGGGGATCACAGGGGACCAATGACCTTTCCACAGCAACGCAACGGGGACACCGGCGGCACGCGGTCGCAGACACTGGCCGCCCGCGCCGCCCGCCGGGTCTGGGCCGACATCAGGCCGCTCGACCCGGTCCGCTCGATCAAGGGCAAGCTCGCCCTGCTGGTGATCGTCTCCGTCTTCCTGGCCACCGGCATGGTGGTCGTGGCGATCCGGTCCGAGACCCAGATCCGGATCATCATGGTCTTCTCCATGATCGCCTCGCTGCTCTTCATGCAGTTCCTCGCGCACGGGCTGACCGCCCCCCTGCGCGAGATGACGGCCGCCGCCCGCGCGATGGCCTCCGGCGACTACAGCCGCCGGGTCGAGGTGAACTCGCGCGACGAGATCGGCGAGCTGGCGACCACCTTCAACCAGATGGCCGCCGACCTGGGGGCCGCCGACCGGCACCGCCGCGAGCTGGTCGCCAACGTCTCGCACGAGCTGCGCACGCCCATCGCCGCGCTGCGCGCCGTGCTGGAGAACGTGGTGGACGGCGTCGTCCAGCCCAATCCGGCGACCCTGGGGGCCGCCCTGGAGCAGACCGAGCGGCTCGGCCGCCTGGTCACCCACCTGCTGGACCTCTCCAAGATCGACGACGGCGTGGTCGACCTGGACGCCCGCCCCTTCGAGGTGCGCGAGTTCCTGGACGGCGTGCTGCGCGGGGTCACCGTGGACGGCGCGACGGCCGGCGGGGCGTTCTCCCGGCGCGGCGACGTCCGACTGGCGCTGGAGGTCAGCCCGACCGGCTTGACCGGCGTGGCGGACCCGGAACGGCTCCACCAGGTGGTCGCCAACCTGGTCGACAACGCCTGCAAGCACTCCCCGCCCGGCGGCACCGTGACGGTGCGCGCGCGGCCCGACGGCGGGCCCGGCGGCCTGCTGCTGGAGGTCGAGGACGAGGGTCCGGGCATCCCGCCGGCCGACCGCGGCCGGGTGTTCGAGCGGTTCAGCCGCAGCGGCACCGCGACCGCCCAGGGGCCCGGCTCGGACGGCGGCACCGGCCTCGGCCTGGCCATCGCCCGCTGGGCGGTGGACCTGCACGGCGGTCGGATCGCGGTCGCCGAGTCGCCGCGCGGCTGCCGGATCGAGGTCCGGCTGCCGGGGCAGCGCTGAGGGTCGGATGCGTCACAGAAGCGACACAGACGTACACGAAGATCATTGGATGATCTACATGGGGCTTTGTCCGTTTTTGTCCGGATATGCCCTATGGGTGGAGGCGATCGGTTCCCCTCAGATACGGCTTTCTAACGCACATTTTCAGCCAAACTGCAGGTCAGGACTGTGATCTGGGCGACGCCTGGGGCCCGGGGACTGCGCGATCACTGGTCAGGGGCGTAGCCTTAATCCCCGCTGTCCAAACATCCCAAAAGGAAGCGGAAGAGGGCGGTTGCCGCCGTGTCGCCACAGTCCCCTGAAACCCCCAATAGCTCGGCTAGCTCCACTGGCTTCGGTCCCAATGAGTGGCTCGTCGATGAGATCTACCAGCAGTACCTCCAGGACCCGAACTCGGTCGACCGAGCCTGGTGGGACTTTTTCGCCGACTACAAGCCCGGTACCGAGGTGACCCCAGTGACCCAGGCCGCGACCCAGGCCGGCCCCACGCCGACCCCTGCCGCTGCCCCCGCGCCCGCTGCTGCTGCTCCGGCCGCGACCGCCCCCGCCGCACCGGCCGCCCCGGCCGCTCCGGCGCCGGCCCCCGCGCCGCTCGCCGCAGCCCCCGTCGCGCCCCCGGCCCCGGCCCCCAAGGCCGCCGCTCCGGCCGCTCCGGCCGCCGCCGCGGCGGACGCGCCCGCCGGCCCCGAGCTGATCCAGCTGCGCGGCCCGGCCAAGGCCGTCGCCACCAACATGGACGCCTCGCTGGAGGTGCCGACCGCGACCTCGGTCCGCGCGGTGCCCGCGAAGCTGTTGATCGACAACCGCATCGTCATCAACAACCACCTGCAGCGCGCCCGCGGCGGCAAGGTCTCCTTCACCCACCTGATCGGCTACGCCCTGGTCCAGGCCGTCAAGGCCGCCCCGGGCATGAACTACAGCTACAAGGTGGAGAACGGCAAGGCCTTCCTGGTCAAGCCCGAGCACGTCAACCTCGGCCTGGCCATCGACCTGGTCAAGCCGAACGGCGACCGCCAGCTCGTCGTTGCGGCCATCAAGAAGGCCGAGACCCTCGACTTCTTCGGCTTCTGGCAGGCCTACGAGGACATCGTCCGCCGGGCCCGCGCCAACAAGCTGACCATGGACGACTTCACCGGCGTCACGGTCTCGCTGACCAACCCCGGCGGCATCGGCACCGTGCACTCCGTGCCGCGCCTGATGCAGAACCAGGGCACCATCGTCGGCGTCGGCGCCATGGAGTACCCGGCCGAGTTCCAGGGCTCCGCCCCGGAGACCCTGTCCCGCCTGGGCGTCTCCAAGATCATGACGCTGACCTCGACCTACGACCACCGCGTCATCCAGGGCGCGGCGTCCGGCGAGTTCCTGCGCGAGATCCACCGCCTCCTCCTCGGCGAGAAGGGGTTCTACGACGAGATCTTCGAGTCGCTGCGGATCCCGTACGAGCCGGTCCGCTGGGCCACCGACGTCGCCACCACCCACGACGACGAGGTCAACAAGACCGCCCGCGTCATGGAGCTGATCCACGCGTACCGCGTGCGCGGCCACCTGATGGCCGACACGGACCCGCTGGAGTACAAGCAGCGCAAGCACCCCGACCTGGACGTCACCACCCACGGCCTCACCCTGTGGGACCTGGAGCGCGAGTTCGCGGTCGGTGGTTTCGGCGGCCAGAAGATGATGAAGCTCCGCGACATCCTCGGCCTGCTGCGCAACACGTACTGCCGCACCGTCGGCGTCGAGTACATGCACATCCAGGACCCGAAGCAGCGCAGGTGGCTGCAGGAGCGCCTGGAGAAGCCGTACTCCAAGCCCGAGCGCGAGGAGCAGCTGCGCATCCTGCGCCGGCTGAACTCGGCCGAGGCCTTCGAGACCTTCCTGCAGACCAAGTACGTCGGGCAGAAGCGCTTCTCGCTGGAGGGCGGCGAGTCGCTCATCCCGCTGCTGGACGCGACCATCGACGCCGCCGCCGAGCACCGCCTCGACGAGGCCGTCATCGGCATGGCCCACCGCGGCCGCCTGAACGTGCTGGCCAACATCGTCGGCAAGCCGTACGGCAAGATCTTCGGCGAGTTCGAGGGCAACCTCGACCCGAAGTCGATGCACGGCTCCGGCGACGTGAAGTACCACCTCGGCTCCGAGGGCACCTTCACCGGCCTCGACGGCGAGACCATCAAGGTCTCGCTCGCCGCGAACCCCTCCCACCTGGAGACGGTCGACCCGGTCGTCGAGGGCATCGCCCGCGCCAAGCAGGACATCCTGGACCAGGGCGGCACCACCTTCCCGGTGCTGCCGATCCAGATCCACGGCGACGCGGCCTTCGCCGGCCAGGGCGTCGTCGCGGAGACCCTGAACATGTCGCAGCTGCGCGGCTACCGCACCGGCGGCACGATCCACCTGGTGGTCAACAACCAGGTCGGCTTCACCGCCGCGCCGGCGTCCTCGCGCTCCTCGATGTACTGCACCGACGTGGCCCGGATGATCGAGGCCCCGATCTTCCACGTCAACGGCGACGACCCGGAGGCCGTGGTCCGCGTCGCGCGGCTCGCCTTCGAGTTCCGCCAGGCGTTCCACAAGGACGTCGTGATCGACCTCATCTGCTACCGCCGCCGCGGTCACAACGAGGCCGACAACCCGTCGTTCACCCAGCCGCTGATGTACGACCTGATCGACAAGAAGCGCTCGGTGCGCAAGCTGTACACCGAGGGCCTGATCGGTCGCGGCGACATCACCATGGAAGAGGCGGAGCAGGCGCTCCAGGACTTCCAGGGCCAGCTGGAGAAGGTCTTCGCCGAGGTCCGCGACGCCGCCCAGACCCCGGCCCCGGCCACCGCCGGCAAGCCGGTCGCCGACTTCCCGGTCAACATCCAGACCGGCATCTCCCAGGAGATGGTCAAGCGGATCGCCGCCTCGCAGGTCAACCTGCCGGACTGGCTGACCGTCCACCCGCGCCTGCTGCCGCAGCTCCAGCGCCGCGCCGCCTCCGTCGAGGACAACACCATCGACTGGGCGACGGGCGAGACCCTCGCCATCGGCTCGCTGCTCATGGAGGGCCACCCGGTCCGCCTGGCCGGCCAGGACAGCCGCCGCGGCACCTTCGGCCAGCGGCACGCCGTCCTGATCGACCGCAACACCGGCGAGGACTACACCCCGCTGCAGTACCTCACCGAGGACCAGGCCCGCTACACCGTCTACGACAGCCTGCTGTCGGAGTACGCGGCGATGGGCTTCGAGTACGGCTACTCGCTGACCCGCCCGAACTCGCTGGTCATGTGGGAGGCGCAGTTCGGCGACTTCGTCAACGGCGCGCAGACCGTGGTGGACGAGTACATCGCCTCCGCCGAGCAGAAGTGGGGCCAGCACTCGGGCGTCACCCTGCTGCTGCCGCACGGCTACGAGGGCCAGGGCCCGGACCACTCGTCCGCCCGCCCGGAGCGCTTCCTGCAGCTGTGCGCGCAGAACAACATGACGGTCGCCATGCCGACCCTGCCGTCGAACTACTTCCACCTGCTGCGCTGGCAGGCGCACAACCCGCACCACAAGCCGCTGGTCGTCTTCACCCCGAAGTCGATGCTGCGTCTCAAGGCCGCGGCGAGTGCGACCGAGGAGTTCCTGTCCGGTTCCTTCCGCCCGGTCATCGGTGACAACACCGTCGACCCGGCGCAGGTGCGCAAGGTCGTCATCACCGCCGGCAAGTTCTACTACGACCTGGCGGCGGCCCGCACCGAGCGCGGCGTCACCGACACCGCGATCGTCCGGGTCGAGCGGCTCTACCCGCTGCCGGTGGCCGAGCTCCAGGAGGAGCTCGCCCGCTACGGCGACGACGTCCAGTTCGTCTGGGCGCAGGAGGAGCCGGACAACCAGGGCGCCTGGCCGTTCATCGCGATGAACCTGGTCGACCACCTCCAGGTCGTCGTCGGCCGCAGCGCCAACGGCTCGCGGCTGCGCCGCGTCGCCCGCACGACGGCCTCGTCCCCGGCGGTCGGCTCGGCCAAGCGGCACGCCGCCGAGCAGCAGGCGCTGATCGAAGAGGTCTACTCGCTCTGAGGCCCTGACGCCCCGAGGCGCTGGAGCACCGACGCCCGCGGCCCCCGTCCTCCCCTGGGAGACGGGGGCCGCGGGCGTCCCCGACTATCCTGACCAGGTCAATCCCCACCGGACCGGAGTGAACCCGTGTACTTCACCGACCGCGGCATCGAGGAGCTGCAGAACCGGCGCGGCGACGAGGAGGTCACCTTCGAGTGGCTGGCCGAGCGACTGCGCGAGTTCGTCGACCTCAACCCGGACTTCGAGATCCCGGTCGAGCGGCTGGCCACCTGGCTGGCCCGGCTCGACGACGAGGACGACGAGTGACCGGTGCGGCGCCGTCGCACTGAACCGCTGACGAGGGGCCCGGCAGGCGATCGCCTACCGGGCCCCTCGCGTACCCGCGCCCGCCCGTAGGGGGCGCCTCGGGGGCGGCTCAGGGGCGGGATCCCGGGCGGCGCGCTTGACTTGCGCGTCACGCGATATATCGTCTTTAAAAGAGAACGCGATACATCGCGATCGGCAACGGGAGGCGGCAGAGATGAGCCAGTGGACGGTCGAGGGTCCCGAGAGGATCACCATCGACGAGCCGGTCCGGGCGCTGCACGTGCGGATCATCGACGGCACGGTGAACGTGGTGGCGGCCGAGGGCCCGGCCCGCCTGGAGGTCACCGAGCTCCGGGGCGAGCCGCTGCACGTGACCCTGGTGGACGGCGTCCTGACGGTCACCTACAAGGACATCAACAGCTGGGGCGAGTTCGGCGACCGGCTCAAGTCGGTCGACGCGGTCAAGGGCTTCTTCGGCTCCTTCAAGCGCAAGCGCGTCGCCGGCGTCACCCTGACCGTCCCGGCCGACGCCGAGGTCAAGGTCGGCACCGTCTCGGCCGGCGCCACCGTCTCCGGGATCACCGGGCACGTCTCGGTGCAGAGCGCCAGCGGCGACGCCACCCTGGTCGGCCTGACCGGCCGTACCGAGGCCAACACCGTCACCGGCGACGTCGACGCCCAGTCGGTGGCCGGCCAGCTCAAGGTCAACACCGTCTCCGGCCAGCTCACCGTCGTCGCCGGCACCGCCGACCGGATCCAGGCCAACGCCGTCACCGGCGCCGTCACCCTGGACCTCGACGTCGCCAACCCGGCCGACATCAAGGTCACCACCGTCAGCGGCCCGGTCGTCATCCGGATCCCCTCGCTGGCCGACGCCAAGGTCGAGGCCGGCTCCACCAGCGGCGACATCTCCAGCACCTTCGACGGCCTCAAGCTCAGCGGCAGCTGGGGCGCCAAGCGCCTGTCCGGCCAGCTCGGCGACGGCCGGGGCAGCCTCGCCGTGACCACCGTCTCCGGCGGCGTCACCGTGCTGCGCCGCCCCGACCCCGAGGACGAGGCGCCGGTGGTCGTCAAGGAGCTCCCGGCCGGACTCGGCAAGCCCGACCTCACCAAGGAGGCGTGAGATGACGCCCGTGTTCGGCCACGGCCGGCTCCGGCTCTACCTGCTGAAGCTGCTCGACGAGGCCCCGCGGCACGGCTACGAGGTGATCCGCCTGCTGGAGGAGCGCTTCCAGGGCCTGTACGCGCCCTCCGCCGGGACGGTCTACCCCCGGCTCGCCAAGCTGGAGCAGGAGGGCCTGGTCACCCACAGCACCGAGGGCGGCCGCAAGGTCTACCGGCTGACCGACGCCGGGCGCACCGAACTGGAAGCCCGACAGGGCGAGTTGGACGACCTGGAAGTGGAGATCCACGACTCCGTGGCGCAGTTGGCCGGGGCGATCCGCGAGGACGTCCGGGACAGCGCCAAGGACCTGCGCGAGGAGCTGTGGCAGGCCGCCCGGCAGGCCCCCCGGCCGGACCGCGCCGAGAGCGGGGACCCGTGGTCCGGCCCGTGGGGCGACAACGAGTCCTGGCAGCGTGCCAAGGAGGAGTTCGCCCAGTTCAAACGGCAGGCCAAGGACCAGGCCAAGCGCGCCCGGGAGCAGGAGAAGGCCGCCAAGGCCAAGGCGAAGGCCGCCGAGGAGGAGGCCCGCCGGCTGCGCGAGCAGGCCAAGGCCTCGCGGACGGCCGCGCAGCAGGAGGCGCTGCGGATCAAGCGCCGGGTCGAGCAGCAGGTGCGCGAGCACGCCGCCAAGGGCGACTGGCCGACCGGCCTGGCCGAGGGCCTGGCCGAGCTGACCAAGGGCCTGTCCGGGCTGGCCGACGCGGCCCGCTGGGGCCAGCCGGCCGACGGGCCGGCCGAGGAGGTCACCGTCACCCGGATCGACCTGGACAAGGACGAGCCGACCGCCCCGACCGCCCCGGCCGACCTGCCGCCGTGGGCGCGGACCGACCCGGCCGGCGACCCGGCCCGCGAACTGGAGCGGCTGCTCGACCGCTTCCGCGACCAGGTCCGCGACGCGGCCCGGGACGGCGGCGTGAGCGGCGACAAGCTGGCCGAGGCCCGCTCGGTGCTGGGCTCGGCCGGCGAGCGGCTGAAGCGCCTGCTCGGCTGACCGGCAGACCGGCAGACCGCCGGACCACCACCGGCCCGGCACGCTCCGCGGAGCGTGCCGGGCCGGTCCGCGTCAGGGCCACACGGCGTCACGGCCACACGGCGTCACGGCGTCACGGCGTCACGGCGTCACGGCGTCACGGCGTCACGGCGTCACGGCGTCAGCACGATCTTGCCGAAGACGTCGCCCTTGGCGAGCCGCGCGAAGCCGTCCCGGGCCTCGGCCAGCGGCAGCACCGAGTCGATCACCGGCCGGACGCCGCTGGTCTCGCACAGCGAGAGCAGCCCGGCCAGTTCCTCCTTGGTGCCCATCGTCGAGCCGACCACCTTGAGTTCCAGAAAGAAGATCCGGTTCAGCTCGGTGGCACTCGGGTTGGGGCCGGAGGTGGCCCCGGAGATGACGACGGTGCCGCCCGGGCGCAGCGCCTTCACCGAGTGCGCCCAGGTCGCGGCGCCGACCGTCTCCATCACCGCGTCCACCCGGGCCGGCAGCCGGGCACCGCTCTCGAAGGCGGCGTCGGCTCCGAGTTCGACCGCCCGGCGGCGCTTGGCCTCGTCCCGGCCGGTGACCCAGACCCGCAGCCCGGCGGCCTTGCCGAGGACGATCAGCGCGGTCGCCACGCCGCCGCCCGCGCCCTGCACCAGGACGGTGTCACCGGGCTTGACCCCGGCGTTGGTGAACAGCATCCGGTAGGCCGTCAGCCAGGCCGTGGGCAGGCAGGCGGCCTCCTCGAAGCTGAGTTCGGCGGGCTTGGGCAGCAGGTTCCAGGTGGGCACGGCCACCTGCTGGGCGAAGGTGCCCTGGTAGCGCTCGGTCAGGATGGACCGGGGTTCGTCCGGGCCGACCCCGTGGCCGCTCTGGCCGATCACCGAGTGGAGGACGACCTCGTTGCCGTGCTCGTCGACACCGGCGGCGTCGCAGCCGAGGATCATCGGTAGCCGTCCGGCGGGCAGGCCGACCCCGCGCAGCGACCACAGGTCGTGGTGGTTGAGGCTGGCGGCCCTGACCGTGACCACGCTCCATCCGGGGCGGGCCTGCGGCTCGGGGAGTTCACCCAACTCCAGTCCGCTGAGCGGGTCGTCGGCGTCGATACGTGCGGCGTAGGCAGCAAACATGCTGCGGACGATAGCCGCGCCGGCCGGGGCCGGGAACCACGCGCGGGTGTGACGCGTGTCCCGGCCCCGGCCGTGTCGGCGGCGCCGCTCCCGCCGGGTCCCGTCCGGCAGCGGCGACCGGATCGTCAGATCCGGGCCACGCCCTCGGCCCGGGCGGCCTCGGCGACGGCCTTGGTGACCGCCGGGGCGACCCGCTCGTCGAACGGCGAGGGGATGACCTTCTGCGGCGTCAGCTCGTCGGCGACGACACCGGCCAGCGCCTTGGCGGCGGCCAGCTTCATGCCCTCGGTGATCCGGCTGGCCCGCACCTGGAGGGCGCCGGCGAAGATGCCGGGGAAGGCCAGCACGTTGTTGATCTGGTTCGGGAAGTCGCTGCGCCCGGTGGCGACGACCGCCGCGTACTTGTGCGCGACCTCGGGGTGGATCTCCGGGGTGGGGTTGGCCATCGCGAAGATGAACGCGCCCGCGGCCATGGTCGCGACGACCTCCTCCGGCACGGTGCCGCCGGAGACGCCGATGAACACGTCGGCGCCGGCCAGCGCGTCGGCCAGGGTGCCCTTGAGGCCGGTGCGGTTGGTCAGTTCGGCGATCTCGGCCTTGACGTCGGTGAGGTCGCCGCGGCCGTCGTACACCACGCCCCTGCGGTCGCAGACCGCGACGTCGCCGATGCCCGCCGCCACCAGCATCTTGGCGATGGCGATGCCGGCCGCGCCGGCGCCGGAGATGACGGCCCGCAGCGAGCCGATCTCACGGCCGGTCACCTCGGCCGCGTTCCACAGGGCGGCGGTGGTGACGATCGCGGTGCCGTGCTGGTCGTCGTGGAAGACCGGGATGTCCACGGCCTCCTGGAGCCGGCGCTCGATCTCGAAGCAGCGGGGGGCGGAGATGTCCTCCAGGTTGACGCCGCCGAAGGAGGGCGCCAGCCGCACCACGGTCTCGACGATCTCGTCGACCTCGGTGCAGGCGAGCGCGATCGGCACCGCGTCCACGCCGCCGAACTGCTTGAACAGGATGGCCTTGCCCTCCATCACGGGCAGGGAGGCCTCCGGGCCGATGTCGCCGAGGCCCAGCACGGCGGTGCCGTCGGTGACCACGGCGACGGTGTTGGACTTCCAGGTGTAGTCGTTGACCAGCTCCGGCTGCTCGGCGATGGCCGTGCAGACGCGGGCGACACCGGGCGTGTAGGCGAGGGACAGGTCGTCCGCGTCGCGCACCGGGACGGTCGCCCGGATCTCCATCTTGCCGCCGCGGTGGAGCGCGAAAACGGCGTCGACCGGATCGACGGTGTCCTGGGTGCTGCTGATGATCTCCGCTGCCACGATGACCTCTTCGTCATTGATCTGGCGAGGGTGCGCGACCGACGGACAGGACGACCCGTCCGGAAACCGGAAACCGGGTACGCCGAAGCGGACCCGGGGGGCTGGGTCGGGGCGCTGCCGTCGGGCGGCGCCCTCGGATGAGGGTTTTATGGGTCTTGTTGGTCCGCGTAGTGCTTCCGGGCCGAGCGTAGGACGGACCAAGGCATCGCACCTATGCCTTTTCGTCCTCGTCACGTGCAGTTCATCGCCGAGCTGTCGCGTCACTGGGGCCCGGCGTCGGAAGCGCCGGGCTCCGGCGGCGGCAACGGTGATGGCGGCACGCGCACCCGCAGGAGTGAACGCAGACGCGCTGGGGAGTCGGCGTCCCGGATACGGAGCCACGTGATGACTTCCGTTCCCGGACACCCCGAGCCTGTCGGGACTCGGCGGTCTGGTTCGAGCGTTCGGGGGTCACCCGGTACCGAATTCTGACACACCCGCCGCCCGGCCCGGCAGGGCGGGATGGCCGGATCTCGCGTCCGCCGTTTCGCGTACACCCGCGCGTCACCGTGGCGCCCGGACGTCCCCGCACCGCGGTCGACGGCGGCGTCCGAACCGGGCGGCGGGCCTCCGGGGACCGGGCGGGGGGATCTGCATACTTATGCACGGGGTGACAGGAACACGGAATAAGTCCGAATAGCGGACAGCCCGGGCCCTCGTTATCCGATTTTGATCTGGATGAGGGCCATCTGACCGTCCACAGATGGCAGGATTCCCCCCATCTCGGATCGAGCCGGCCACTGGTCGAGGCGGTTCGCTCGACGTCCACCTCGGCGGAGGGTGGCGGAAGCAGTACCCCGTAGCAACCTGGGCGGCCCCGCCGCGCAGGCATCGCACCACCCGGCCCTGCACGTACGACGACGTACAGCGAAATACACCCGTACAGCGCCGCACGGCCCTGCCAGCCCGGTGTGCCGCCCCCCGCGGCGCGCTCCGCCCGCCCTCTCCCTCAGGAGGAGATCCCCCTCATGACCCCGCGTACCCAGCGCACCCGGCTTCTCGCGGCCGGCGCGGTCGCCGCCTCCGTCACCCTCGTCCTGACCGGCTGCAGCAGCAGCAGCAAGAGCGACGGTGGCAGCGGCGCGCCCAACGCCTCCACGACCGTCAACGCGGTCAAGGCCGACGACAAGCTCGCCGCCCTCGTCCCCGCCGACGTCAAGTCCTCCGGCAAGCTCGTGGTCGGCGCGGACGCCTCGTACGCGCCGGACGAGTTCAAGGACGACAGCGGCAAGGTCATCGGCATGGACGTGGACCTGGCCAACGCCATCGCGGCCAAGCTCGGCCTGAAGGCCGACGTCCAGGACTCCGGCTTCACCGCGATCATCCCCGGCATCCAGTCGAACAAGTTCCAGCTCGGCATGTCGTCCTTCACGGACAACAAGGAGCGCGAGCAGATCGTCGACATGGTGACCTACTTCAACTCCGGCAGCGCCATCGCGGTCAAGAAGGGCAACCCCGACAAGGTCGACCCCGCCGACCTGTGCGGCAAGAAGGTCGCCGTCCAGACCGGCACCACCCAGGCCGACGAGATCAAGGACACCCGCAACCCGGACTGCGCCAAGGCCGGGAAGCCGGGCATCCAGAACGACGGCGACAAGTTCGACCTCCAGACGGACGTCACCAACGCCGTCGTCTCCGGCCGCGACCAGGCGATGATGGCCGACTCCCAGGTCGTCGACTACGCGATCAAGCAGGCCGGCGGCCAGCTGGAGAAGCTCGGCTCCACCTACGGCGTGGCCCCCTACGGCGTCGCCGTCGCCAAGGGCTCCAAGCTCACCCCCGCGATCCAGGGCGCCGTCCAGTCGCTGATCGACGACGGCACCTACAAGCAGATCCTCACCAAGTGGGGCGTCGAGTCCGGCGCCCTCGACAAGTCGACCGTCAACGGCGCCGTGAACTGACCGTCCGCCTGCTCCATCTCTCCCCCGAGGCCACACCGTGAACTCTCTGGACAAGGGGAAGGCGGAGGAGGGACGGCCTGAGACCATCAAGGCCGTCCCGGTCCGCCACCCCGGACGCTGGGTGGGCGCCGTCGTCATCGCCCTGCTCGCGGCGATGCTGCTGAGCGCCCTCTTCACCAACCCCGCTTTCAAGTGGGACATCGTCGGGCAGTACCTGTTCCACGACAGCATCGTGCACGGCATGGTCGTCACGCTGGAACTGACCGTCCTCTCCATGCTGATGGGCGTGATCGGCGGCATCGTCCTCGCCGTGATGCGCCTGTCCCCGAACCCCCTGCTCTCCGGCACCGCCTGGATGTACATCTGGGTCTTCCGCGGCACCCCGGTGCTGGTGCAGCTGGTGTTCTGGAACTTCCTCGGCCTGATCTGGGCCAAGCTGTCGATCGGCGTCCCGTGGGGGCCGGAGTTCTGGTCCGCGGACACCAACGTCCTGATCCCGACCTTCGTCGCCGCCCTGCTGGGCCTCGGCCTCAACGAGGCCGCCTACATGGCGGAGATCGTCCGCGGCGGCATCCAGTCGGTGGACGAGGGCCAGACCGAGGCCGCCCACGCGCTCGGCATGAGCCGGTTCCAGACCATGCGCCGGATCGTCCTGCCCCAGGCCATGCGGGTGATCATCCCGCCGACCGGCAACGAGACCATCTCGATGCTCAAGACCACCTCGCTGGTCAGCGTGATCTCCCTGGAGGAGATCTTCCGGGCCGGTCAGGTCATCTACTCCCGGAACTACCAGAACATCCCGCTGCTGATCGTCGTCAGCCTCTGGTACCTGTTCTTCACCTCGCTGCTGACCATCGGCCAGTACTACATCGAGCGCTACTACGCCCGCGGCTCCAACCGGACCCTCCCGCCCACCCCGTTGCAGCGGCTGCGGGGCCTGTTCGCCGGGAAGCCCGCCCCGAAGACCGGCGCCGACGTCGTCCCGGGGCTCGAGGGAGGTGGTCACGTATGACCGACCTGAGCAGGACCCCGGCCGCCGCCACCGGACAGCCGATGGTGCGCGCCGAGGGCGTCCACAAGTCCTACGGCTCCGTGCACGTGCTCAAGGGCATCGACCTGGAGGTCAAGCAGGGCGAGGTGTTCTGCCTGATCGGCCCCTCCGGCTCCGGCAAGTCGACCTTCCTGCGGTGCATCAACCACCTGGAGAAGATCAACGGCGGACGCCTCTGGGTGGACGGCGAACTGGTCGGCTACCAGCAGAAGGGCGACAAGCTCTACGAGCTCAAGGACCGCGAGGTCGCCGTCAAGCGGCGCGACATCGGCATGGTCTTCCAGCGCTTCAACCTGTTCCCGCACATGACGGCCGTCGAGAACGTCATGGAGGCCCCGGTCCAGGTCAAGGGCGAGAGCAAGGCCGCCGCCCGGGAGCGGGCGATGGTCCTGCTGGAGCGGGTCGGCCTCGCCGACAAGGCGAAGAACTACCCCTCCCAGCTCTCCGGCGGCCAGCAGCAGCGCGTCGCGATCGCCCGGGCGCTGGCCATGAAGCCCAAGCTGATGCTGTTCGACGAGCCCACCTCGGCGCTCGACCCCGAACTGGTCGGCGACGTCCTCGACGTCATGCGCGGCCTCGCCGAGGAGGGCATGACCATGGTGGTCGTCACCCACGAGATGGGCTTCGCCCGCGAGGTCGGCGACGCGCTGGTGTTCATGGACGGCGGCGTGGTGGTCGAGTCCGGCAACCCGCGCGAGGTGCTCACCGACCCCCGGCACGAGCGCACCCGCGCCTTCCTCTCCAAGGTGCTGTAGAACCGTACCGACCGGCGCCCGGCAGGATGCTCCTGCCGGGCGCCGACGTTTTCCCCACTCAGGTAATAGGCTGGACGCAGTCAGCCCGTTACCGACCTTCTGGAAGGACCTCCGTGGAGCTCGCCTCGTACGCCGATCTCGCCGTTCGGCTGGTGAACACCGAGGAGCCCGAGCGCGGCACCGACACGCTGACGTCCGTGGACGCGGTGCGCGGCCTGTTCTCCGACTCCTCACGGGCCGCCACCCAGGCCGACGAGTCCGACCTGCCCCGGCTGCGGGCGGTCCGGACCAGGCTGCGCGGGGTCTTCGAGGCCGCCGCCGAGGGCGACGAGATCCGGGGCGTCGACCTGCTGAACAGCCTGCTGATGGAGTACCCGGTCAGCCCGCTGGTCTCCGGGCACGACTACCTCGACGACGCCGGCCGGCCGCGCTGGCACCTGCACCTGGCCGACAACTCGCCGACCGCCACCGCGCACTTCAGCGCGGTCGCCTGCATGGGCCTGGCCGTCCACCTGACCGAGCTGGGCGCCGACCGGCTCGGCATCTGCCAGGCCGCACCCTGCCGCAACGCCTACCTGGACACCTCGACCAACCGCTCCCGCCGCTACTGCTCGGACCGCTGCGCGACCCGCGCCAACGTCGCCGCGTACCGGGCCCGCAAGCGCCAGGAGGCCGAGGCCGCGGCACTCGGCGCCGCCGGCTAGGCCCTGTCCGGGCTCAGGGGGTCAGAGTCGCTCCGCCCAGACGCCCAGGCGGCGGGCCAGGCCCGGCACCCGGGCCAGGCGGGTGCTCAGCAGCAGCCGCTCCAGCCGCCGCCCCGGCGCCAGCCAGGCCGGGCGCGGGCGCAGCCGCAGCAGCACCCGGCCGAGCACCAGCTCGTCCGGGACCGGGCCGTAGCTGCGGCTGTCGCTGTCCACCGGCCGGTTGTCGGACAGCAGCCACCAGCCCCTCGGGCGCCGCTCGGCGGCCCGCTTCACCACCAGCAGGTCCTGCTGGAAGGGGTGCCGGAAGAGCACCACCGCACCGGGCCGGATCGGCGCGCCGTAGCGCACCAGCAGTTGGTCGCCCTCGCGCAGGGTCGGGACCATCGACGGGCCCGCCACGTCGACCAGCCCGAACGGCACCGCGCCGCCGCCCCGCCCCCGGGGTTCCGTGCCCGCCGGTTCCGTGCTCCGCGCCACGACTCCTCCTCCCGGACCGCCCGGTCCCAGTCTGCCGTACGGACCGTCACCCCGTTCGATCCGTTCGGTGTCCGGATTACCCCGGTTCCGGGTCCGCCTTTTGCCCTAGGCCCACCGCCCGATCGCGAAACCCCGGGTGCGGAAGGGTAATCTCGGGCGCGGGAAGACGATCTAAGGAAGGACTCCCATGTTCTCTCGTCTGTTTGCACCGCGCGCCACCGCCCACGCCCACTGTGACCTGCCCTGCGGCGTGTACGACCCGGCGCAGGCCCGGATCGAGGCCGAGTCGGTCAAGGGCACCCAGGAGAAGTACCAGGCCAACGAGGACCCGGCTTTCCGCACCCGCGCCCTGATCATCAAGGAGCAGCGTGCCGAGGCCGTCAAGCACCACATCTCGGTGCTGTGGAGCGACTACTTCAAGGCCCCGCACTTCGAGAAGTACCCGCAGCTGCACCAGCTGATCAACGACACCCTGAAGGCCGCCTCGGCCGCCAAGGCGTCCACCGACCCCGCCACCGGCCAGGCCCTGCTGGACCTGATCGCCGAGGTCGACAAGATCTTCTGGGAGACCAAGCAGGCCTGAGCCTGACGCGTCGCCACCCGACCGCCCCCGTCCGCGAGCCCGGACGGGGGCGGTCGTGCGTCCACGCCCCACCCGGGCCCGGTAAGGGTTGCCTAGCCTGAGTGGCTGTTATGCTGCCAGGGCGTCCGAGGGGGAAGTCCGGTGTGAATCCGGCGCTGACCCGCAACGGTGAGCACGGCCCCGGGGCCGTGCCAGCCCGATCGCCCCCGGCCGCTGAACTCCCGACAACTCGCCGTGGACTGCGAGGGGATGGCGCCCGGGCCCGCACCCGACCGGTGCCGCCCCCGCGCACCCGCGGCCCGAGGCAAGGCGCACCGTGAGCAGCACCGCAGCCGCGGGCAGTGGCGCAACGAGCCCGCCCGCCCGCCGAATACCCGCCCTCCCGCTCGCCGTCGGCCTGGCCGCCGCCCTGCTGCTCTCGCTGCTCTGCGGCGTGGCGCTGGGCGCCTCCGGGATCGGCCTGCCCCGCGCCCTGCGGCTGCTGGCCGCCGGGCTGACGGGCGGACGGCTGGAGGCGGACGAGGCCGCCGCCTACGCGATCGTCTGGGAGATCCGGCTGCCGCGCACCGTACTGGCCGCCGTGGTCGGCGCCGGGCTGGCAGCCACCGGCGTCGCCGTCCAGGCCCTGGTGCGCAACGCGCTGGCCGACCCGTTCGTGCTCGGCATCTCCTCCGGCGCGGCCGTCGGCGCCAACGCCGTGCTGCTGCTCGGCGCCTTCGCCTCGCTCGGGGTGTGGGCGATCTCGGCCTCCGCGTTCGGCTCGGCGCTGGTCGCCATGGTGCTGGTCTACCTCGCGGCGCGGACGGCCTACGGGCTCACCCCGCTGCGGCTGGTGCTCACCGGCACCGCGCTCTCCTACGGCTTCTCCGCCGTCACCGCGCTGATGGTCTTCGCGGCCGCCCGCGGCGAGGCCGCCCGGGACGCCATGATGTGGCTGCTCGGCAGCCTCGGCGGCGCCACCTGGGGCTCGGTGCCGATCGCCGCCGCCACCGTGCTGGCCGGCCTGGCGTATCTGGCCTGCTCCGCCGGCCGGCTGGACGCGCTCGCCATGGGCGACGAGACGGCCGCCTCGCTGGGCGTGGACCCGGACCGGCTGCGCCGCGAGCTGTTCGTGGTGACCGCCGCCGTCACCGGCACGGTGGTGGCCGTCAGCGGGGCGATCGGCTTCGTCGGGCTGATGGTGCCGCACCTGGCCCGGATGCTGGTCGGCGCCGGGCACCGCCGGGTGCTGCTGGTCGCGCCGCTCGCCGGGGCGCTGCTGCTGGTCTGGGTGGACATCGTCTCGCGCACCCTGCTGGCGCCCGCCGAACTGCCGGTCGGGGTGGTCACCGCGGTCCTCGGGGTGCCCTGTTTCCTGCTGCTGATGCGCCGTCGCGGCTATTCCTTCGGAGGCCGCTGATGGATCTCGCCCTGGACTCCGTCTCGGTCGAGCTGGCCGGCGCCCGGCTGGTCCACGACGTCGCCCTGGACGCCGCCGCCGGGCAGGTGGTCGGGCTGGTCGGGCCCAATGGCAGCGGCAAGTCGACGCTGCTGCGCTGCGTCTACCGGGCGCTGCGGCCGGCCGCCGGGGCCGTCCGGCTGGACGGCGCGGACCTGCACGCGCTGACCGCGCGCGAGGCCGCCAGGCGGGTGGCCGCACTCCCCCAGGAGCACTCCGCCGAGTTCGACTTCACGGTGGCCGAGGTGGTCGCCATGGGCCGGCTGCCGCACCGGCGCGGCCTGGGCGGCCCGGGCGCGGACGACCACGCGCGCTGCACCGAGGCGCTGCGCAAGGTCGGCGCCGAGCAGCTGGCCGGGCGGGGCTTCCTGAGCCTGTCCGGCGGCGAGAAGCAGCGGGTGCTGATCGCCCGCGCGCTGGTCCAGGAGCCCCGGCTGCTGGTGCTGGACGAGCCCACCAACCACCTGGACATCGGCCACCAGCTGGACGTGCTGGCGCTGGTCCGGGAGGCCGGCCCGACGGTGCTCACCGCGCTGCACGACCTCAACCTGGCGGCCGGCCACTGCGACCTGCTGTACGTGCTGCGGGCCGGCCGGATCGTCGCCTCGGGGCCGCCCGCCGAGGTGCTCCGACCCGCCCTGCTGGCCGAGGTGTTCGGCGTCCGGGCCACCCCCGTCCGGCACCCGGCGACCGGCGCCGTCCAACTGCTCTTCGACCGGATCTGACCCACCCCCCGAAGGAACCCCCGTGCGCACCAAGGCCGTTGCCATCACCGCCCTGCTCACCCTCGGGCTCACCGCCTGCGGCGCCGAGATCGCCCCGAGCGGCGACGCCACCGCCGCCTCCGCCCACTACCCGGTGACCGTGGAGAACTGCGGCACCAAGCTCACCTTCCCGCAGAAGCCCGCCCGGACGGTGACCAACGACGTCGGCATCACCGAGCTGATGCTCGCCCTCGGCCTGGCCGACCGGATGGCCGGCTACGTGATGCCCGACGACAAGGGCCGGGTCGACCAGGTCGCCTGGAAGGACGGCTACCAGCAGACCGCGTGGCTCTCCAAGAAGGAGATCACCAAGGAGACCGTGCTGGGCGCCAAGGCCGACCTGGTCTTCGCCGGCTGGCACTACGGCTTCGACGAGGGCCGCGGCTTCACCCCGCAGGCGCTCAAGGACCTCGGCATTCCCTCGTACGTGCTCAGCGAGTCCTGCCGCAGCGGCAAGGGCACCGAGCGCGGCGTGATGTCCCCGCTGGACGCGCTCTACACCGACCTGGCCAATCTCGGCGAGATCTTCGACGTCCGCGACCGGGCGGACAGGCTGGTCGCCGGGTTCAAGGCTCAGGTCGCCGCCGCCCCGCAGCCCGAGCGCCGGCCGTCCGTGTTCCTGTACGACAGCGGGCAGGACAAGCCGTACACCGCCGGGAAGTTCGCCGCGGCCGACGAGATCATCGCCAAGGCCGGCGGGACCAACGTGATGGGCGACCTCGCGGACACCTGGGTCACCGTCGGCTGGGAGAGCGTGGTGCAGCGCGACCCCGAGGTGATCCTGATCAACAACTACGGCGAGACCGGCGCCGACGCCAAGCGCGCCTTCCTGAAGTCCTTCCCGCCCCTGGCCGGCGTCTCGGCGGTCAGGAACGACCGGATCTTCGTCCTGGACTACGTCGACCTGGTGGAGAGCCCGCGCAACCCGGCCGCGATCACCGCGCTGGCCGACTACCTGCGCACCGTCCCCGCCCGCTGACCCGCCCGACTGCCGACCCGCCCGGTCCCGGCCCGGCCCCGCTCGGGCCTGGGCCGGGACCGGGGGCGCGCAGTAGGCTCGCGGCATGATCCGCACCGCCGTCGTGACCGACGTTCCCGTCATCCTCGCCCTGATCCGCGAGCTCGCGGAGTACGAGCAGGCCCCGCAGGAGGCCGTGGCCACCGAGGAGCAGCTGCGCGACGCCCTGTTCGGCGCCGACCCGGCGCTGTTCGGCCTGATCGCCGAGGACGACGCCACCGGCGAGCCGGTCGGCTTCGCGGTCTGGTTCCTCAACTTCTCGACCTGGCGCGGCACCCACGGGATCTACCTGGAGGACCTGTACGTCCGCCCGCAGTCCCGCGGCGGCGGCCACGGCAAGGCGCTGCTGCTGGAACTGGCGCGGATCGCCGTCGAACGCGGCTACGCGCGGGTGGAGTGGTCGGTGCTCGACTGGAACACGCCCTCGATCGACTTCTACAAGTCCCTCGGCGCGGTGCCGATGGACGGCTGGACCGTCTTCCGGCTCACCGGCGAGGCGCTCGCCGCCGCCGGCGGCGGTCACTGAACGGACCGCCCGAACCCCTGCCACCCTGCGTCGCGATGACTTACCATGAGTGACTCCCGAGCCCCGGCCGGCGTGTGGAAGGCGGTAAGGTCTCAGGCGGATACGCGGCGTCCGGTCGCCCCGCGAAGGGTATGACCGGTACGTACCGCACCACCCCTCTGGACAGTTGGGGCGAAGCAGTTGAGCCAAGCAACAGACAGTGCCGCGGCCACCGGCCCGGAAGCACAGCGCGTCACCCAGGAGGTGAGGGTGTCCCAGATCGACGGCGAGCCCGGAGTGCAGGACTTCGTGGAGGTCCGGCTGCCCGCGGCGGGTGCCTACCTCTCGGTCCTGCGAACAGCGACGGCCGGCCTGGCGGCACGGCTCGACTTCACCCTCGACGAGATCGAGGACCTGCGGATCGCGGTCGACGAGGCCTGCGCCATCCTGCTCCAGCAGGCGGTGCCCGGTTCCGTCCTGACCTGCGAGTTCCGGCTGGTCGGCGACTCGCTGAAGGTGACCGTCGCCGCCCCCACCACCGACGGGAAGGCGCCCGAACGGGACACCTTCGCCTGGACGGTGCTCTCCGCCCTGGCCGGCGAGGTCGACTCCTCGGTCGGCGAGGACAAGACCGTGTCGATCAGCCTGCACAAGAAGCGCGGCGGCCCCGTCGCCCACTAGCCGGGGCGTCGACCAGCACCGCACAAGGGCCGTCCGCCGGGTCCCCGATCAGGGGCCGGGCGGGCGGCGCCCGGTACCGCCCCCCACGCGGTACGACCAACGAGACGATGCCGGGGCCCGAGGGCCCCGGTGCTCCCGGAACGGAACGGGGGAATGGCCGTGAGTGATCTGGACCGTACCGGCCTCGCGACGGCGGGACCTGCCGTACCGACCCAGGCGAGCGTTCCTGGCCTCGCCGCCAACGACGATGCGCACCCGAAGGACGCCCACCGGATGAGCCACCCGACCGAGCCGACGTCTGAACCGTCGCCCGCATCCCCGCCCCCGTCCGATCCGGCGGACGAGGCCGCGGACCTGCGCACCGCGGTGCCCGTCCAGGCGCCGGCCCCGGCCCCGCACCGCTCGGGCGCGCCGGACCGCGAGGCGGCCCGCGCGCTGTTCGTCCGGCTGTCCGCGCTGCCCGACGGCTCCCCGGAGCGCGTCGAACTGCGCAACCAGCTGGTGCGGATGCACATCCCGCTGGTCGAGCACCTGGCCCGGCGGTTCCGCAACCGGGGCGAGCCGCTGGACGACCTGACCCAGGTCGCCACCATCGGCCTGATCAAGTCGGTGGACCGCTTCGACCACGAGCGCGGGGTCGAGTTCTCCACCTACGCCACGCCGACCATCGTCGGCGAGATCAAACGGCACTTCCGCGACAAGGGCTGGGCGGTCCGGGTGCCGCGCCGCCTCCAGGAGCTGCGGCTGTCGCTCACCACGGCGACCAGCGAGCTCTCCCAGCGGCACGGGCGCTCCCCCACGGTGCACGAGCTCGCCGAGCACCTGGGGATCTCCGAGGAGGACGTCCTGGAGGGCCTGGAGTCCGCCAACGCGTACTCCACGCTGTCCCTGGACGTCCCGGACAGCGACGACGAGTCGCCGGCCGTGGCGGACACCCTCGGCGCCACCGACGAGGCGCTGGAGGGCGTCGAGTACCGCGAGTCGCTCAAGCCGCTGCTGGCCCAACTGCCGCCCCGGGAGCAGAAGATCCTGGTGCTGCGGTTCTTCCGGAACATGACCCAGTCGCAGATCGCCGCCGAGGTGGGGATCTCCCAGATGCACGTGTCCCGCCTGCTGGCCCGGACCTTGGCCCAGCTGCGGGAGAAGCTCCTGGTGGAGGAGTAGGACTGACGGCCGCCCAGCCGGCGGCCGGCCCCCGGAGGCCCTGTGCGCTCAGCCCTCGTGCGACGCGTACAGGGCCTCCGTCGACTTCGGGCTCAGCAGCGCGCCGATGCCGACCAGCCCGAGCAGGCCGACCAGCACGCCGACGCCGATCATCGCGCCGCCGCTCTGCAGCATGTAGTACCCGATCGGCAGGCAGATCGAGTTGGTGAGCACGGCCGGGCTGCGGCCCCAGCGGCGCTCCTTGAGCAGCGCGCGGGCGGCCAGCACCGGCAGCACGCCGAGCAGCACGATGACCAGGCCGCCGAACTCGTTCAGGGCGAGCTGCTTGGACTGGCCGGACAGCGCGGACACCATGTCCCAGACGCCGACGACGGCCAGCGCGGCGCCCTCCAGGGCGGTGATGGCGGCGCCCACGGTCAGCGGCAGGGGGCGGGCCGGGGCCGCCGTGGGTACAGGTGCGGAGGATTCTGCGGTCACTCCAGCAGGGTAGCCGCCGGTTGGTCCGTACCGACCCGTAGGCTTTCCCCATGCGCGCTCTCCTGGTCGTGAACCACAAGGCCACCACCACCAGTGGCCGCACCAGGGACGTACTGATCCACGCGCTGCGCAGCGACCTCAAGCTGGAGGTGGCCGAGACGCAGTACCGGGGCCACGCCCGCGACCTGGCCCGCGAGGCCTCGGAGGACGGCACGGTCGACCTGGTGGTGGCGCTCGGCGGCGACGGCACCGTGAACGAGGTGGTGAACGGGCTGCTCACGCACGGCCCGGGCGAGAAGGTCCCGCGACTGGCCGTGGTGCCGGGCGGTTCGACCAACGTGTTCGCCCGCGCGCTGGGCCTGCCCAACGACCCGGTGGAGGCCACCGGCGCCCTGCTGTACGCGCTGGAGCACGGGAGCGAGCGGCCGGTCGGCCTGGGCAAGGCGATGACCGACGGACTGCCGGACCGCTGGTTCACCTTCACCGCCGGCCTGGGCTTCGACGCCGGGGTGGTCGGCCGGGTCGAGGAACAGCGCCGGTTGGGGCGCAAGTCCACCCACGCGCTCTACGTGGGGCAGGCGCTGCGGCACTACGTCACCCAGCGTGAGCAGCGTCGTTCCGGCCCGGTGGCCCTGGAACTACCGGGCCGCGAGGGCGTGCCGGGCCTGGCCCTGGCCATAGTCAGCAACACCTCGCCGTGGACGTTCCTCGGCAACCGCCCGGTGTACCCCTCACCGCTCGCCTCCTTCGACACCGATCTCGACGTCTTCGGGATCACCCGGATGACGGCGTTCGGCACCGTCCGAACGATCCGTCAGATCCTGCGGTCGTACGCCTCTTCGAGCGAAGGCGCCCCGCCGGCCGGCCCGTCCGGCAAGCACGTCGTCTCCTATCACGACGTCAGACACTTCACCTTGGTTTCAGAGGAACCGGCCCCGTTCCAGGTTGACGGGGACCACCTTGGAGACAGGAGTCGCGTCAGTTTCACAGGCGTACGGCGGGCACTGCGTGTGATTGTGTGACCGGAAGGGGGTTTCACCCTTCTTCTCGAACGCACAAGCCCCCTTCACTCCATAGAAGTACTGGCTGTGAGCTAGGCGACACCGAAGAATCAAAAATTCCTCCCTGAAGGGGGTTGTATCCGGGCCCGAGGTTTGCGAACCTCTACATGGCGATCGGGACGCATCGCAGCGACGGCAACCTCAGAACCTGGCGGGTGTCGACCGCGGGGCGTCCCTCGAATCGCCGAATCCCTCCCTAGCACAGACCACCCGGGCCCCGGCGGGCCTTTGGTCTCTTTTGCTGTTGCGGGATTCGTGAAAGCGTTCACATTCACAAGCCACATTCACAAGCCATCGATTATGCCGACCGGGTGACCCCCGCCGGCAGGAGGAGTTGGACGACCATGGACTGGCGCCACCGCGCTGTCTGCCGCGAAGAGGACCCGGAGCTGTTCTTCCCGATCGGGAACACCGGTCCTGCTCTGCTGCAGATCGAGGAAGCCAAGGCCGTGTGCCGCCGCTGTCCGGTCATGGAGCAGTGCCTGCAGTGGGCTCTTGAGACCGGCCAGGATGCCGGCGTCTGGGGCGGTATGAGCGAGGACGAGCGTCGCGCGATGAAGCGCCGTGCCGCCCGCAACCGCGCCCGCACCGCCTGATCACACGCCGTAACACCAGCAGTAACCGAAACACCGATCAACACATGATCAAAGGCTTCCCTGCACCTCCTGGTGAAGCCTTCCGCACAAAGGGCCTTGCCTGGCGAGGTCCCGCGACACCGGACCGTCCAGCCACTTGATACTGTTCACTTAGAGCAATATCGTGGAGCTGTGGCGCTCACCGTGTGCAACGCACGGGCGAGGTGTCGCACCACCCAGAGCCCCCGTTCCGGCCGACTCCCCCCGACGGCCGGAACGGGTTGAGAGGCCCTGTCGACCCACCCCCCCCCGGTCGACAGGGCCTCGTTTCTGTTTTCGCGCCCCGGTTTGTGTGCGCGCCCCGGCGCGCACACACCCTGGCACGCCCTCGCGCGGGCCGGCCCGCGCCGGGCTCGCGAGGTGGGCACCCGGCGTCTTCTCCGAACGCGCGCCCCCACCGCGCGCCTCGATGCACCTTTCCGCGGACCGCACACGGACCGCACCACGGACCGGGCGGTCGGCGGATCAGCGGACCGGGATCTCCAGGACCACCTTGGTGCCGCCGTCCGGACCGGCCACCATGTCGAAGGTGCCGCCCAACTCCCCGGTGGCCAGCGTGCGGACGATCTGCAGACCGAGGTTGCCGGCCGTCTGCGGGTCGAACCCCTCGGGCATGCCGCGGCCGTCGTCCTGCACCGTGATCAGCAGGAACTCCTCCGGCCGGGCACCGCCGTTCCAGCTGTCCGACCAGCCCGCCCCGGTCGCCGGGGCCCGCCCGCGCAGCGCGCTGACCTCCAGGTTCCCGGAGGCGGACGGGCCGAAGGCGTGCTCCAGCGCGTTCTGCAGCAGTTCGGTCAGCACCATCGACAGCGGGGTGGCCACCTCGGCGGACAGGATGCCGAAGCTGCCGCTGCGGCGGGTCGCCACCCGGCCGTCCTGGGACAGCTCCATCACCATCGCCAGCACCCGGTCGGCGATCTCGTCGAAGGCCACCTGCTCGTCCAGCGCCTGGGACAGCGTCTCGTGCACGATCGCGATCGAGCCGACCCGGCGCACCGCCTCGTCCAGCGCGGCCCGGCCGGCCTCCGACTCCATCCGGCGGGACTGCAGCCGCAGCAGGGCGGCGACGGTCTGCAGGTTGTTCTTCACCCGGTGGTGGATCTCCCGGATGGTGGCGTCCTTGGTCATCAGCTCGCGGTCGCGGCGGCGCAGTTCGGTGACGTCCCGGCAGAGCACCAGCGAACCGGTCAGCGTGCCCTTGGGCTTGAGCGGGATGGCCCGCAGGGTCACCACCCCGCCCTGCACCTCGACCTCGGTCTGCCGCGGCGCCCAGCCGCTCGCCAGCTTCACCAGCGCCTCGTGCACGGCCGCCCGTGAGGGCGGGACCAGTTCGGCGGTGGCCCGGCCCAGGTGGCTGCCGACCAGGTCGGTGGTGAGGCCGAGGCGGTGGTAGGCGGACAGGGCGTTGGGGCTGGCGTAGGTGACGATGCCGTCCGCGTCGAGCCGGATCAGGCCGTCGCCGACCCGGGGGGCGGCGTCCATGTCGATCTGCTCGACGCCGTGGAAGGGGAAGCTGCCGGCGGCGATCATCTGGGCCAGGTCGGAGGCGCTCTGCAGGTAGGTGAGCTCCAGCCGGCTGGGGGTGCGGACGGTCAGCAGGTTGGTGTTGCGGGCGATCACCCCGAGCACCTTGCCCTCGCGCCGGACCGGGATGGACTCGACCCGGACCGGCACCTCCTCGCGCCACTCCGGGTCGCCCTCGCGCACGATCCGGCCCTCGTCGAAGGCGGCGTCCAGCAGCGGTCGGCGCCCGCGCGGGACGAGGTGGCCGACCATGTCGTCCTGGTACGAGGTGGGGCCGGTGTTGGGCCGCATCTGCGCCACCGAGACGTAGCGGATGCCGTCCCAGGTGGGGATCCACAGGACCAGGTCGGCGAAGGAGAGGTCGGAGAGGAGCTGCCACTCCGAGACCAGCATGTGGAGCCATTCCACATCGGCCCCGGTCAGGGTGGTGTGGCGGCGGACGAGTTCGTTCAGCGAGGGCACATGGCGAGGGTAGCGCCGCCGGTCGGGGCGGGGCGCGGCGGACCGGGGAACGGATCACGCGCCGGGCCTGCGGCGGAGCCCACTGCCCGAAGTTGTCCAGACCAATTTGCGGAGCGGCCTGGACAACCCAGATTGGTCTAGTCCACAATGAAAGGGCACCAAGGAGAGGCCCACCGCGCAACTGCCCTGACCGCGCGAGGCCTTTCCTCGGTCGGACGCCGCCGAACGAGGACCCCGCACAGTTCTCGATCGACTCCGGCGACCGACGACAGCTCCGGGCTGCGGTGCCGCATGGGTTGAGGGTCCCGTGTCGGCGCCGTGGCCCGTAGTGCTTTCCGGGTGCGCCGAGCGCTGGGTGCGACGCGTTCCGGGGGCGCGACGCGTTCCGGGCGCTCCCCCGCCGAAGCCATGTTCCGCCGCTCGACGAGTCGGGCCCCCGTCCACAGGCTGTGGACGGGGGCCCGATCGCGTGGCGCCGCGCCTCAGTGCGTCTCGGTGACCTTGGCCAGGGCGCGCGGGGCGTCCGGGTCCTGGCCGCGGGCGATGGTGACCTCGTAGGCCAGCAGCTGCAGCGGGAGGATCTCCAGGATCGGCTGGACCTCCTCCGGCACGCCGGCCGGCAGCGCGAAGCCGGCCGAGGCGGCGTCCACCTGCGCCTGCTGGCCGACCACGACCAGGTCCGCGCCGCGACCGCGCAGGCGGTCCAGCACCGGCTGCAGGGCCTCGCCGCCCTTGCCGTCCGGGACGATCGCGATGACCGGCGAGACGTTGTCCACCATGGCCAGCGGGCCGTGCAGCAGGTCGGCGCCGGAGAACGGGGAGGCCGGGATGTAGGTGGTCTCCATCAGCTTCAGCGCCGCCTCGCGGGCGGTCGGGTAGCCGTAGCCGCGCGAGGTGATGACCAGGCGCTGGGCGAAGCGGTACCGCTCGGCCAGCGCCCTCACCTCGGCGTGGCGGGCCAGGACGCCGGCGGCCAGGCCGGGCAGGTCCTTGGCCGCCGCACCGTCGCCGCCGCGCAGGCCCTCGACCAGCAGGTAGAGCGCCAGCAGCTCGGCGGTGTAGGTCTTGGTGGCGGGCAGTGCCTTCTCCGGGCCGGCCAGCACGTCGATGTGGAACTCGGAGACCTCGGCCAGCGGCGAGGACGCGTTGTTGGTGACGGCGAGGGTGATCGCGCCGGCCTCGCGGGCGGCCTTGGTGGAGGCCACCAGGTCGGGCGAGCCGCCGGACTGGCTGACGGTGACGACCAGGACGTCGGTGAGGTCCGGCTTGGCGCCGTACGCGGTGGTGGTGGACATCGAGGTCAGGCCGGCCGGCTTGCCGAGCAGGATCTCGATCAGGTACTTGGCGTACAGCGCCGCGTTGTCGGACGTGCCGCGCGCGGTCAGCAGGACGAAGCGAGGGCTGCGGGCGGCGATCTCGGCCGCGATCTGGCGGATCTTCGGGGCACCCTCGTCGAGGATGCGCTGGAGGACGGCCGGCTGCTCGGCCATCTCCGCCGCCATGATCCGGCCGGGAACGGAAACAGTCTGCGGGTCGGACATCAGGATGTGCCTCCGATGAGATGGTTCGACCCCTCCGGGCAGGTTGCCCGGCGGGGACCTCTACGGCGGCGAGTCCGCACACTCGCTGCGGTGGTTTCCTGCCGCAATCCTACGGGGGCCGCCCCCGGCGGGCACACCCGAAGGCCCGCCCCGGACGGGACGGGACTTCGACGGCGGCGCGGGGTCAGGACGCCTTGTTGATCAGCTGGTCGATCGCGGCGTCGGCCTCCTTGGTGGCCTGGTCCACCGACTTGCCCTTGAGGATGCCGGTCAGCATGTCGGGCAGGATCTTCTGCTTCTCGATCGCGCCCCAGCCGGGGGCCAGCGGGGTGAACCAGGCGTCCGGCACCGCGTTGGCCGCCGCGGCGGTGGTCGGCTTGTTCTTCAGCGGGTTCAGCTGGGTGAGGTTGTTCGGCAGGATGTCCTTGTCGGCCAGCGTCTGCTGGGACTTGGTGCTGGTGAACATCCGCACCCAGTCGCTGGCCAGCTCGACCTGCGCGGACTTGGCGGTGACCGCGAGGTCGGAGCCGCCGATGAAGGTGGGCAGCGGCTTGCCGTCCGGGCCGGGCATGGTGGCCATCTTGACGGTGTCCTTGAGGCTCGGGTCGCCGGTGCCCGGCGCGACGACGCTGGCCGCCTCGTAGCCGTTGCCGTAGAAGGACCCGGCGCGCCCGCGGGCCATCGACTCGAACTGGTTCTGCTCGTTCACCGTCAGGTCGCCCTTGGTGTACTTGCGGACCAGGTCGACGAAGTGGCTGATGCCCTGCTGGGACTTGGCGTCGTGCAGGGTGCCGTGCCAGTTGCCGGAGCTGTCGAACTTGGCGATGCTGCCGCCGTACGCGGCCACGTAGCTCATCGCGGCGTACCAGTACGGGCCGGGCAGGTAGAGCGCGGAGTAGCTCTTGTCGGCCTTGTTCTTGTCGGCGACCTTGTCCAGGGCCGCCGTCAGGTCGGCCTCGGTCTTGGGGAACTCGGCGCTGCCGGTGGCCTGCTGGAAGGTCGAGGCGTTGTAGATGGCGACCCGGGCGCCGGCGTAGTAGGGCACGCACCAGAGCTTGTCCTGGTACGTACAGGTGTTGGCGAGCGCCTTGATCCAGCTGTCGGAGTTGTCGAAGGTGGTCCGGTCGACCGGGGCCAGCGCGCCGGAGAGCACGTACTTCATGGTCTCGGTGTTGCCGAGCTCGACCACGTCGGGCGCGGAGCCGTCGGCGATCGCCTTGTCGAGCTTGGTCACCTTGTCGGCCCAACCCTGGTAGGCGAGCTTGAGGGTGACGTTCGGGTACTTCGCCGCGAACTGGTCGTTGACCTGCTGCACCAGGTCGGGCCAGTTCTTCTGGGCGTCGTCCATCAGCCAGACGGTGACGGTGCCGCTCGCGGCCTTCGGGTCGGCGCCGGGGCTCTTGCCGTCCTTCGACGCCGTACCGGCCGATGAACAGGCCGTCAGCCCGATCGCCAGCGCAGTGATTCCGAACGTCGACATGAGCTGACGCTTCTTCACGCCATCCTCCGAGGGTGCTAGAGCCGTGTTGCCCGCCGCCAGCGTGATGGCGCCCGCAACGGAGGGTCCGGGCAGGGGCGAAGAGCTTCGGGGAGGGCCGATACCACATCCGGTGAGGTTGAATTTCGAACCGGATGACTGGACTCTGGCCTAGACCATAGGTGGTGTCAACGGCCAAATGGCCTCGTCGCCACGGCCGTTGCAGAGCTGTTGTACCCCGTGGCGATCAGTCGCCGTACCGTCACCCTAAGTGGGACTTAAGGTGGATTTAAGGCCCACTTGAGGGAGCACGGTCACCTGGTGAATCCGCAGGTCAACGGCGGGGAAACGGAACGGGCCCGCCATGCGACATGCGCATGACGGGCCCGTCGGCCGACGCCTCCCGGACACTCCCGGTGACGCCCCCCTCGGTCTCAGCCGATGGCTCCCGGCTGCCCGGTGAGCACCTCCACGGCCGCCAGCCCGCAGACCCGGGCGGCGCCGTGGGTGGCGATGTAGAGCGCGCCGACCGGCTCGGACTGCGGCAGCCCCATCTCGACCACCGCGGCGTCCGGCCGGGCCGCCACCAGGCGGCCCAGCGCGGCGGACATCCAGGCGTGCCGGTGCGCGTCCCGGACCACCAGCACCAGGCGGCGGCCCTCGGCGCCGGCCACCAGCTCGGCGACCAGGGCGTCCAGCAGCTCGGGGGCGGCCTCGGCCGCCGAGACCGCGCGGGTGCGGGTGCCGGGGAAGCGGTCGGCCAGCATGCCGGCCACGCCCCACGGGGTGACGTCGCCGACGGCGATGTTCGGCTCGTCCGAGAACGAGGCCACGAACGGACGCTCGGACACCGGCTGCGGCTCGTGGCCCGGCTCCCGGACCACCTTCAGCGCCCGGCGGGCGGCCCGCAGGCCGACCGCGAGGTCCGGCTCCGGCCGCTCGCCCTGGGCCGAGATCCGGCCCCAGCTGCCGAGCGAGCGGACCCGGGCGGCGGCGTCCGCCAGCCGCTCCTCGGAGAGCACGCCGGCCCGCACGCCCGCCACGATGGCGTCGCGCAGCATCAGCACGGTCTCCTCGTCGGCCAGCCCGCCGCCGACGCAGATCGCGTCCGCGCCGGCCGCCAGGGCCAGCACGGTGCCGTCGCCCATCCCGAAGGTGTCGGCGATGGCACCCATCTCGATCGCGTCGCTGACGATCAGGCCCTGGTAGCCGAGGCCGCCGTCGGCCGGGGCCGCGCGCAGCAGGTCGCGCAGCACGAGCGGGCTGAGGGTGGCCGGCAGCTTCGGGTCGAGCGCCGGGATCATGATGTGGGCGGTCATCACGGCCTTGGTGCCGGCCGCGATCGCCGCCTGGAACGGGATCAGGTCGCGCGAGCGCAGCACGTCCAGGTCGACGTCGATGACCGGCAGCCCGTGGTGCGAGTCGACGGCGGTGTCGCCGTGGCCGGGGAAGTGCTTGGAGCAGGCGGCCACGCCGGCCGACTGGAGACCCTCCACCCAGGCGGCGGTGTGCCGGGCGCACAGCTCCGGGTCGGCGCCGAAGGAGCGGACGCCGATGACCGGGTTGCGCGGGTTGGAGTTGACGTCCGCGGTGGGCGCCCAGTTGTAGTTGACGCCGGCCGCGGCCAGCGCCCGGCCCAGCTCGCGGGCGACGTCCCGGGTCAGCGCCGGGTCGTCGATCGCGCCGAGCGCGAGGTTGCCGGGCCAGGACGAGCCGGAGCCCGCCTCCAGCCGGGTGACGTCGCCGCTCTCCTCGTCGATGGCGATCAGGAGGTCGGGGTTCTCCTCGCGCAGCGCCTTGGTGAGCTTGGCGAGCTGGTCGAGGTCGACCACGTTGCGGTCGAACAGCGCGACCGAGCCGAGCCCGGCGGCGAGGTGGCGGCGCAGCCACTGCGGCGGCTCGGTGCCGACGAAGCCGGGCTGCAGGACGGTCAGGGCGTCGCGGTGCAGCTGGTCGCTGACCGGGGCGGTGGGGACGAGGATGCTCACGTTTCTCAGCCCTTCACGGCGCCGTCGGTCAGTCCACCGACCGCCTTGCGCTGCAGGAAGACGAACAGGATCAGCACGGGGATGGCGAACATCGTGGACGCCGCCATGGTGGCGCCCCAGTCGTTGCCGAAGGCGGTCTTGAAGGACGACAGCCACAGCGGGAGGGTCTTGCCCTCCTCCTTGTTGAGGATCAGGACGAGCGGGAACTCGTTCCACGCGGTGATGAAGCCGAACAGCGAGGTCGACATCAGACCGGGGGCCAGCAGCGGGAAGATCACCTTCACGAAGGCCTGGGAGCGGGTGCAGCCGTCCACCATGGCCGACTCCTCCAGCTCCTTCGGCACCGCCGCGATGAAGCTGCGCAGCGTCCAGATGGTGAAGGGCAGCACCATCATCATGTAGAAGAAGGTCAGCGGCACGAGGCTGTTCAGCATCTCGTTGTCGCGCGAGATCATGTAGACCGCGATGGTCATGACCTCCCACGGCGCCATCTGCGCGACCATGACGACCAGCACGAAGGCCTTGCGGCCGCGGAACTTCATCCGGGCGATGGCGAAGGCCGCGAGGGTCGCGATCACCAGCGAGATCAGCACCGCGCCGATGGTGGCGATGAGGCTGTTGGTGACGTACGTCCAGAAGTTGGGCGCGTTGATCGCGGTGGTGAAGTGGTCGAGGGTCCCGTTGAACGGGATGAAGACCGGCGTCTTGCTGATGATGTCGTTGTCCTGCTTGAAGGCAGTCGCGATCATCCAGTAGACGGGGAAGATGAAGAAGACGAAGAGGACGACCGCGATCACGTTCGGCCAGGTACGTCCGATGAGCGAGCGCCTCACAGCTCGTCCTCCTGCTTGATCATGATGCGGAAGTAGTACGCCATCATCGCGCCCAGCATCAGGATGGTGAGCACCGCGATCGCGGAGCCGATGCCGTAGTGCTGCCCGGACGAACCCTCCAGGAAGGCGTGCACGGGCAGGGTGCGGGTCAGGTTCTCGGGGCCGCCGCCGTTGATCGCGTACACCTGGGTGAAGGCCTTGAAGACCCAGATGATCTCCAGGAACGTCGTGGCCAGGAAGAACGGCTTCAGGTTGGGGAAGATCACCGAGCCGAAGATCTTGGACGCGCCGGCGCCGTCCATCCGGGCGGCCTCGTAGAGCTCCTTGGGGATGGTGGTCAGTCCGGCGTACATGTTGAACGCCACGAAGGGGACCGACTGCCAGACGATCAGCAGGATCACCACGAAGAAGGTCGAGTACTGGTCGCTCATCCAGTTGTAGTCGGCCATCGCGTGCCAACCCAGCTTGTCCAGGAACCAGTTGACGACACCCCACTGCTGGTCGAACAGCCAGGTGTAGACGGTGGTCGCGGCGACCACGGGCATCGCCCAGGCCATCAGCAGCCCGACCGAGAGGAGCAGCCGCATCCGCTTGCCGAGGCGGTTGAGCAGCAGGCCGATCAGGGTGCCGCCGACCATGATCAGCACGACGTTGACCAGGGTGAAGACGACGGTGCGCCCGGTGACCGCCCAGAAGTCCGGGTCGGTCAGCTGATCCTTGTAGTTGTCGAAGCCGTTCCACTCGGTCAGGTGCTGGACGAACTGGCGCTTGTTGAGGTTCTGGAACGACAGCAGGACCGTCTTCACCAGCGGCCAGCCGAGCAGGGCGACGGTCGCCACAGTGGCGGGCAGCAGCAGCAGGTACGGTGCCAGGCGTGCGCCGAGGCTCGGCCCGCCCGCGGGTCTGGCGCCCTTGCGGGGGGTGCCGTTGGCGCCACCACCGGCGGCACTCGTCTCAATTCCGGCCACGGCAGCCTTCCCTGAATCCGGGGACTGCGTCTGCACCCGCTCCGAATGCACAGCCATCGTTCTCACTTCCTCACAACCCGAACCACGACGGACAGGCGTCGCTCACCGACCCCCCGCCGGGGGTCGGTGAGCGACGCCGCTCGGTGCCTACTGCTTCTGGTTGAGCCGCTTCGCGATCTCGTCGTCGTACTTCTTCGCGGTGGCCGCGTAGTCGCCACCCTGGAGGGCGGCGGTCAGGAACTCCTTGATCGGGTTCGGCTTGTCCTCGACGCTCGCCCAGTTCGGGGTGATCGGGGTGACCGCGCCGACCGCCGAGGCGGACTGGGCGGCCTTCGCGAAGTCGCCGGTGAGCTGGCTGTTCAGCGCCGCCTTGTTCGGGATGTTGCCGGCGGCGGCGACCGCGCCCTCGTTCTTGTCGTTGAGGGCGATCTTCAGGAAGTCCTTGGCCATGTCGGTGTTCTTGCTCTGCGCACCGATCGCCAGGTTCGAGCCGCCGAGGAAGACGCCGGAGGGCTTGTCAGCGGTCTTGCCCGGGAGCGGGAAGAAGCCGATCTTGTCCTTCGCCATGTCCTTCTCCGCCGGGAGCTCCCAGCCGAGGGCGATCATGGTGCCGACGTTGCCCTTGCCGAAGACGTCCTTCTGCTGCGGGGTGGCCTCGTCCTTGTCCTTCGGACCGGTGGCCGAGTAGCCCTGCAGCTTCTTGTAGGTCTCGAAGGCCTTCTGCGCCTCGGGCGAGGACAGGCCGCCGACCCACTTGTCGCCGTCCTTCTTGGCGATCTTGCCGCCCTCACCGGTGAGCAGGCCGAAGTAGGTGTACCACTCCTGACCCGGCAGGTAGATCGGGTCGACGACGCCCTCGGTGGCCTTCAGCTTGTCCAGGTCGGCGTAGAACTCGTCCAGGGTCTTCGGCGCGTCGGTCAGCTGGGCCTTGGCCCAGAGGTCCTTGTTGTAGGCGACGACGCGGTTGGAGACCCACCACGGGGCGGCGAACTGCTTGCCGTCCAGCTGGGCGGCCTCGTTCTGGTTGGCGTTCCAACCGTCGCCGCCCAGGGCGGACTTGTCCTTGGTGATGTCGAGCAGGCCGCCCGAGGCGGCGTAGCCGGAGGTCTGGGTGTTGCCGAGCTCGACGACGTCGACCGAGCCCTCGGACAGCGCGGCGGTCACCTTCTGACCGATGCCGTCCCACTCCTGGATCTGGAAGTCGACCTTGGAGCCCGGGTAGGTGGTCTCGAACTCGCTCTTGACCGCGTCGGTCCAGCCCTTCGGGGCGGAGCCGGTCATCAGCCACACCTTCAGCGTCTTGCCGCTGTAGTTCTTGGCGCCCGCCGCGGACGACGAGTTCGAACCGGCGTTGTCCTTGCTCTTGCCGTCCGAGCCACAGGCCGCCAGGCCGACGACCATTGCTGCGACGCCGACCGCCGCGATGAGCTGACGCTTCACGCCATCCTCCTGAGGGATGCCTGGGTTACCCCCGTCGGGCGGCAGCGGCAGACCCACGTAAAGCGGGGGGAAAGGTGCCGCGGACCCCTTCGAGCGGGTGGGGGGATTCATAGTGTCCGGCCTAGTGGTGTAGACCAGATGCCTGGAGCTTGGCCTAGACCAATGGGCCTGTCAACGGCTGTTCGACCGATCCGGACCACCCGTTATCAAGCCGACACCGCACATCGTTCATCGCGTGATGAGGTATTCGTTCCGTAGCCATACATGCAACGATGTCACCCGTTAACTATGTGGCGGGGCCCGTAAAGGCGCCGCGAGAAGCGGGAGAACAGGTCCGATGAGCAGCGACGGGGGAACCACCGCCCAGGTCAACGACCCCGAGGTGAAAAACCTCCCGACGCAGGCCGGCGCCGACCCGACCGCACGCGTCCCCAAGTACTACGGTCTCAAGCGCCACCTGCTCCAGCTCACCGAGACCCAGCCCGCCGGCACCCCCGTCCCGCCCGAGCGCGCGCTGGCCGCCCAGTTCGACACCTCCCGCACCACCGTGCGCCAGGCGCTGCAGGAACTGGTCGTCGAGGGCCGGCTGGAGCGCATCCAGGGCAAGGGCACCTTCGTCGCCAAGCCCAAGGTCGCCCAGGCCCTCCAGCTCACCTCCTACACCGAGGACATGCGGGCCCAGGGCCTGGAGCCCGCCTCGCGGCTGATCGAGATCGGCTACATCACCGCCGACGACCGGCTCGCCCCGCTGCTCGACATCAAGCCCGGCGGCCGGGTGCTGCGGATCGAGCGCCTGCGGCTGGCCAACGGCGACCCGATGGCCATCGAGGTCGCCCACCTGTCCGCCAAGCGCTTCCCCGCGCTGCGGCGCAACCTCGCCAAGCACAACTCGCTGTACGCGGCGCTGCGCGAGGTGTACGGGGTCACCGTGGCCGAGGCCGAGGAGACCATCGAGACCACCCTCGCCAACCCGCGCGAGGCCGGCCTGCTCGGCTCCGACCTCGGGCTGCCGATGCTCCAGCTCTCCCGGCACTCCTTCGACGCCGACGGCGACCCGGTGGAGTGGGTCCGCTCGATCTACCGCGGCGACCGCTACAAGTTCATCACCCGGCTCAAGCGCCCCGAGTAGTCCGGGCGGAGCAGGGCGGGGCGGAGCAGTCCGGGCGAGGCAGTCCGGGCGGGGCACTCCCCCCGCGCACCACGGGCACCGGCGCGCGCGACCCGCGCGCCGGTGCCCGTTCGCGTCACGGGAGGGGCAGTACCGGTCGAATGCGACCGGATGCCGTCCGGATGGCGGGAAGTTGCACCGACCCCGGTGACATGGATCACTCCATGCCCTAGATTGCGCAGCCGTACTGACTGTCGATCACCGATGGTGCTGCTCGGCGGGTTCGCGGGGGCGTGCGGTGCCCCGCGGGCTGCGGCGCCGACGGGGAGAACCCTCCGGAGCGGAGCCGAAGATGCCGTCTGATCCCGATACCGTCGAACCTGTCATGCCCGAGCCACCCGGGGACCGGGTGCCCGCCGTGACCCCCGAACGGGTGCTGGCCGGGCTCGCCCTGCTCGTGCCGATCGTCGCGATGCTGTGGGTGTCCTCGTACGACAAGACCGACCCCGGCGTCGGCGGGGTGCCGTTCTTCTACTGGTACCAGCTGCTCTGGGTGCCGGTGTCGGCGGTGTTCACCGTGGCCGCGTACCTGCTGATCAACCGGGACGAGAAGGCCCGCAAGGCGGCGCGGAAGGCGGGTGGCGCGCGATGAGCCACGTCAACGTGCCGGCCCTCACGGTCTTCGTGCTGTTCTTCGTCCTGGTCACCGTGATGGGCTTCCTCGCCGCCCGCTGGCGGCGCGCGGACGACGCGGCGCACCTGGACGAGTGGGGCCTGGGCGGCCGCAGCTTCGGGACCTGGGTCACCTGGTTCCTGCTCGGCGGCGACCTCTACACCGCGTACACCTTCGTCGCCGTCCCGGCCGCGGTCTACGCGACCGGTGCGGCGGGCTTCTTCGCGGTGCCGTACACGATCGTCGCCTACCCGCTGGTCTTCCTCTTCCTGCCCCGGCTGTGGTCGGTCTCCCGGGTGCACGGGTACGTCACCCCCGCCGACTTCGTCCGCGGCCGGTACGGCTCGCGGCCGCTCTCCCTGGTCGTCGCGCTGACCGGGATCCTGGCCACCATGCCGTACATCGCGCTCCAACTCGTCGGCATCCAGGCGGTGCTGGACGTGCTGGGCGTCGGCGGCGGCGAGAACGCCAACTGGTTCGTCAAGGACCTGCCGCTGTTCCTCGCCTTCGGCGTGCTGGCCGCGTACACCTACTCCTCCGGGCTGCGCGCCCCGGCGCTGATCGCCTTCGTCAAGGACGCCCTGATCTACATCGTGATCATCGTCGCGGTGATCTACATCCCGATCCGGCTCGGCGGCTACGGGCACATCTTCGACGCGGCCGCGCACAAGTTCAGCGCCCCCAAGTCCGCCGGCTCGCTGACCCTCCCGGGCGACAAGCAGTGGACGTACGCGACGCTGGCGCTGGGCTCGGCGATGGCGCTGTTCATGTACCCGCACTCGGTGACCGGCGTGCTGGCCTCCAAATCCCGCGGCACGGTGCGCCGCAACATGGCGATCATGCCCGCGTACTCACTGATGCTGGGCCTGCTGGCGCTGCTCGGCTTCATGGCCATCGCGGCGGGCGTCGGCAAGGGCGACAAGAAGTTCAACGCCCAGCTGTCCGTGCCGCAGCTGTTCGCCGACATGTTCCCGGACTGGTTCACCGGCGTGGCCTTCGCGGCGATCGGGATCGGCGCGCTGGTGCCGGCCGCCATCATGTCGATCGCGGCGGCCAACCTGTTCACCCGCAACGTCTACAAGGAGTGGCTGAAGCCCGCCGCCACCCCGGCCGACGAGACCCGGATCGCCAAGCTGGTCTCGCTGCTGGTGAAGGTCGGCGCGCTGGTCTTCGTGCTCGGCATGGACAAGCAGGCCGCGATCAACCTCCAGCTGCTCGGCGGCCTGTGGATCCTGCAGACCTTCGTGGCGATCGTCGGCGGCCTGTTCACCCGCTGGTTCCACCACTGGGCGCTGTTCGCCGGCTGGGCGGCCGGCATGGCCTACGGCACCTGGAAGGCCTACGGCATCGCGAGCCCCGCCACCAAGCACTTCGGCGGCAACGCGGCCGCGATCCCCGGCATCGGCGAGATCGGCTACATCGGCCTGACCGCCTTCGCGCTCAACCTGATCGTCGCCGTGGCGCTCACCCTGGTGCTGCGCGCGGTCAAGGCGCCCGAGGGCCCGGACGAGACCAGGCCCGCCGACTACAGCGCCGAGGCCGGCGACGAGGAGCCGAAGAACGCGCCGGAGCCCGTAGCGGCGCACTGATTCGCGCCGCACGCGCCCTGTGATCGCGCCGCCCTCTCCGTGAACACTGGAGAAGGCGGCGCGATCATATGTATGAACAGCCGCCTTCGCAGGGCACCACCAGACCGGACCGGCGACCGGCCGGCAACTGATCGACCCACGGGGAGCACGCGGCCATGGCAGAACTCGGCACCACCCTCAACGGCCAGCACCAGTCCACCCAGAGCCCGCACCACCTCACCACCCACCGCCCGGCGTCGGCCACCCGGCTGCCGTCCGTGCTGATCGCCACCCGGCACGGCGAGTCCACCGCCAACGTCGAGTTCCAGCTGGCCGAGGCCGCCGGCGCGCTCAGCGTCCCGATCAGCTGCCGGGACGCCGACATCCCGCTGTCGCCGCACGGCCAGCAGCAGGCCCAGGCGCTCGGCCGCTGGTGGGCCGCCCTGCCCAGCGCCGACCGCCCGCGCAGCGTCTGGTGCTCGCCGTACGTGCGCACCACCGAGACCGCCCGGATCGCGCTCGCCCAGGCCGCCGGGCTCGGCGCCGTCCCGGTCACCCTCGCCGTGCGCCACGACGAACGGCTGCGCGACCGCGAACTGGGCGTCCTGGAGATGCTGACGCGGGCCGCGATCGAGGCCAAGCACCCGGAGGAGTCCGCCCGGCGGCGCAAGATGGGCGAGCTGTACTACCGGCCGCCCGGCGGCGAGTCCTGGGCCGACGTCGCGCTGCGGGTGCGCAGCCTGCTGCGGGACGTCTGCGAGGAGGAGGCCGGGCGGGCCGTCCTGCTGGTCGCGCACGACTGCACGGTGCTGATGCTGCGCTACGTGCTGGAGCGGCTCACCGAGGAACGGCTCACCGCGCTCGCGCCGGTGCGCAACTGTTCCACCAGCCTGTGGCGCGCCCAGGACGGGCGGCTGCACCCGGACCGCTGGAACAGCGTCGACCACCTCGCCCCGGGAAACTGACGAGCCGCCGCACCCCCGCGTCCGGCCCGCCTGCTCGTCCGGCCACGCCTGCTCGTCCGGCCACGCCTGCTCGTCCGGCCACGCCCCCTCGTCCGGTCACGCCCCCTCGTCCGGGCCGGCGAAGCAGCGCCGGTAGGCCAGCGGCGTGGTCCCCAGCCGGCGCCCGAAGTGGTGCCGCAGCGCGGCCGCGTTGCCGAAGCCGCAGCGGGCGGCGATCGCGTCCACCGGCTCGGCGGTGGACTCCAGCAGCCGCTGGGCGAGCAGCACCCGCTGTCCGGTCAGCCAGCGGTGCGGCGTCGTACCGGTCTCCTGCTGGAAGCGGCGGGCGAAGGTGCGCGGGGACATGTGGACCCTGGCGGCCAACTGCTCGACGGTGCAGTCCCGGTCCAGGTGGTGGCGCATCCAGTCGAGCAGCGGCGCCAGCGAGTCGCCGTCGCCGCCGGGCAGCGGGCGGCTCACGAACTGGGCCTGCCCGCCCTCCCGGTGCGGCGCCACCACCATCCGGCGGGCGATCCCCCGGGCCACCTCGGCGCCCTGCGCCTTGCGCACCAGGTGCAGGCAGGCGTCGATGCCGGCGGCCGTCCCGGCCGAGGTGATCACCGGGTCGTCGTCCACGTACAGCACGTCCGGCTCGACGACGGTCCGCGGGAAGCGCCGGGCCAGGTCCTCGCTGTGCCGCCAGTGGGTGGTGGAACGGCGGTCGTCCAGCAGCCCGGCCGCGCCGAGTACGAAGGCGCCGCTGCAGATCGACAGCACCCTGCCGCCGTCCGCCACCACCGAGCGCAGCCCCGCCAGCAGCGGCTCCGGGTACTCCGGGCGGATCGTCGTCGCGGTGACCACCACCAGGTCGGCCCCGGCCAGCCGCTCGGGGCCGTGCGGGACGTCCACCGCGAACCCGGAGTGCGTCGTGTGCGGCCCGGGGCGGGCGCCGGCGATCGCGAAGTCGTACCCGGGCAGGCCGTCGGCCGTGCGGTCGAGGCCGAAGACCTCGCAGGCGACACCGAGCTCGAAGGGGTGGATCTCCTCCAGCACCACCGCGACCACGTTCTTCAGCATGCCGCCCAGGATGCCCCGGCGGGCCCCGGCGGTGGAAGGGCCGGGTGGCAGTTTTTCGAGGAGATCAGTCATTCCTGCCACTCGTGGCCGCCGCGCCGCCCGGCCAGAGTGGAGCCATGGACACCGGGACTCTCGCAAGCGCAATCGCCCTGGTCGGGGCCGTCGCAGGCTTCGGCCTGCTCGGCACCCTGATCGGCCGGGAGGTCGCCCGCGGCGCCGCCGCCGGCCGCGACAACTGGCACCGCCCGGGCGGCTACCCGGCCGGCCCGGAACGCCTGGACCGGCTGTACGGCACCATGCCCGCCGCCTCGCTGCGCCCCTCCGCCGACCCGGCCACCCTCCCGGTCCGGGCCACCCCGGAGATCATCACCCCGGACGGTTCCGGCACACTGACGGGATGGACATCCTCATCCGCCAGGCCCTTCCGGAGGACCTCGACGACGCCGGCCGCATCACCGTCGAGGCCTTCGTCGGCGACGGCCACACCTCGCCCGAGAGCAGCTACGTCGAGCTCCTGCGCGACACCGCCCGCCGGGCCCGGGAGGCCGAGCTCCTGGTCGCGGTCGACCAGGCCGAAGGACGGGTCCTCGGCTGCGTGACCTACGCCGTCGGCGGCACCGAGTGGGCCGACATAGCCGGCCCGCGCGAGGGCGAGATCCGGATGCTCGCCACCGCCGCGGCCGCCCGCGGCCGCGGCGTCGGCGAGGCCCTGGTCCGCGCCACCATCGCCCGCAGCCGCGAACTCGGCCTGGACGGCATGGCCTTCTCCACCCGCCCGCAGATGACCGCCGCCCACCGCGTCTACGAGCGGACCGGCTTCCGCCGCACCCCCGAGCGCGACTGGTCCCCGTACCCGGGCATGGACCTGATGGTCTACAGCCTGGCGTTCTGAGCCCGGCCGGGGCGTCGTCGGCCCCGCTCCTCCCCGGTGATGACAGACGATCAACGGACGTCTTTTGATATAAACCACAGATCACGTCCGATGCCACGTCGCGGCGGCGGCCGACCGATCCCGGGGGGACGCACCACATGGAGGACGGGCCCGGCCTCGGCACGCCCGCGAGCGGCCCCACGCTCCAGGACATGCGCACGTCCCGGGGCATCGAGCCGCCGGCCACCAGCCGCTACGCGATCCCCGCACCCGTGCCCCGGCCGCGCGGGCCGCTGCCGCCCTCCGTCCGCTTCCCGGCGGTCGACGGGCTGCGCGGCCTCGCCATCGCCTCCGTCCTGCTCTACCACACCAACTGGTTCCAGAACGGCCTGTTCGGCGTGGACGTCTTCTTCGTCCTCTCCGGCTTCCTGGTCACCCTGGTGCTGATCCGCGAACTGGACCGCACCGACGGCATCCGGCTCGGCGTCTTCTACCGCCGCCGGGCCAAGCGGCTGCTGCCCGGACTGCTCGCCACCGTCCTCCTCGTCGTCGCGCTGTCCGCACTGGTCAGCCCGCTACGGGACGTCAGGGACCTCCGCCCGCAGGCACTCGCCGCGCTCGGCCAGGTCGCCAACTGGGCCCAGCTGGCCCGCGGCGACGCCTACTGGCAGCACTTCGCCTCCATCGACCCGCTCGCGGCCATGTGGTCGCTCAGCATCACCGAGCAGTTCTACGCGCTCTGGCCGCTGCTGCTGCTCGCGGTCTTCGGCCTCTGCCGCCGCTCGCTGCGCGCGACCGGCGTCGTCACCGCCGGGCTGTTCGCCGTCGCCGCGCTCGCCGCCCCGCTGATGTGGAACGGCGACAACAGCGACCGCCTCTACCTCGGCACCGAGACCCGCGCGGTCGGCTTCGCAGCCGGCGCCACCGCCGCCTTCGCCGTCTACCTGCGGCTGCGCCGCCAGGTCCGCGCGGCGGCCCCCGACGGCGGCGCCACCCGCTCCCGGCGGCGCCTGCTCGACCGCTCCGCGGCGGCCGGCGGCCTGGCGCCCGCCCTGCTCGGGACGGCGGCCCTCGGCGGCCTGGTCTGGGCCAGCCTGTCCGTCAGCGGCTACCACGAGCCGCTGCTCTACCAGGGCGGGCTGGCCGTGGTCGCGGCGCTCGCCGCCGTCCTGGCCGCCTCGCTCTGCCACCACCGGGGCCCGCTGGTCCGGCTGCTGTCGCTGCCCCCGCTGCGGCTCACCGGCACCATCTCCTACAGCCTCTACCTGCTCCACCTGCCGGTGTACTGGCTGCTCCAGCACTACGTCGACGACATCTCGCCGCAACTGCTGCTCGCCGTCGGCGCACCGCTCTCCTGGGTGCTGGCCTGGCTGATGCACACCGGCACCGAGAAGCTGCGGGTGCTGCGCTGGCGGGCCTTCCCGGCCGTCCCGCTGCTGGCCGTCGCCACGGCGGTGGCCACCACCGGCGCCTGGTACCTGCCCGCCTGGGTCCAGTACGACATGCGGTCCGGGCCGAGCGGCAAGCCCGCGGTCCTCGTCCTCGGCGACTCCTTCGCCCAGGACCTCGCCACCGGCCTCTACCGGCACGGCGACCGCTACCGGGTGGTCGACGGCGGGATCAGCGGCTGCGGCGTGTTCGATCCGGACAAGGTGCGCACCACCTCCGGCGAGGAGTTCGACACCAGCCGGGAGTGCCGCGACCGGGCCGCCGCGTGGGACCGGCAGCTCACCGGCGCCGCCCCGCAGGCCGTCGTGATCCACCTCGGCTGGGACGCCGCCGAGCAGTACCTCGACGGCACCTGGCTCAGCCCCTGCGAGGAGGACTACCGGAGCCGCTACACCGCCCAGCTCACCCAGGCCGTGGACCAGGTCCGTCGCCGCGCGCCCGGCGCCCGGGTCCTGCTGATGAACGAACGGGTCGAGAACGGCGCCATCAACAAGGGCTGGGGCACCTGCTACGACCAGCAGGTCGCCGCCTACGTGAAGACCACCGCCGGCGCCGTCCGGCTGGTCGACCTCGACACCTTCTTCTGCCCGTACGAGACCTGCGCGTGGAAGGACCGCGACGGCCACTGGGTCACCCCCGCCAACGACGGGGTGCACCTCACTCCGGCCGGCATGCGGTTCGTGACGCCGTGGCTGGAGCAGCAGATCGCGGACGGACTGACCGGACCGCCGGCGGGGCCGCCCACGGCCGCCCCGACGCCGGCCTCGACACCGACACCTACACCGACGCCCACGCCCACCCCCACGCCGACTCCGACGGCCACCAAGCCCACGGGCCAACCGAGTTCGACCAAGCCCGGCCGGCCCACTCCCTAGGGCCTAGCCCGGAGCCCGGGAGGGCGGCAGTTCGTAGGTCTGCGCGAAGCAGTCGCGGATCGCCCGCTCGGAGGCCGGCCGCCCGGCGTAGTCCATCCGCGGGGTGTCCTGGTTGGTCGGCAGGTTCGGGTCGATGCCGAAGTACAGCGACCAGAAGTACAGCCCGCGCAGCTTGCGCTCCTGCGCCACCTGGCAGACCGCGGTGAACCAGGTCGCCTGGACGACCTCGTTCAGCTCGGTCTTCTTGTAGTACTCGCCGGGCGTCTTGTAGGCGCCCTTCTGCGCCGGGATGCCCACCTCGGTGAGCTTGGTGGTCGGCTGCGGACCGCTGCCGCGCTTGTCGAGCCAGGCGTTCCAGCTGGCCTTCAGGTCGGCGACCGGGGCGTCGTCACCGGCCGACCTGGCCGGCGGGTAGGCGTCCACACCCGTGCCGTCCGCCGGGACCGCTATCGGGCCCTTGGACCAGTTGTCGAAGTTCGCGTCGTACACCAGCTCGCCGTGGAAGGCCTTCCGCGCCTGGTCGATGAGACCGGGCCACCGCGGGTCGCCCTCCAGCGAGTTGAACTCGGTGCCGATGGTGACCTCGGCCACCGAGTGCTCCTGGGCGGTCTTCAGGTAGGGCGCCAGGAAGGCGGCGTAGCTGGCGAACCAGGCGTCCCGGTCGGTCGGCGCGATGTTGCCGCGCCACTTGAGGGTGTTGAGGTAGTCGAAGACGTCCTCGTCCATGATCGGACGGATGGTGGTGCGCAGGCCCGCCCGGTGGGCGGCGTCCAGCAGCAGGGCCAGCCGCTCCGGGGTGGGGGTGGTCGGCCGGGCGGCCACGGCGTTCGACCTGGTGCCCGTCGTGTAGTACGGGAAGGTCACCGACAGGGAGTTGGCGTTCAGCCCGACCACGTACTTGACGATGCGGTCGACCTTGCCCTGGACGAAGTTGTCCGGGTCCGCCGGATCGTCCAGCCAGTACACCTGCACGCCCCACTCGGGGCTGCCCTCGGCCCACGGGCGGGCCACCTTGGGGCCGGTGTCCTCGGCCGGCGGCGCGTCCTTGCCGAAGCCCCAGACCCGGCCCTGCTCGGTCGCGGAGCCGGCCCAGTGCACGGCGGTCGGGCGCTGGTGGACGAACTTGAGCGGGTGGTCCCCCCAGACCACCGGGACGGCGACGGTGACGGCGACCACCACGGTCGGCAGGATGAAGATGGCGGGGCGCTTCACAGCGGTGACCTCCGATCAGGCCGGCTTGGCGATGACGACGAACTTGTTCTCCTCGCCCTTGAGGAACTTGATCAGCCCGCGCAGGCCGCCCCAGCCCTCCAGGAACGAGAACAGCGGGATGGCCGCCACCACGACGATCGGCTCCCACCACTTGCGCCGGTGGTTCGCCGAGGCGACCACGTTCAGGCGCAGGCCCTCCCAGTACGTCCAGATGACGTAGGCGAAGTTGATCGACCAGACCAGCACCACGGACTGGGTGACCGGGGAGGTGTTCCAGGTGCCGGTGAACCAGGCGACCAGCAGCACCAGGCCGACGTGCTGGAGCGGGCCGAGCACCCAGCTGACCATGCCCATCCCGATGAACAGCCGGTACCGCAGCGGGATCGTCCGGTTGAAGCAGAGCGCGACCAGGCCCCAGGCCCAGCGCTCGCGCTGCTTGAGGAAGTCCTTGATCCCGGCCGGCGAGGCACCGTAGCAGCGCCCGTTGAACCAGTCGCTGCGGCCCGGGTAGCGCTGGCAGAAGTTCAGCGCCATCTGGGCGTCCTCGACGATGGTCTTGGGGCCGAAGTCCCAGCCGATGGTCGCCTCCACCGAGGAGCGCATCAGGAGCAGTTCGCCGTGCACGCCGGCGATCGGGGTGCCGGTGCCGGTCATCGCGCGGAAGCGGGCGATGTCGTCGGCCGGGCGGATCGCGTCGGCGAGCCACGTGAAGGTGGAGACGGCGTTCTCCCGCGGGTACGTCAGGATGCCCTGCGCCATGTGCTTGGCGTCGTCCCCGGCCCGGCGCTGCCGGTTGACGAACTGCGCGACGGCGGCGGCGGTGTCCGGGCCGACGCCGGTGTCGTCGTCCATGTGCAGCACCCAGACGTCGTCCTCGGCCTCGCCCTCCTCGATCCGCAGCTCGTGCGAGTAGTGGTTGGCGCGGGCCTTGAACTTGGTGCCGTTGGCCGTCTCGTAGGCCTTCGGCACGGTCACCACCCGGATCAGCGGGTTGCGGGCGGCCAGATCGTCGATCTTCTCGGCGGCCGCGCAGCCCTCCTCGGTGAGGACGTCCACCCGCATCCACGGGAAGTAGGCCGGCAGGTGCTCGACGTACGAGAGCACCGAGCGCTCCAGCGCCGGATAGGTGTCGTGGCGGCCGATGGTCGGCACCAGCACGATCAGGAAGTCGTCCTCGACCGGCACGGCCGGCGTCATCCGGCTCACCTGGCGCAGCCGGCGGCGGACCATCAGCACGCCCTGGAAGCCGATCAGGACGCCGAACACCGGCATCCCCCACAGGATGGTGATCGTCCAGCCGAGCGGGGTGGGGTTGGGCACGTAGGCCCAGACCGAGAAGGCGAAGATGACCGTGAAGGAGAAGTAGAACGGGAGGACCCGGGGCTTCCACGACATCTGTCGCTCGGCGAGCCGGGCGGCCTCGCGGGACGTGGTGAGCACCGTCCGTGCGGGGGCTGTCGATGGCATGGCGAAAGTCGCTCCTCGTCTGGTGTCGGGCCGATCCCGTGCGGGAGCCGGATCGTTCGTAGGCGGTCCAGGGCTTCGGAGGTTCAGGTCTGCGGCGGGCGGTCCGTCGGCGGGTGGTCCGTCGGCGGGCGGTCGGCCGGGGACACGACCGGGCCGGGGGCGACCGGACCGGGCGTCACCGGACCGGGCGTCACCGCCGGTGCGGCGGGCCACGGCTGCTGCGCGAGCGGCGACGGGTGCGGGGCCGGCTGGACGGGCTGCTGCGCGTACGGCACCGGCTGCGACGGCTGGGCCGGCTGCGGCCAGGCAGCGGGCTGCGACTGCGGCTGCTGCGGGGCCGGGGGCTGCTGCGGCCACCCGGGCTGCGGCGGCTGCTGGAACGGCGGCTGCGCCGGCCAGGCGGCCTGCGGCTGCTGGGGCCAGGCGGGCTGGGGCTGGGGCTGGGGCTGGAACTGCTGCTGCTGGTACGGCTGCGGGCCCGGGGCCGGCTCGGCGGGGATCGTCTGCAGCAGCGACCAGTGCACCTGGCCGCCCGACGCCGCGGCGGCTTCCGGCGCCCCCTGCTCCCGCCACTTCAGCCGGACCAGCAGCAGGATCAGCGCCGCGGTGACGACCACGCCGAGCGCGAAGGTCGCGAGCTTGAGCCCGCCCTCGGTGGTGCTGGTGAACCACTCCCGCTGCGGCTTGTCCAGGAGCGCGCCGGTCAGGCTGCGCACCCGGTTGTACCCCTCGACCAGTGCGACGCCGGCCGCCACCCCGAGCGCCCAGGTGCGCCCGCGCAGCAGCAGGATTCCCGAAAGCAGGTAGATCAGGCCGTAGTTGAGGCTGCCGGTCTCGGCGTCCACCGAGGTGCCGCCGTAGTAGAAGATGCCTTTGACGTAGGTCGCGAACCCGACCTGGCCGAAGCAGTTGTACGCCGCCCAAGCGAGCAGCAGCACGCCCCAGCCGACGGCGATGCCGCCGGCCGCGCGCATCGCACGCGCCTGTCCCATCCCGCACCCCCGCCCCGCCGGGCCCGTCCCGGCCTCAGCCCTCGGCTTCGCCGCCACAGGATGCCACACGGCACAACGGACACGGTATTCCGGCCGTTCAACGGAATTCGGCGGTATAGCGCACCTCACGGCGACCGGCTCGACGGACGTGCGGGGGCGGCTCGGCGGACGTGCGGACCGGCTCAACGAACGTGCAGGCCGCCCCAGTCGACGTTCGCGCCGAACGGTCCGGCGCCACCGGTGAGCGCCAGCGGGCTGTGGTAGGTGGCGTTGACGTCGGCGCCGGAGTTGCGCGGCTGGTCCGGCGTCAGGTTGTCCGAGGTGAGCGACTGCCCCCAGACCGTCCAGATCGTCCAGGGCGTGCGCCGCAGCGTGTCCGGCTGGCGGGAGTTGACCGGGACGGCGAAGGACTCGGCCAGGATCCGCGGCTTGCCGTAGGCGGCGAGCCCGTCGTAGTACCGCTTGGTCCACACCTCGCCGGTGCCGATCGGGTGCGCGGGGCTGCCGCTGTAGTCGTCCACCCCGACCACGTCGACGTACTGCGAGCCCGGGTAGTAGTCCCACGGATCCGCGCCGGGGGCTCCGTCCCAGGACACCGGCGTCCAGACGAACAGCAGGTTGTGCAGGCCCCTGGTCTCCACCAGGTAGCGGTAGGTGATCCGCCACAGCGCCTGGTAGTCGGCCGGCTTCTGGCCCGACCACCAGAACCTGCGGGAGCAGTCCTGCACGTTCATCTCGTGGTACGGGCGCAGTAGCACCGGCACGTCGTGGGCGGCCAGGTACTCCAGGTGGTCGGCCAGGTAGGACAGGTCGGTCATCAGCGCGCGGTACTCGGGGGTGTCGTGCGCGCTGTCGACGACCCGGCCGAACCAGCTCTTGTCCTTGGCGGCCGGGGAGTTCGAACAGAGCACCTGCTCGAAGGACTTGACGTCCGAACCGGGGTAGGGCTGGTGGAAGGACATGCCGACGATCCCGGCCGGTCCCCCGCCGTTGTCGGGCAGTTCGGTGGTGGTGCCGTCGCAGTTGTGCTGGACGCCGGCCGTGCCGTAGCTGCCGTCGTCGGCGCGCGGGTGGCCGGCCCAGACGGCGGAGAGCAGGTCGACGGCGTCGTCGGTGTACTGCCAGCCGGCCCGGCAGGTGGGCCACCGGCCGGCCGAGTAGGAGCGCGGGTCGCCGACGCCCCAGCCGGTCTGGCCGTAGCCGGGGCCGAGGTCGGTCTCGACGAAGCCGGGCAGCTTGCCGGTGAGGTCGGCGGCCTTCTTGTAGTAGTAGCCGACCTGCTTGGTGCCGCGGTAGTCCCCGTACTCGGGGTTGTTGCGCTCGTTGTGCGCCTCGACGTGCTGGCCGATCACCGTCCCGCCGCTCTGCCCGGTGCGGGCCTGGCCCTCCAGGTCGGCGAGCAGCTGCTGGACGGCCCGGGCGTTCGGCGAGGCCTGCGGGTCCCGGGCGAGCAGGTCACGGCCGACCTCCGGCGGCAGGGTGCGGCCGGGGAGGCCGACCGTCACCGGGGCGCGGGCGGGCTGTTCGCCGTCGGCCCGGCCGTCGCGCTGCAACAGCGCCACGGCGCCCGCGGCGACCACGACCCCGGCCGCGGCCAGGGCGGCGGGCTTGCCGCGCAGGGCTCTGGGCAGGGCCACGGACCGCTCCTCCGGTTGGTCGCCGGCACCGGCCCAGGCGGACACAACCGGAACACTCGTGCGAATGACTGCCCCGAGAGCCTGCCACACTCCCCCGGCCCCGGCGAGCGAACCCGCCGGGGCCGGGGTCTCACGGCGGATCAGCCGGCCGCGGCGGCCTCCGGCGCACCCGGCGCGGCCGCGGCCTTGGCGCGCTGGAGCAGCTGGCCCTTCACGTGCTCGCCGAAGCCGGCGGCCGCCGCGGTGGCGGTGGCGTCGGCGGTGTCGCCGCCCTTCGCCGAGCCCTCGACCGTGAAGTAGGCGTACCGGCCCAGGGTGTTGTGCGTGTTGGTGCAGCCCGGAGTGGCGCAGAAGGCCGGCGCGCCCGGCGCGACGGCGCCCTTGAGGTGGCCGGTGTAGCTCTTCATCGAGGTCTCGGCCTGGATCTTGTGGTCGAAGACCGCGACGCCGACGGTCACCGCGCTGTCACCGGAGACGTAGGTCGCCCGGAGCACCTTCTGGCAGCCCTGGTCACCGAGGACCTTGCCGAGCCCGCCGGTCGTCGAGTTCCCGTCCCAGCAGGGCGAGTCCAGCGAGACGAAGGTCCGGTTCCAGGTGGCGCCGTTGACCGTCACCTGGAGCGCGGAGAACAGTGCCCCCGCGTCCTGCGGCGCCGGGTCGGTGGCAGCCTCCCAGATCGGCTTAGACGGGTCGTCCGGCGCGCCGCCCGGGGTGCCGGACGGGTTCCCACCCGGGGTTGCGGCGGCACCCGGCGCGGCACTCTGGGCGGCACCCGATGCGGCGGAGGACGGCCGGTCGGAGGCCGAGGCGACCGGCCCGGCGACCGGCTTGTCGCCGCCGTCCTTCGTCAGCAGCACCGCCCCGCCCGCGATCAGGCCGCCGACCAGGACGACCCCGACCGCCACGCCGAGGGCCCGCAGCCGGCGGCGGCGCTTGCCGTCCGCCGCGTTGCGGTCCGCCAGTGCCTCCCAGTTCGGCTCGGCGCGCTGCGGCGCCTGGGGCTGCGGGTACGGCTGGGGCTGCGGGTACGGCTGCGTCTGGGGGTGCGGCTGGGGATGTGCCTGGGGATACGGCTGGGGGTTCGGCTGCCACTGCGGCGGCACCTGCTGCCCCGGCGGTCCCGGCTGCGCCACCGGCTGGGCCACCGGCTGCGCGGGCGACACCGGGGGCCCGTACGAGGCCGGCGGCGGCCCGAAGCCCCCGCTCGGCGGCAACACCGGACCGGGCACCACCGGCGGCGGCTGACCGTGCCCGCCCCCCGGCCCGGTGGGAGGCGTTCCCTGCGGACCCTGCCCGGGTGCGCCTGTTCCGTCGCTCACGCGCCCCCTCGCTTCGCTCGATGATCGCTTCGCGAAACGCGCCCCTCGGCGCTTCGCTCGCTCATGCGCCCAGATCGTAGGGCATGCCCCCGGCGACCGGTCCGCCCGGTGACCGTTCCGTATCGAAACCAGGGCGCCGGGGCCCGGAATCAGGGCCCCGGAAGCCCGGACCCGAGGCGCCCCAAGGCCACGAGCCGCCCCCTCCCGGCACCCCCGGTTATCGCTCCGACACACCGTGCCGCACTACATGTGGGGTCGCATCAGAGAGACACCACTAGATGTATGCTCAATCTTGCTGTCGACGCAGGGGAACCCGGTGCGAATCCGGGACTGCCCCGCAGCGGTGAGCGGGCGGCTCCAGCAGTCGCCCCGCGAGTCCGAGTACCTGCCGACGGTGTGCGCACCGGCCCTCCCGCAGAGGCCGCGCCAGCACGAGAACCACCTTCCGGGCCTCGCGGGCGGGCCGGGGACGCCACTGTCGCGCGACGCTTCCTGCGTACGTGCCGTGCTCCCCTGCCCCGAACGGCCCGGTACCCCCCGAGCACCACCGCCGATCGCCGCCAGGAGAGAGCGCCTTGACCACCGCTGCCTCAGCCACCCTGCCCGCCCAGGGCACCGGCCCCGCCCCCACCGACCCGACGGTCTCCGACCCCGGTGGCGCGCTCCTTCGGCTGCTCACCGACCGCAGCGTCGATCTCCCCCAGGTGGACCCCGGCCATGTCGCCGCCGCCGCGCTGCGCGGCCGCCACGCCGGCTCGGACTTCGCCGAGCTGCGCGGGCTGGCCGTGGACGCCGCCGCGTCGATGATCGCCGAGGACCCCCAGTACTCGAAGCTGGCCGCCCGGCTGCTCGCCCTGGAGATCGTCGACGAGGCGAACAGCCAGGGCTCGCGCTCCTTCGCCGCCTCGATCGCCGTCGGCCACGACGAGGGCCTGATCGGCGACACCACCGCCGCCTTCGTCGCCAAGCACGCCGCCGCCCTGGACGCGCTGATCGACGCGCACGGCGACGACCGCTTCGAGTACTTCGGCCTGCGCACCGTGCAGTCCCGCTACCTGCTGCGCCACCCGATCACCCGCAAGGTCATCGAGACCCCGCAGCACTTCCTGCTCCGCGTCGCCTGCGGCCTGGCGGTCGGCGACAGCGAGCAGTCCGTGCGCGAGGTCGCCGAGCTGTACGGCCTGATGAGCCGGCTGGAGTACCTGACCTCCTCGCCGACCCTGTTCAACTCCGGCACCCGGCACCCGCAGATGTCGAGCTGCTACCTGCTCGACTCCCCGCTGGACAACCTGGACTCGATCTACAACCGCTACGCGCAGATCGCCCGGCTGTCCAAGCACGCCGGCGGCATCGGCCTGTCCTACTCGCGCATCCGCTCGCGCGGCAGCCTGATCCGCGGCACCAACGGCAAGTCCAACGGCATCGTCCCGTTCCTGCGCACCCTCGACTCCTCGGTCGCCGCCGTCAACCAGGGCGGCCGCCGCAAGGGCGCGGCCTGCGTCTACCTGGAGACCTGGCACGCCGACATCGAGGAGTTCCTGGAGCTCCGCGACAACACCGGCGAAGAGGCGCGGCGCACCCACAACCTCAACCTGGCGCACTGGATCCCGGACGAGTTCATGCGCCGGGTCAACGCCAACGAGGACTGGTCGCTGTTCTCCCCCGCCGACGTTCCCGAGCTCGTCGACCTGTGGGGCTCCGACTTCGACGAGGCCTACCGCAAGGCCGAGCTGGCCGGCAAGGCCGTGCGCACCATCCCCGCGCAGACCCTGTACGCCCGGATGATGCGCACCCTCGCGCAGACCGGCAACGGCTGGATGACCTTCAAGGACGCCTCCAACCGCGCCGCCAACCAGACCGCGCTGCCCGGCCGCACGGTGCACTCCTCGAACCTGTGCACCGAGATCCTGGAGGTCACGGACGACTCCGAGACCGCCGTCTGCAACCTCGGCTCGGTCAACCTCGGCGCCCACGTCGCCCCCGGGGCCTCCGTCGACGACCTGCTCGGCGCCATGGACTGGGAGCGCCTCGACGCCACCGTCCGCACCGCCGTGACGTTCCTCGACCGCGTGGTGGACATCAACTTCTACCCGACCACCGAGGCCGGCACCTCCAACTCCCGCTGGCGCCCGGTCGGCCTCGGCGTGATGGGCCTCCAGGACGTCTTCTTCAAGCTGCGGATCGACTTCGACTCCGCCGAGGCCGCGCGGCTGTCCACCCTCATCGCCGAGCGCATCATGCTCACCGCGTACGAGCGCTCCGCCGACCTGGCCGAGCAGCTGGGCCGCCACGAGGCCTACGGCGAGACCCGCGCCGCCCGCGGCGAGCTGCACATCGACCACTTCCCGACGGCCGCCCCGCAGTGGGCCGACCGCTGGACCGCGCTGCGCGCCCGCATCGCCGAGACCGGCCTGCGCAACTCGCTGCTGCTGGCCATCGCGCCGACCGCGACCATCGCGTCCATCGCCGGCGTCTACGAGTGCATCGAGCCGCAGGTCTCCAACCTGTTCAAGCGCGAGACGCTGTCCGGCGAGTTCCTCCAGGTCAACCCGTACCTGGTGCGCGAGCTCAAGGAGCTCGGCGTCTGGGACCAGCAGACCCGCGACGCCCTGCGCGAGGCCAACGGCTCCGTCCAGGAGCTGGGCTGGCTGCCCGCCGAGGTCCGCTCGCTCTACCGCACCGCCTGGGAGCTGCCCCAGCGCGCGCTGATCGACCTGGCCGCGGCCCGCATGCCGTACCTCGACCAGAGCCAGTCGCTGAACCTGTTCATGGCGGCGCCGACCATCGGCAAGCTCAGCTCGATGTACTCCTACGCGTGGAAGGTCGGTCTCAAGACCACCTACTACCTGCGCTCGCGCCCGGCGACCCGGATCGCCCAGGCCGCCTCCGGCACCGCCCGCGCCGCCGCGCCCGCGCCCGTGCCGGTGAACACCCCGACCCTCACCCCGGAGGAGGAGGCCGCACTGGCCTGCTCCCTGGAGAACCCCGAGTCCTGCGAGGCCTGCCAGTGAGCACCCCCGACCGCGAGAAGATGCTGCTCGACCCCGGCTTCGAGCTGACCCTGCGCCCGATGCGCTACCCGTCGTTCTACGACCGGTACCGGGACGCGATCAAGAACACCTGGACCGTCGAGGAGGTGGACCTGCACTCCGACGTCGCCGACCTGGCCAAGCTCAGCGAGGGCGAGCGCCACCTCATCGGCCGCCTGGTCGCCTTCTTCGCCACCGGGGACTCGATCGTCTCCAACAACGTGGTGCTGAGCCTCTACAAGCACATCAACTCCCCGGAGGCGCGGCTGTACCTGTCGCGCCAGCTGTTCGAGGAGGCCGTGCACGTCCAGTTCTACCTGACGCTGCTCGACACCTACCTGCCGGACCCCGAGGACCGCAACGCGGCCTTCGCCGCGGTGGAGAACATCCCCTCCATCCGCCAGAAGGCGCAGTTCTGCTTCAAGTACATGAACGCCGTCGACCACATCGACTCGCTGCAGACCAAGGAGGACCGCCGCGCGTTCCTCCTGAACCTGATCTGCTTCGCGGCGTGCGTCGAGGGCCTCTTCTTCTACGGCGCGTTCGCGTACGTGTACTGGTTCCGCTCGCGCGGCCTGCTGCACGGCCTGGCCACCGGCACCAACTGGGTGTTCCGCGACGAGTCCATGCACATGGACTTCGCGATGTCGGTCGTCGACACGGTTCGCGAGGAGGAGCCCGACCTCTTCGACGACGAGATGGCCAAGCAGGTCACCGAGATGCTGGAAGAGGCCGTCGAGGCCGAGCTCCAGTTCGCCCAGGACCTGTGCGGCGACGGCCTCGCCGGCATGAACACCGACTCCATGCGCCAGTACCTGGAGGCCGTGGCCGACCAGCGCCTCGCCCGCCTCGGCCTGCCGATCCGCTACGGGTCCACCAACCCGTTCGGCTTCATGGAGCTCCAGAACGTCCAGGAGCTGACCAACTTCTTCGAGCGCCGCGTGTCGGCGTACCAGGTCGCCGTCGAGGGCTCCGTCGCCTTCGACGACGACTTCTAAGCCACCGGCTTTTGACAGAGGTGCCCCGCACGGCCCGTGGCCGCGCGGGGCACCTCTGTTTTGGAGGAGTTGGCCGCACAGTGGGGCTGCTGCCCGCGCGCCGGCGGTATCGGCAAGTTCGTCTGGTGTCACATCTCCCCCGAGGCGACCGCCGCGTGATCGCCATCCGGGCCCGGATCACCGGCATCATGCTGCCCGCCGTCTTCCCGAGCCTCGACCACGCGTTGCCCGTCCTCTGGGAGCGCGTCCGCGAACTCCCGATCCACGCGGCCCACCGGGACTTCATCCGCCTCTGCATCGGGCCCGGCGGCGGCGAGGGCATCGCCTACTGCCTCGCCCGCGGCGGCCGCTGGAGCGTCACCCGCTACATCGGCGAGATGACCAGCTGGACCGCCCACCCCATCCAGCGGTACCGAGACATCGCCCTCGCGCACGCCGTCCCCTTCGGGGAGTACTCGGCAGCTTGAACGGGCCACTTGGGAAAAACCCTGCGCTCGCCTGTTCGAATTTGGGCTGATTTCCAGTATCGGAAACGTGAACCTCTTGCCTACGCCCGGCCCGACTCGGGAGCATCGTAGGGAGACCTAGTGAGGAGGCAACGTGAGCTGACACGGCTTTTGGGTTCCTGTGAAGATGGCGATTGCCCGACGCTCTACCTGACGGATCGAGGCACCCTCGCCGTCCAGGGCGAGCATCTAACCGAGCATGCTCTTCAGATTCCGGCGCACGAGTCCCTGGTCGAAATTCCCATCGAGCTCATCCGAAAGGCCATCCGTGACAACTACATCTAGGACCCTCGGGGACTGGTTCTCGGAGTTCAATCGACAGGCATTCCGGCTGGAAACGCTGGACGACTACGGCCAGTCCGGCGGAGTGGGCGCCTATCACGCCTTCCTCGCGGGCGAGGAGCAGCCGGACGACTTCAAGACCGCCGACTGGATCAACAGCGTGGCCGATGCCACTCGGGCCGGTAAGCGGATGTACCGCGTACACGTCCTCTCGCGCCCACTCACGGACTATCTCCGGTTCGAGCTCGCCTGGGGGTACCACCGGAACATGGCGGCTGGTGAGGAATTCTTCATCCTCGACACCACAGACCGGGAAAATCCCGTTCCCAAGGCACCGGACTTCTGGCTCTTTGATGACGAGACAGTTGCCGAGATGATCTATGACGGCAACGGGAAGTACCTGCGACCCGAATTCCTCAGCGGCAGCCGGATCGCCCAGTTCAAGTCCTACCGCGATGTCGCGATGGCGAACTCCGTCCCGTTCACCCAGTGGTGGGCCGAGCACGGCAAGTGAACAGATCGCGACGCCGGAGTACGTCGACGCCAGTCTGGCTCTGATCCCCGGCGATCACTCGGCAGCCATCGCCAAGAAGCTCGAACGGCAGGCCCTACTGCGCGAAGCCACCAAGAGCTTCACTTTCGTCCTGACGGAGCAGGCCTGTCTTTGGCCGCGGGTACCAGCGCAGGCCATGGCGACGCAGCTCGACCACTTGGCCTCGCTCTCCCGTCTGCCGAACGTCCGGCTCGGAGTCATCCCACTGGCAGGCCACATGCCGAAGGCTCCGATGAACGTCTTCACCGTCTACGACGCGTCCCTGGCCACCGTTGAAGTGGCCACGGGCGTGCTCGTGTTCCGTGACTCCCATGACGTCCGGACCCATCTGGACACGTTTCAGACCTTTGAGGGGTACTCGCTCTGGGGCGGGGACGCTCGGGCCAGGCTCAAGGAGTGGGCTTCCCGCCATCGGTGAGCGTCCCAGTGCCTCTGCCGGTGGCCGAATGCCCCCATCAGAAACCCCACTCCGGCCAGACCCTCATGCGCAGGAAGTCGGCCGGTCCGACTTCCTGCGCATGAGCTGACGCGGAAGGCGAATTCACACACCGGCCGAAGGGACCGCAGAGGAGTTCTTTCAGGAACAGGAAAGCGTGCAGAAATCACCGGAGCTCCCCCGTAATTTGGTGACTCGCCACAACGATCCGAGAGCCGTGGGAGCGTTTCCATGTCCGCTGCGAATTCCGCACGACCGAGCGACACGAGTCGGCCTCCGAAGCGTCGCCGTACGCACGCGGAACTCATGGAGCGGATCGACAACAACCCGGTCCGAAAGGACCTGACGACCGGAAGTCTGGCCGAAATCGTGGGCGCACAGGACGGCAGCGCCCTCGTCCGGCCGCTGTTCGAGCCGGATGCGCCGCCGCGCCAGGTGCCCGCCGACCTGCTCACCACCCGCATCGGCCTCTGGCGCTGACGGAGCGGCTTCCCCCTCATTCTTCCGCCCAAGTCCTGGGCGGGGCGGGGCCGTTCCGCGCCCCGAAGCGATACCGGAAGGTGCAGGCGATGACTGACCACAACCTGTACGAACTCGACCTCTCCCAGATCGAGTTCAGCCGCGCGCGCGGCGGCAACCAGGGCGGCGACGACGACGGCGAGTCGTGCGTGACCCTCGGCCTGGTCGAGCACGGCGTCTACGCCCTGGGCGACAGCAAGCGTCCCGACCGCGAGCCCCTGCTGTTCACCGCCGAGGAGCTAAGCGCCGCCGGGATCGACCCGGCGCGGTTCGGGCTCTCGGCCTGACCCTCCGCCCGCCCAGCCCGCCCAGCCCGCCCCGGCCACCCGCAGTCCCGTGCGGGCGGCCGGGGCACCAACGCCACCGAGGAGAAGCACAGTTGCACTTCCACGGCTACGAGTGGACCGGTGACGGCCGGCTGCTGGCGAAGGAGTCGGAGCGGCGGCCGGTCGAGGGCTCGGGCTTCAGGCTCTCGGAGCTGCCGCCGATGATGACCGGCTGGTGGCTGCTGCGCCCGGCCGCCCAGATCCGGGGCACCTGGGAGACGGCGGCCGACGCGGCCGACTGGCTTGCGGCACGATACGAGGAACACGCGCCGGGCGGCGACCCTCGGCTTCCCACCGAGGCGCGGCGACTCCGCGCGGTCGAGCAATTGGAGGGTGCCGCAGACGTGGTGTGGTCCCACTGGGTGTCCGACAGCCGCTGGTCGGGCCACTACGTGATCGCATGCCCCCACAAGACCAGGCCGGACATCCCGTGCCCGACCCGGCACACCGCTCGACCACCGGTCTCGGGCTGACGCTGCCGCCCCGTCTGCGGGGGCCCGTCGGGGTTTCGACGCTGTTGGTTTCCGGCGGGCGGTGGCAGTCAGCGGCGGCGACGGACAAGGGCGCGATACGGCAGATACCGGACGCATCGGCCTCCTCGCCCACATCGACGTCAGGCCGCGCGCCCCCCTGATACCCGGGCGGATACAAACCCGCGGCCCCACCCCCGTCCGGCGACGACGCCCCGCACGGAACTCCCGTACGGGGCGGCGGCGGCCGGCCGATCAGCCCTTGACCGACCCGGCGGTCAGGCCCTGGGCCAGGTAGCGCTGGAGGAACTGGTAGACGACGATCACCGGCAGCGAGGTCACCAGCGCCCCGGCCGCGAACAGCCCGTAGTTCTGGTCCTGCTGGCCGGAGATGATCCCGTAGAGGCCGACCGCGACGGTCTTGGAGTCGTTCGAGGTCAGGAAGATGTTCGCCAGGATCACGTCGTTGAGCGCGGCGGTCAGCGACAGGATCGAGATGACCACCAGCATCGGCGCGGCGAGCGGCAGGATCAGCCGGAAGAAGATCTGCGCGTGCCCGGCGCCGTCCACCTTGGCGGCCTCGTCGATCTCGCGCGGGATGGTGTCCAGGTAGCCCTTCATCAGCCAGGTGTTCACCCCCATCGCGCCGCCGAGGTAGACCAGCACCAGGCCCCACGGGGTGTCCAGGCCGATCGCCGGCAGGACGTCCCCGATCTTGGCGAACATCAGGTAGAGCGAGATCACCGCGAGGAACTGCGGGAACATCTGCACCAGGAAGACCGCCATCAGCCCGATCCGCCGGCCCCGGAAGCGGAACCGCGAGAAGGCGTACGCGGCCAGCACCCCGAGCAGCACGTTCAGCACCGCGAAGGTGCCGCAGACCAGCGCCGTGTTCCCCAGCCACCGGGCGAAGGGGTACTGCCCGCTGGTGAACAGCGCGGTGAAGTTGGCGAGCGAGGCGTGCCGGGGCAGCAGCGTGGACGACTGGAGCGTGCCGAGCGGGTTCAGCGCCGCGGACAGCACGAACAGCAGCGGGAACAGCGCGAAGCAGACGGCGAGCACGGCGATCAGGTGCCGCCAGCCGAAACGGCGCAGCCAGCGGACGACAGCGCGGGCAACGGGGGCAGTGGTGGCGGTCATGCGTTCAGCTCCTCCAGGGCGCGGGTGCGGCGGAAGCCCACCAGCGTGATCAGGCCGACCAGCAGGAAGATGACGATGGACAGCGCGGCGGCGAAGCCGTACTGCGCGCCCTGCCCGCCGAAGGCCAGCCGGTAGGTGTAGCTGATCAGGATGTCGGTGGATCCGGCCGTGCCACCCGCGCCGTCGAACGGCCCACCGCCGGTGAGCAGTTGGATCGCGTTGAAGTTGTTGAAGTTGAAGGCGAAGGACGAGATCAGCACCGGCGCGGCGGCGACCAGCAGCAGCGGGAAGGTGACCGCCCGGAACGCCGTCCACGGCCCGGCGCCGTCGATCCGGGCGGCCTCGTTGAGTTCGGCGGGCATCGCCTGCAGCACGCCCGTACAGATCAGCAGCATGTTGGGGAACCCGAGCCAGAGGCTGGTGAGCAGCACCGCGAACCGGGCGTTCCAGGCGTCGCCCAGCCAGTCGACCCTGGCGTGCAGCAGTTGGTTGAGCAGCCCGAAGTCCCGGTTGTACATGCTCTGCCAGATCAGGATGCCGATGAACGCGGGCATCGCGTACGGCAGCAGCATCAGCGAGCGGTAGACCCGCTGCCCGCGCAGCCGCGGGTGGTGCAGGGTGAGCGCGAGGCCGAGGCCGAGGGCGAAGGACGCGCCGGTGGAGAGCAGGGCGAAGCCGAAGGTCCAGGCGAGGACGCCGAGGAAGGGCCCGCGGATGGCGGGGCTGGTGAGCACGGCGGTGAAGTTGGCGAAGCCGACGGTGCGGTGCCAGCCGGTGGGCAGGGTCCGCCCGGAGTCGTCGGCGGCGGTGAACCGGCCGCCGCGGGGCTGGTAGACGGTGTGGTCTCGGGTGTCGGTCAGGGTGTCGGCCTGCCGGTCGTACACCAGGGTGGGCCGTGCCGCGGTGGCCATCGAGAGGCCCTGGCTGACGATGAACCCGCCGTCCACCGGCACCCGGAGGTCCGTCAGCTCGCCGGACCGGCCGTTGACCTGGCCGAAGGTGAGCAGCTTCAGCCCGGGGGCGGTCTTCACCCGGCCGTCCGGCCCGGTCACCGTCCCGGCGGGGGCGGGGGCCAGGCCGCGCGCGGTGCCGGCCGAGACCTGCCCGGTGTCCGGGTCGGTGAGCAGCAGCACCAGCGAGCCGCCGTCCGGGCCGGTGGCGATGGTGAGCGCGTACGAGGGGCTGCCGGGAGCGGGCTCGACGGAGTGCTCGACGAGGCTGCGCACCGCCTGGTCCTTGGTGAGCAGGTGGCCGTCGCCGTAGTCGGTGAAGGAGACCGCGACGATGTACAGCACGGGGTAGGCCACGAAGGCCAGGAAGAGCGCGGTGGCGGGCAGCAGGTACTTGGCGGGCAGCCGGCGCGGCGACAGGTAGATCCAGAACGTCGCGCCGACGGCCGCGGCCAGTACGCCGAGCGCGGCCCACTGCCCGTCGTCGTAGAGCCTGGGCGCCGCGTAGAGGGCGAGGGCGGCGACGCCGGCCAGCAGGGCGATCTTCACCAGCTGCGCGGTGGCGGCGCCCGCCCGGCGGGGCGGGCGGGCGGGAGGGCGGTCCGGGGCACCGGCGGACCGGTCGGCCGGGCGCCTGCTGTCCTGAAGGGTGGGGGAGGTCATGGGTGGGTCCCTGGTCCGGAGGGCGCCCGGCGGTGGTGGCCGTCCGGGTGTCGGCGCGTGCGGGGGGGTCGGCACGCGAGGGCCCGGCGGGCGGGCCCGACGGGTGTTCAGTGCGCGGGGCCGAGGGCGGCGCGGATCGCGTCGCCGGCCTGCCGCATGGTCGCGGCCGGGTCGGCACCGGCCACGATGCTGGCCTCGGCCTGGCCGAGCGGCCCCCAGATCGCGTTCATCGCGGGGATCGTCGGCAGCGGCTGGCCGCCCGCCCCGGCCGCCGCGAAGGAGCCGATGTCCGGGTCGTTCGCGGACGCCTCGGCGAGTGCGGAGGTCAGCGCGGGCGGCTCCGGCGAGGCCCGGTAGAGCGCCAGCTGGCCCTCCTCGCCGCCGATCTCGCGCAGCAGGAACTCCTGGGCCAGCGGCAGGTTCCTGGCCTTGGCGGAGAGGTAGAAGCTCTGCACCCCGATGAACGGGCGGGCCGGGCCCTTGCCCGCCCACCCGGGCACGGCCGAGATCGCGTAGGGCACCCCGGCCTGCTTGAGCTGGCCGAGCGCCCACGGTCCGGCCACCAGGAACGGCGTCCTGCGCCCGGTGAACAGCGCGATGGCGTTGGTGTCCACCGAACGGTTGAACAGCCCGGCACCCTTCTCGCCGTACTGCTTGAAGAGTTCGCCGGCCGCGATCGAGCCGGGGCCGCCGACCCCGAGGTCGGCGGTGTCGTAGCCGCCGTCCGCCTTGGCGCCGAACAGGTAGCCGCCGGCCGAGGTGAACAGCGGCTGCAGGGCGTACGCGTTGCCCTGCTGGCCGATCGGCAGGGCGAGCGGGATGTCGCTCTTCCCGGCCTTGACGGCGTCCTGCCCGGTGGCGGCCAGGTCCTCGAAGGTGCCGGGGGCGTCCGGCGCGAGCTCGGTGTTGCGGAACAGCACCAGGTTCTCGGTCGCGTACGGCAGCCCGTACGGCCGGCCGTCGTAGCTGACGGCCTCCATCGCGGCGGGCTGGAACCGGGCCTTCTGCGCCTGCGTCAGCGGCACGGGCGCGACGACGCCGTTCTGCACCAGGTTGCCCAGCCAGTCGGAGGCGCCGACCACCAGGTCCGGCCCCTTGCCCGCGTTGGTGGCCGAGACGTAGGCCTGCTGGGTGTTGACGGACTGCGGGGCGACGGTGACCTTGACGCCGTGCTCCTTGCCGAACCGGTCGGCGAGCGGCTGCAGGGCGGCGGCCTGCTGGGTCTGCGCCCAGATCACCAGGTCACCCTCCGGGCCGGCGATCGGCGGGGCGGTCATCGAGTCCCCCGCCGCCGCCCCGCTCCCGGACGGGGCGGCGGCGGGCGGGGCGCCGGCGGGCGAGGTGCCGCCGCAGGCCGTGACCAGCAGGGCGAGGACGCCGAGAGCGGCGTGTCTGCGGTGGCGCATCGTCCGAGACTCCTTCGTCTGGGAGGGGAGGGGCCGGAGCCCCGGGAAGGGCCGGGGCCCCGAGGAGGGGCGGCGGGTCAGATGCCGTCCACCGGCCGGTGCCAGCGGTCGACGGTGAGGTCGAGACGGGTGTCGCGCTCGACCGTCAGCGGGTGCATCACCCGCAGGCCGTCCTCGTCGACGGCGTCCAGGCCCCAGCCGCGCGAGATGCCGCCGTCGAAGCCGGTGCCGCGCGGGACGGCGATCCGGCCGCGGAAGCGCCCGGGGCCGTCGGGGCGGCAGGGCAGCGGGCCGAACATCACCGGCGCGTCACCCGGGGTGCCGTCCGGGACGGTGACGACCACCTCCAGGACGGGCCGCGCGGGCAGTTCGGGCGCCACCTCGATCTCGGAGTGCGCGGCCAGGCCGTGCGCCCGGACGGTCAGCGCGGTGCGCCCGGTGGCCAGCGGGCGCAGCAGCCCGTGCGGCGAGACGGCCGCGACCTCGGGCCGCTCCACCCGGTAGCCGGCCTCCAGGGCGGTGTACCGCACGCCGTCGGCCCGGACGGCGACCGGGTTGACGGCGCTCCAGGTCTCGTCGGGGGCGAGCCGCAGCCGCTCGGCGGCGCTGAGCGAGACGACCGGCGAGGGGGCGCCGAACAGGTGCAGCAGCGCGTGCCGGGAGCGGGGTCGCCAGGCGTCCTCGTGGTGCGGCGCGGCCGGGTCCTCGTAGTAGAGGAGGTCGGCGCCGGAGGTGTAGCCGGCCTCGTCGAGCAACTGGACGGCCAGCTCGCGGGCGGGCCTGGCCATGATCAGGCCCTCCCGGCCGCCGATGTCCAGCCAGAGCCGGCGCGGGCCGCGTCGCCGGTAGCGCTCGTGGACGACCTTCTCGCCGAGGTCGGCCGGGTCGACGTGGGTGAGGAACGGCGAGAGGACGGCGGCCAGGCCGAAGACCTCGGGGCGGCGGAAGGCCATGTGGTAGGCGACCAGGCCGCCCATCGAGGAGCCCATCACCGCGGTGTGCTCGGGCCCGGTCCTGGTCCGGTAGCGGGCGTCGACGAACGGCTTGACCTCGTCGGCGAGGAACGCCTCGTAGCGGTGCCCCTTGAGCGGGGTGCCGGGCGTGCGCCAGTACTCGGCGACGTGCGAGTACTCGGTGCCGCGCTCGACGCCGGCGTTGGGCACGCCGACCGCGATCAGCTCGGGGATCAGGCCCTCGGCGTACAGCTGCTCCAGCGTCCGGTCCAGCGCCCAGGTGGGCCGCTGCCCCTGGTCGAAGACCTGCTGGCCGTCCTGGAGGTAGAGCACCGGGTAGTCGGCGTCCGGGTCGTCGTCGTAGCCGGGCGGCAGGTGGACGAGCAACTCGCGCTCGTTGCCGAGCGGTTCGGAGCGGAAGCCGGGGATGCGCTCGATCCGGCCGCGGCGCACGGCGGCCCCGGCGGTCCCCGTGGTGCGCACGGCGCTCATCGGGCCACCGACCAGACGTGCACGGCCGGGCCCTCGGCGGGCAGGTCGCGGCCGGGGACGAGCTGGGGCCCGCCGAGCAGGTGGGTGGCGTGCCACTCGCCGGCCACCGGCGGGTGGTCGGCCCGGCTGATCTGCACCAGGATCCGCTCCCGCTCGTCCTCGCGCTCGAACAGCAGGACGTCGCGCTCGGCGAGCAGCCAGCGCAGCCCGCCACCGCTGAGCGCGCTGTGGCTGCGGCGCAGCCGGATCAGCTCGCGGTAGGTGCGGTAGGTGTGCCGGTCCCAGGCGGACTCGTCCCAGGGGAACGGCTTGCGGCCCTCCTCCAGGCCCTCGCCCTCGACGCCGACCTCGTCGCCGGAGAACACCATCGGGGTGCCGGGCAGGGTGAACAGCAGGGCCGCGCCCAGCAGTTGGCGCTCGGGGCCGGCGAAGCTGCGGAACCTGGCGGTGTCGTGCGAGTCCAGCAGGGTGAGGTTGTGCACCCGGCTGCGCCAGGGCAGGGCGGCGCCGAACGCCGTCATCACGGCCCGCACCTGGGCGCCGCCGTAGTCGGGGATCGGCCCGGGCACCGCCCAGAAGTCCTTCTGGTCGTGCCGCTCGGCGAGCCAGGACCACACCGGGCGGGTGAAGCCCGCGTAGCTCATGGTGCCCTGCCAGCCGTCGCCCTTGAGGGTGAGCGAGGCGTCGTGCTGGTGCTCGGCGAGCAGGACGGCGTCGGGGTTGGCGGCCCGGACGGTGGCCGCGGTGGTGGTGGCGACCTGCTGGTTGAGCTCCACCTCGCCGCGCCGGCCGGCCATCTGCGCCACGTCGACCCGCCAGCCGTCCAGGTGGAACGGCGCCTTGAGGTACTTGGCGATCACCGAGTCGGGGCCCTCGTAGAGGCGGCGGCGCAGTTCGGGCGAGCGGTGGTCGAAGGTCGGCAGGGTGCGCACGCCGAGGAAGGTGGCGTAGTCGTCCGGGCCGCCTTCGCCGAAGAAGTAGAAGCCGGCCTCGGGGCTGTGCGGGTCCTGCTGCGCGGTGCGGAACCAGTCGTGATCGCTGCCGGAGTGGTTGAGCGTGATGTCGCCGATGACCTTGATGCCGCGCCGGTGGGCCTCGGCGGTGAGCGCGACGAGCGCCTCGTCGCCGCCGAGCGCGGGGTCGACGCGGTCGAAGGAGACGGCGTCGTAGCGGTGGTTGGAGCGGCCCTCGAAGAAGGGGGTGAGGTAGATGACGGTGGCGCCGAGGCGCTGGATGTGGTCGATCCTGCGGGCCACGCCCCAGAGGTCGCCGCCGTACATCTGCTGGAGGGCGGCGGCGTCGCCGGTGTGCAGCGGGGTGTCCCAGTCGGCGGGGCGGGCCCAGGCGGCGAGGGGTGCGTCGCCGGCGCGGGCGTAGCGGTCCGGGAAGATCTGGTAGACCACGGCGTCGGCGGTCCAGGCGGGCGGGGCCGGGTGGGTGGTGAGGCGGAAGTCGGTGGCGTCGGGCAGGTCGTGGTCGTGCAGGCCGGCGGCGGTGAGCCAGCGCCCGCCGTCGGGGGTGTGCAGCCAGAACCGGTAGTTCATCTCCGGGTTGACCATCGTCAGGCGGGCCCGCCACCAGGTCGCGTCGGCGTCGGCGCGCCCGGGCACCGGTACGGCGGCCTCGAAGTGCGGTTCGCCGTCGGGGACGGAGCGCAGGAAGACCCGTTCCACCTCCTGTCCGGCCGGGATCCGGACCAGCAGGTCGACCTGCTGCCCGAGCCGGGGGGCGAGGTCGCCGACGTACCGCGCGGAGCCGTCGTGGTGCGGCTGGTGGCGGGCGGCGAGGCGGTGGCTGCGGGCCGTGTCCATGGAGCTCCTCGGTCGGGTGAACAGGCTGATGGAGGGCGGCGTTCCGCTTACCGGGGCCGACGAGGGAACCGTAACGGCGATGAAACCGTTGCGCAATACGTTGCTAAGATTGTTTCATCGGCCTCGTCGGCCCACGTCCGGGGATTTGTAAGATGCAGGCTCGACCAGGTCGGGAGGACCAATTGAGCGGCCCGTCACTACGGGACATCGCCGCCCGGGCAGGCGTCAGCGCCGCCTCGGTGAGCAGGGTGATCAACGACCGGCCGGGCGTCTCCGACGACACCCGCCTCAAGGTCGCCGAGGCCATGCGCGAACTCGGCTGGCAGCCCGACCAGGGCTACGACCCGCACCAGGGCGCACTGATCGGCATCGTCGTCCCCGAGCTCGACAACCCGGTCTTCCCGCTGCTCGCCTCCGCCATCGAGGTGCAGCTCGCCAAGCACGGCCTGACCGCCGTGGTCGGCACCTCCACCCGGCAGGGCACCGCCGAGCTGGGCTACATCGACGTCCTGCTCCGCAAGGGCGTGTCCGGACTGGTCCTGGTCTCCGGCCGGCACGCCAACCCGCACGCCGACCACGGCTTCTACCGGCTGCTGCACGAGCGCGGCATCCCGATGGTGCTGGTCAGCGGCAAGGTCGAGGGCCTGGCCGTGCCCACGGTCGCCACCGACGAGGCGATCGGCGCCCGGATCGCCGTCGCCCACCTGCGCGAACTCGGCCACCGCCGGATCGGCCTGGCCGGCGGCCAGGGCTACCTGCGCCCCTCCCTCAACCGGCTGGACGGCTACCGGCGGGCGATGCGCGAACTGCTCGGCGAGGACGCCCCCGCCGACTGGTACGCCGAGTCCTCGTACTCGATCGCCGGCGGCGCCGCGGCCGCCCGCCAGCTGCTCGACGCGGGCGTCACCGCGGTCATCGCCGGCAGCGACCTGATGGCCCTCGGCGTCGCCCAGGCCGCCCGCGAGGCGGGCCGCTCGGTGCCCGGCGACCTCTCCGTGGTCGGCTACGACGACTGCTACCTGGCCGCCCACAGCAACCCGCCGCTGACCACCGTGCGCCAGCCGATCCAGGAGATGGGCGCGGCGGTCGCCGAGGCCCTGTGGCGCCAGCTGGAGGGACACGGCGGGCAGGCCCGGGACTACCTGTTCACTCCGGAGCTGGTCGCCCGCGAGTCCACCGGCCGGGCACCCGGCTGACGGGCCACGACCGGCCGAGCGCGACCGGCGGCGTCAGGAGCGGGAGCGCACCCGACGGGGACTCAAGAGCGGGAACGACAAGGGCCGGGACGCCCGTCGCGCCCCGGCCCTCGGCGGTCCGTCAGTCGTTCGCCACGGTCGCGTACCGCGCGGTGCCCTCGGCCATCTGCTTCAGCGCGTCCTTGCGGTCCCGCTTCGACAGCTTGTCGATGTAGAGGGTGCCGAACAGGTGGTCGGTCTCGTGCTGCAGGCAGCGGGCGAAGAAGCCGGTGCCCTCGACCCGGATCGGCCGGCCGTCCTTGTCCACGCCGGTCACCGCCGCGTACTCCGGGCGGGGCAGCTCGGCGTACGCGCCCGGCACCGACAGGCAGCCCTCGTTGCTGTCGTCCAGCACCCGCCGGCGGTCCGCCGGGTACTCCTCCAGCTTCGGGTTGATCACGTGGCCGATGTGGCGCACGCCCTCGTCGTCCGGGCAGTCGTAGACGAAGACCTTCAGGTCCACGCCGATCTGATTGGCCGCCAGGCCCACGCCCTCGGCCGCGTACATCGACTGGAACATGTCGTCGATCAACGCGGACAGCTCACCGTCGAACGCGGTGACGTCCTTGACCTCGCGGTGCAGGACCGGGTTGCCCACCACGGTGATCGGGCGGGCGGTGCCCTTGGAGAGGTCCGGCTGCTCGCCGACCACCTTCAGCGGGGCCTCGTCGGCCGCCGACTCCTGGTCATGGTCGTGGTCGTGCTGGTGGTCCTGCTGCTCCGCCATCGCTGCTTATCCGCTTCCGCTTCCGAGAATGGTCCAGGTATTCGGCTCTCGCCGGGTACACCGCTCAAGGGTAAGCGGCGCGCTCAACAGACTTCTTCCAGATCGCGGTACGCCCGCGTGCCGGGCGAGGCCGCGGCCCAGCGGTCCAGCAGCGAGCGGACCAGCAGCGCGGGCGCGGCGATCCCGCACTCCCGCTCCACCAACCAGGACATCCCGGCGTCCCCGCCCTGGCTGAGGTGGCTGAGGTGTCCGGGGTGCGCGGCGTCGCCGTCGTCGTGCGGGTCGTGGTGGGCGGTGTTCCCGTCGTCCGTGGCCATCCGGCTCTCCGAGCAGGCCCGGCAGAGCAGCCGCACCGAGGACGTCCAGTCCTCCGCCGCGTAGCCGGCGTCCGCGACCACCCGCTCCAGCGCGTCCCGGTCCCCCGCCGTGGCGGCCTGGAGCAGCACCACGTAGGTCGGCACCGGGGACGGCGCCCACAGCTCGATCTCGTCGAACACCGGGTAGGCGACCCCGTCGGTGACCCGCTCGCCGTGCGGGGCGCCGTCGTGCAGCACCACCTCGCCCCAGCGGCGGCCGGAGGACGGCAGCGGGATGGACAGCACCTCGATCCGGGCCGGGTCCAGCCGGCGGCCCCACACCACCTCGGACTCGCCGTCCGGGGAGAGCCGCACCGGGGTGGTGCCGAGGTCCAGGCTGACCGGGCCGTCCTGCTGCCCGCCCGGGCCGCCGGGCAGCTTCAGCCCGTACGCCTGCCAGGCGCGGCGGGCCAGCGGCCAGTCCTGCAGGGCGGTCGCGGTGATGCCGAGGTTCCACCAGTCGGGGGCGCCGTGCTCGCGGTCCAGCAGGGCGACGGCCCGCAGTCCGGCCGAGCGGGCCTGCTCCCAGTCCCGGCGGAACTTGTGCAGCAGGGCGAGGTTGAACCAGGAGTCGGACAGCCAGGGCTCCAGGTCGGCGGCCATCACCAGCAGCGCGCCGGCGTCCTCGTAGCGGCCGTCGCCGATCAGCGTGAAGGCCCGGTCGGTCGTCTGCCGCCAGGTGGCGGACGGCCGGTGCCGTGCCCGGTGGAAGATCCTCACGTTCGTCCCTGCCGTCGTCGTCCGCTCAAGTCCCGTACCGCCGCGTCCGGATCCACTTCCGCGGGGGTCCGGGGCACGGTGCCCCGGGTCGGTGTTCCACGCTACGACCGCATCCAACCACGCCCGCCCCCGCCCGCGCTCCCCACCGCCGAGGTTGGGGCCGCCCCTACCCAGCCTGCCCGCCCGGCCGCCCCGCCTCAACCCCGGCGCAGGCCCGCCGGTCGGCGGCGCTCCGCCGGAGCCCGGGTCAGCCCCCGGACTCAAGCCCGCGCCCGCACCCGCCCGAGCCCTAGCCCTAGCCGCCCACCCGGGCCAGCGCGTCCACCACCCGGGCGTCGTACAGCCGGCCGCGCCCCAGCCGCAGCACCTCCAGCGCCTCCAGCCGGCCCGCCGCCTCGCCGACCCCGCGGCCGCGGGCCGCCGTCAGCAGGTCGTCGTGGGCGTTGGCCACCCGGATGATCCGGGCCGCCAGCGGCACCGCGCCGTCCCCGCCGGCCGTGCCGAGCACCGGATCGGCCAGCCGGGCGACCTGCTCGGCGACCTGCCGGGGCACCCCGGTGCGGCGGATCACCTCGCTGCCCAGCCGGGCGATCCGCTGCTGCTCGGCGCAGGGCAGCAGCGCGGTCGCGCCGTCCGGCACCGGCTCGACCAGCGACAGCTGGCCCACGTCGTGCATCAGCGCCGCGTACTCCAGCAGGGCGAGTTCCCGGGTGCCCAGCCCCAGCTCGCGCCCCAGCGCGCACGCCGTGTCCGCGACCCGGCGGGCGTGCCCGTGCGGGGTGTAGCCGGCCACCTCGGTGGCCCGGGCCAGGCTGGCGATGGTCTGCCCGGTGGTGGCCCGCACGGCCGCGGCCCGCCGGAAGGACACCTGGGCGAGCAGCAGCGGGGTGCAGAACAGCGGCAGCGCCCACAGCCCGACCTCGCCGGCCGCCAGGCTGACCAGCATCCCGGTGGCGACGATCGCCGAGCCGATCCCGAACAGCGAGCGCAGCTCGTCCTCCAGCGCCGCCGGGAACCGCAGCCCGCCCTCCAGACCCGCCGCCGACCGGCGCAGCAGCGCCGCCAGGGTCGCGTCGCAGAGCGCGGCCAGCGCGGCGACGGCGGTCAGGAACGCCCCGTACGCCGGGCCCTCGGGCGAGAAGCGGTCGACCAGTCCGCCGTTGTAGAGCGGCTGGAAGACGGCGGCGGCGAAGCCGACCCCGAGCAGCCGGCGGGCGGCGCTGTCCCGCCGGGCCGGGTCGGCCCAGGGCGGGCGCCGGTGCGAGCGGCCGGTGCGGGCCCGCCGGACCGGGCCCGGCCGACCCCGGCCCGGGCGGCACGCCCTGAGCCAGGGCAGCGCGAGGCCGGGCAGCCAGGCCAGCAGCAGGCCGACGCCGGTCACCGCGACCACCTGGAGCATCCCGTGCGCGGTGGGCACCCCGCGCAGCGGCCCGAGCAGGGCGTACGCCAGGGCGCCGGCCGCGCCGATCGGCGCCTGCTCGCGGTCGCCCGGAAGGGTGATCCGCACGCACTCGCCGAGCGCGATCAGCGCCGTGAACGCCAGCGCGACCCGCGCCCCGGCCACCCCGCGCAGCGCGACCGCGCCCACCGCGAACACCAGCAGCGCGGCCGCCGCCGCGTGCACCACGCGGGCCTCCCGGCCGACCGCGGTCACGGCTGCCCGGCCGTGGGGACGCTCCCGCCCTGCGCGGGCACCCGGCCGGGCGCCGCCCGGGCCGGCTCGGGCACCCCGAGCGGAATGTCGGGGACGGCCCGGATGCCGTCCCCGGGCGGCGGCAGCACCGGCTGCCAGTCGTGCCCGGCCAGCGCGTCGATCAGCGCCCGGACCATCACCGGGTCGAACTGGCTGCCCGAGCAGCGCTCCAGCTCCGCCACGGCCTCGGCGACCGGGCGGCCGCGCCGGTAGGAGCGGGTGGAGGTCATCGAGTCGAAGGCGTCGGCGACCGAGATGATCCGGGCGAACTCGGGGATCTGCTCGCCGACCAGCCCGCTCGGGTAACCCCGGCCGTCCATCCGCTCGTGGTGGTGCAGGATCCCGGCGTGCGCCTCGCCGAGGAAGGCGATCCCGCGCACCAGCTCGTACCCGTACACGGGGTGGATCTCGACGGCCCGCCGCTCCGCCTCGCTGAGGGGACCGTTTCTGCGCAGCAACTCGGTGGCCACGCCCAGCTTGCCGACGTCGTGCAGGATCCCCGCGAAGCGCAGGGTGCGCAGCCGCTCGGCCTCCATCCCGAGCTGACCGGCGATCAGCACCGATGCCCGGCCGACCCGTTCGCTGTGCCCGCGGGTGTACGAGTCCTTGATCTCCACGGCCTGCACCAGCGACTGCACGGTGGCCTGGTGGGCGTCCCGCTCGCGCTGCCCCTGGGCGAACACCCAGGCCGAGATCGACAGCGGCAGCAGCGCCAGCAGCGCCGCGAACGCCCCGTACGGGCCCTGCCAGAGCACGGCCACCATCAGCCCGCCGGCCGCGTGCACCAGCACCGGCAGCCCGCACACCGCGACCGCCCCGCGCAGCAGCACGACGGGCCGGCGGTCCTCCGCGAGCATCAGCATCGCGCCCACCAGCACCCCGTTGACCAGGCAGAACGTGACGACGGCGGCGAAGCCGGGCAGCAGCGCGGCCGGGAAGCGGGAGCCGAGCAGCAGTTGCGGCCCGTGCAGCAGGTGGAAGGCGGCCGCGGAGGCGAAGGCGCACAGCGCGAGCTGGGAGCCGTTCCACAGCCGGCGGGTCCGGCAGTCGCGCCCGGCCGGGCCGCCGAGCACCGCGGCGGGCACCGCGACCAGCGCGGCGGCGGCCGGCGGCAGCATCAGCACGCCGGCGAACAGCACCGGGAAGAAGGCGTTGACCCCGGGGCGGGAGAGCGCCCGCTCGGGCGGCGGCGGGCGGCGCAGCAGCCGGCGGACCAGACGCAGGCAGGGCGTCGGCAGGCCCTGGGCCAGCGACTCCCAGCAGCCGTGCAGGAAGGCCAGCAGCCCGACCTTGGGCCAGTCCACCGGGGCGCCGAGCCAGCGCGGGACCGCGGGCGGCACACCCGTCGGCAGCAGCGGCAGCAGGCAGCACAGCGCCGCCACCGGGACGGCCACCAGGTAGCGCATCGCCCCCTCCGGCAGGGCCGCGTCTTCGCCGTCGACAGCGATCTCGACCTCCCCGACGTCCGGGCCCGCGTTGCCTCAGCTCGCCGGGTGGAACGGCGGTGAGCGTCCGTCAGGAGGATAGGCCGCCACCCGGGCGCAGGGACGCATGATGGCGCGACGACGCTGCTGGCGCACCGCCAACTCACTCGAACGAGTGAGGGGCGCATGCAAGCACAAAGGGAGCGGCCCCGGGAGCGCACGCCCCCGGGGCCGTCTGACTCCGTGTCCGGACCGCTCGGCCCGCCCTCGCCGGCAGGCCCGTCCGCTTGCTCCGCCCGGCTGTTGAACGGCCGTCGAACGGCCGCCCGGCTACTCCGCCGGGGCACCCGCCTCGACGGCGGCACCGCGAACCGTCGGCTCCTCCGGGGCCTCGCCGGCGCCCGGCGCCGGCCGGTCCGTCTCGACGTGCAACTCGACCGTGGTGTCGACGGCGACCACCACCTGCTCGCCCGAACGCTGCCCCGCCCGGATCGAGTCGATCCTGGCCAGCACCTTGCTGCGCAGGTCGGCCGGGGTGTCGTCGCAGCCGCAGGAGCGCTTGATCAGCGCCTTGATCGCCTGCTCCAGCCCGTACTGCTTCAGGCAGGGCGAGCACTCCTCGAAGTGCACCCGCAGCTTGGCGCAGTCGCCCTCGGCCATCTCGTTGTCGAGGAATTCGTAGAGGTGGTCGAGGACCTCGCCACACTCCGTGTCGTGCGGATCGCCGCAGCTCATGAGCCCGAGCCCTTCGCTTCCTGCCCTGCCCCGCTGCCGGCCGGGACGAGCCCGCGCTCACGGGCGTAATCCTCCAGCATGCCGCGCAGCTGACGGCGGCCGCGGTGCAGCCGGGACATCACCGTGCCGATGGGAGTACCCATGATGTCCGCGATCTCCTTGTACGCAAAGCCTTCTACGTCCGCGAGGTACACGGCGATCCGGAATTCCTCCGGAATGGCCTGGAGCGCGTCCTTCACATCGCTGTCGGGGAGGTGGTCGAGCGCCTGGGTCTCGGCCGAGCGCAGACCGGTCGACATGTGCGACTCGGCGCGGGCCAGCTGCCAGTCCTCGATCTCCTCCGCCGCCGTGCGCTGGGGCTCGCGCTGCTTCTTGCGGTACGAGTTGATGAACGTGTTGGTGAGGATGCGGTACAGCCAGGCCTTGAGGTTGGTGCCCTCGCGGAACTGGTGGAAGGACGCGTACGCCTTGGCGAACGCCTCCTGGAGCAGGTCCTCCGCGTCCGCGGGGTTGCGCGTCATGCGCAGCGCCGCCGAGTACATCGGATCCAGGTAGCCCAGGGCGTCGCGCTCGAAGCGCTCCCGCCGGGCCTCCTCGCTCTCCTGTGCCGACACCCGGAAGGTGTCCTCACCGATCGCCTCGGCCAGCTCCTCACCGGTGAGCGCCTCGCCCGTGGGCCGGCCCTCCTCCGGGCCCCGGCCCGGCTCGGCCTCGTGCTCGGTCCCGACGACCGGACCCACCTCCTCGGCATGGCGGGCACGACCCACGGCGGGCCGCCCCGAAATGGAGGATATCGGGCTGACGGGCTTCTCGCCCGCGGCAATCCAGTCGGACCAGGCGGGGCCGAACGCCGCGGCGGCCTCGCGCTGCTCTGACCGCTCGGGGCACGCGATCGAACCCATCTGCCCTGCCTCTCAACCGGGAATCGTGCTGACGAGAGTGCCAACCACCCCGACCCCGCCCGCATTCCCGCGCCCGCCCCGAAATCGCTCGTACGGGTGATCGAGCGGAAACCCCCCGCTCACGGCCGCCCCCACCGCCACCGCCGCCTCAGGCGACCCGCAGCACCCAGTCCCCGACCGCCCGGCAGATCGCCTCCAGCACCTCGTCCTGCCCCACCGGCGCCCGCTTGGGCACGTCGAAACCGTGCCCGCCGTACGGCACCGCCACCAGCTCGTGCCCGGTCGGCGGCTCCGGGAACTCCTGCGGCCCGCCGAACGGATCCGCCGTACCCTGCACCACCAGCGTCGCCACCCCCGACTCCAGCAGCTCCTGCGCCCGGCTCCTCTCCGGCCGGCCCGGCGGGTGCAGCGGGAACGCCAGCGCCACCACCCCCACCGCCCCGCTCTGCGCCCCGGTCCGGCAGGCCACCCGCGCCCCGGCGCTGCGCCCGCCGACCACCAGCGGCAGCCCCTGGCCGGCCAGCCGCCCGGCGACCGGGATCCAGCCGCGGTCCAGCGTGCGCGGCGCCGGGGCGAGCCGCTTGCCCGCCACCCGCCACGGCTGCTCCACCAGCGCCACGGTGATCCCGCGCGCCGGCAGCGCCGCCGCCAGCGCCACCAGGTCCCGCGCCTCGATCCCGCCGCCCGCGCCGTGACCGAGCGCCAGCAGCGCCTTCGGCGCACCGGCCCGGTGGTAGGTGATCCGGGCGTCCCCCACCTCGGTGGGGACGAGTTCGGTGGTCATCGTCGGTCGCTCCAACCGGCTCAGGCTCCCTCAGCTGTCAGGACTCGATCGTGAATCGTCGGACGTCAGAACAGGGTGGTCTCGTACTCCGCCTCGGCCCACGGCTCCTTGAGCTCCGGTCCGTTGTTGCGGATGCTGCCGACCGCCGGCGACACCGGGGTGGCCAGCAGCGCACCGGGCGGCGGCGGTATCAGCAGCCGGCGCAGCTCGTCCGGGTCGTCCAGCCCCGGGTCCAGCCACTCGTCGTAGGAGGCCGGGTCCAGGAACAGCGGCATCCGCTCGTGGATCGGCGCCAGCGACTCCTCGGCGTCGGTGGTGACGATGGTGAAGGTCACCAGCCAGGCCGCCGGATGGTCGGCCGGCACCGTCCGGTCGCGCCAGAACTCGTACAGCCCGGCCAGCGCCAGCGGGGTGCCGTCCGCCCGGGAGACGAAGAACGGCTTCTTGCGCGCCTTGCCGCGCTCCCCCGGCACCGTCTGCCACTCGTAGTAGCCGTCCACCGGCAGGATGCACCGGCGCGAGGCGAACGCCTGCCGGTACGAGGGCTTCTCGTGCACCGTGTCCGACCGGGCGTTGATCATCTTCACCGCCGTCTCGGCCGACCGCGACCACTGCGGCACCAGGCCCCAGCGCAGCACCCTCAGCTGGCGCACCGGCCGCGACCGGCCCTTCGGCACCCGCTCCAGCACCACGAAGGCGCTGGTGGTCGGGGCGACGTTCCAGTTGGGGGCCAGCGTCTGCGCCGGATCCCACTGCTCGACGCCGAACAGCTCGACGATGTCCTCGGGCTTGCCACTGGCTGCGAAGCGACCGCACATGCGGGCCAGCTTGCCATGCCGGCCCCGCTCACCACTTCTTCATCCCGCCAGGAGAACCGTCCGCTCCCGCCCGCCCGTCCCCGCATGGGAGGCTGCCCCGAACGGCCCAACGCAGCGGACGGAGGCGGAGACGAGACGATGAGCGCACAACCCACCGACCAGAACCTCGGCGAACTGTGGAACCAGGTCACCGGCACCCAGCCCGCGCCGCCCGGCTGGCTGGTACTGGCCACCGCCGGCGCCGCCCTGCTCGCCGTCCTCGCCCGCCCGCTCTGGCACGTCACCCGCAACGCCGTGACCATCGCCCACGAAGGCGGCCACGGCCTGATCGCCCTCGTCACCGGCCGCCGGCTCGCCGGCATCCGGCTGCACTCCGACACCTCCGGCCTCACCCTCTCCTACGGCCGCCCCACCGGCCCCGGCATGATCCTCACCGCCGCCGCCGGCTACACCGCCCCCGCCCTGCTCGGCCTCGGCTGCGCCGCCCTGCTCTCCACCGGCCGGATCACCCTGCTGCTCTGGCTGGCCGTCGTCCTGCTGCTCGCCCTCCTGGTGCGCATCCGCAACGCCTTCGGCCTGTTCACCGTGCTGGTCGCCGGCGGCGCCTTCTTCCTGGTCTCCTGGTTCGGCAGCGCCGAGGTCCAGGCCGGCTTCGCCTACCTCGGCTGCTGGTTCCTGCTGTTCGGCGCCGTCCGCCCGGTCCTCGAACTCCAGCACCAGCGCCGCATCGGCTGGGCCCGCGACTCCGACGCCGACCAACTGGCCCGCCTCACCCACATCCCCGGCCTCGCCTGGATCACCGTCTTCCTGCTCACCGCCCTCGCCTGCCTCGCCCTGAGCGCGAGCTGGCTGCTCCAGCCCCTGTACTGACCCCCGCCCGCGGCGCGGGCCGACTGCTACAACCCCCGCACCGGGCCTCCCCCGTCCCGCCATGCGGTTGGCGCAGGGGCCGTTCCGGTACGGCCCCTAAACTTGGCCCCATGACCGAGACCCTGTGGCCCGCCCCCGTCGCGACCACCCCCGTTGACGCCACCGTCACCATCCCCGGCTCCAAGTCGGTCACCAACCGAGCCCTGGTGCTGGCGGCCCTCGCCGACGAGCCCGGCTGGGTGCGCCGACCGCTGCGCAGCCGCGACTCCCAGCTGATGGCCGACGGCCTGCGCGCCCTCGGCGTCGGCATCGAGGAGAAGGTCAACAACGACTCCGGCGGCACCGGTGGCGGCGAGGCCTGGCGGGTCATCCCGACCCCCGCGCTGCGCGGCCCCGCCTCGATCGACGTCGGCAACGCCGGCACCGTGATGCGCTTCCTGCCCCCGCTCGCCGTCCTCGCCGACGGCCCCGTGCACTTCGACGGCGACCCGCGCAGCTACGAGCGCCCCCAGCACGGCGTGATCAACGCCCTGCGCGCGCTCGGCGCCCGGATCGACGACGGCGGCCGCGGCGCCTTCCCGCTGACCGTGCACGGCACCGGCGCGCTCGACGGCGGCCCGGTCGAGCTGGACGCCTCCTCCTCGTCCCAGTTCGTCTCCGCCCTGCTGCTCTCCGGCGCCCGCTACAACCAGGGCGTCGAGGTCCGGCACGTCGGCGGCCCGGTGCCGTCGCTGCCGCACATCCGGATGACCGTCGAGATGCTGCGCCTGGCCGGCGTCCAGGTCGACGCCCCCGAGGACGGCGGCGAGAAGGACGTCTGGCGGGTCACCCCCGGCGCCCTGATCGGCCGCGACCTGGTGGTCGAGCCGGACCTCTCCAACGCCGCGCCGTTCTTCGCCGCCGCCCTGGTCACCGGCGGCCGGGTCACCGTGCGCGACTGGCCCAAGCACACCAGCCAGCCCGGCGACCAGCTGCGCGAGATCTACACCCGGATGGGCGGCGCCTGCGAGTTCACCGACGAGGGCCTGCAGTTCACCGGCACCGGGCGGATCCACGGCATCGAGGCGGACCTGCACGACGTCGGCGAGCTCACCCCGGTGATCGCCGCCGTCGCCGCACTGGCCGACTCCGAGTCCCACCTGTACGGCATCGCCCACCTGCGGCTGCACGAGACCGACCGGCTCGCCGCGCTCGCCAAGGAGATCAACGACCTCGGCGGCGACGTCACCGAGACCGAGGACGGCCTGCGGATCCGCCCGCGCCCGCTGCACGGCGGCGTCTTCCACACCTACGAGGACCACCGCCTGGCCACCGCCGCCGCCGTGGTCGGCCTGGCCGTGCCCGGCGTCGAGGTGGAGAACGTGGCCACCACCGCCAAGACCCTGCCGGACTTCCCGAAGATGTGGGCGGAACTGCTCGGCGAAGCGGTGGCGGACGCCTGAGCGGAGACTGAGCACATGCGCCGCTACGGCAAGGACGCCGACGAGGACGACATCCGCAACCGCCCCGCCCGCCGGGGCTCCCGGCCGCGGACCCGGATCCGGCCCAAACACGAGGACGCCGCCGAGGCGATGGTGCTGACCGTCGACCGCGGCCGGCTGACCTGCCTGATCGACCCGGGCACCAAGCAGGAACGCGAGATCGTCGCCATGAAGGCCCGCGAGCTGGGCCGCAAGGGCGTCGTCGTGGGCGACGTGGTCAACATCGTCGGCGACCTCTCCGGGGACACCGACACGCTCGCCCGGATCGTCCGGGTCGAGGAGCGCAGCTCGGTGCTGCGGCGCACGGCGGACGACGACGACCCGTACGAGCGGATCGTCGTCGCCAACGCCCAGCAGCTGGCCATCGTCACGGCGCTGGCCGACCCGGAGCCCCGCCCCCGGCTGATCGACCGCTGCCTGGTGGCCGCGTACGACGCGGGCATGGAGCCGCTGCTGGTGCTCACCAAGGCCGACCTCGCCCCGGCCGAACCGCTGCTGGAGTCGTACGCGCCGCTCGGCATCGACTACGTGGTCACCCGTCGGGACGACCTGGAGACGGAGGGCGCCGAGGCCGTGCGCGCGCACCTGCGCGGGCTCTCCACGGTGTTCATCGGCCACTCCGGCGTCGGCAAGACCACTCTGGTCAACGCCCTCGTCCCGGACCACCAGCGGCAGACCGGCCGGGTCAACGCGGTCACCGGGCGCGGCCGGCACACCACCGTGTCCGCCCTGGCGCTGCGGCTGCCCCCGCCGCCCGGGGCCAAGCCGGGCTCCAAGAAGGCGCTGGACCCGGGCTGGGTGATCGACACCCCGGGCTTCCGCTCCTTCGGCCTCTCGCACATCGACCCGTCCCGGGTCATCCACGCCTTCCCCGACCTGGAGCCCGGCACCGTCGACTGCCCGCGCGCCTGCAGCCACGACGAGCCGGACTGCGCGCTGGACGCCTGGGTCGCCGGCGGCCACGCCGAGGGCGCCCGGCTCTACTCGCTGCGCCGCCTGCTGGCCAGCAAGGAGGCCCGCGAGGGCGACTGACCCGGGCGGCGGTTTTACCGTCCCATGGGGTTTCCCGACCGTTCGAGGTGTCGGACCGCGCCGGCCTGGCGATCATAGGAAGGTCGGGCCACAGCGCGGTCCGACCCGTCGATCGACAGGGAGGGCACGCGATGGCATGGGCCTTGGTGGTCCTGGCCGGCCTGCTGGAGACCGGCTTCGCGATCAACCTCAAGCTCAGCGAGGGCTTCACCAAGCTCTGGCCCACCATCAGCTTCTGCGTGTTCGCCCTGGGCAGCTTCGGCCTGCTCACGCTGTCCCTGAAGAGCCTGCCGGTCGGCCCCGCCTACGCGGTGTGGACCGGCATCGGCGCGGCCGGCACCGCCATCTACGGCATGGTCTTCCTGGACGAGACCACCTCGGTGCTGAAGCTGGTCTCGATCTCCCTGGTGATCGCCGGCGTGATCGGCCTCCAGCTCAGCGGCTCGGCGCACTGAGCGGCCGTCCCCGCCCGCGAGCCCGGCTGTCCCGATCCGGGCGGGATCGCTAGGGTTTCGGACATGGCCGACTACCACGACGATCTCCGACTCGCCCACGTCCTCGCCGACTCGGCCGACTCGGTCACCCTGGAGCGCTTCCGCGCCCTCGACCTGAAGGTCGAGACCAAGCCCGACCTCACCCCCGTGAGCGACGCCGACAAGGCCGCCGAGGAGCTCGTCCGCAGCGTGCTGCAGCGCGCCCGCCCGCGCGACGCGGTGCTCGGCGAGGAGTTCGGCCTCCAGGGCTCCGGCCCGCGCCGCTGGGTGGTCGACCCGATCGACGGCACCAAGAACTACATCCGCGGCGTCCCGGTCTGGGCGACCCTGATCGCCCTGCTGGAGGACGGCCCGGACGGCGTCGAGCGCCCGGTGGTCGGCATCGTCTCCGCCCCCGCGCTGCAGCGCCGCTGGTGGGCGGCCAAGGACCTCGGCGCCTACGCCGGCCGCAGCCTCACCAAGGCCTCCCGGATCCACGTCTCCGGCGTGTCCCGGATCGAGGACGCCTCCTTCTCCTACTCCTCGCTCTCCGGCTGGGAGGAGCGCGGCCGCCTCGACCCCTTCCTGGACCTCACCCGCGCCTGCTGGCGCACCCGCGCCTACGGCGACTTCTGGTCCTACATGATGGTGGCCGAGGGCGCGGTCGACATCGCCGCCGAGCCCGAGCTGTCGCTCTGGGACATGGCCGCCAACTGCGTCATCGTCGAGGAGGCCGGCGGCCGCTTCACCGGTCTGGACGGCGTGCCCGGCCCCGGCGGCGCCGACGCCGTCGCCAGCAACGGCATCCTCCACGAGGAAACCCTGCGCCGCCTGAGTGTCTAGGCCCTGTCCGGCCGCTTGAACATGGTGCGGGCCCGGTCGACCAGTCCTCTGGTCGACCGGGCCCGCCGCTCGTCGGGGCGCGTCCCGGCTACTGCTTGCGCAGCTCCCGGACGGCCGCCTCCAGCCGCTGCCCGTAGTCGGCGTCGGCCTTGCGGAAGTTGTCGACCGCCCGCTCGACGATGTCCTCGCGGTCGGCGGAGACCTTGGCGATGAAGCCGGCCAGGTTGGCGATCAGCCGCTGCTTCTCGTCCTCCGAGAACAGCCGGTACAGGTTGCCGGCCTGCACGAAGTCGTCGTCCTCGGCGTGCGAGGGCGCCTCGTGGTTGCCGGTGGCACCGGTGACCGCGGTGGCGGCCCACAGCGGGCGGCCGGTCTGCACCGGGCCGCCGAAGCTGTTCGGCTCGTAGTTCTTCTGGCGGCCGTGGCGGCCGTCGTACAGGTGGCCGTCGCGGCTGTTGGTGCGCGCCTCGGTGGCGTGCGGGCGGTTCACCGGCAGGTGGTCGGCGTTGATGCCGACGCGGTAGCGGTGGGCGTCCGCGTACGCGAACAGGCGGCCCTGCAGCATCTTGTCGGGGGACGGGCCGATGCCGGGCACGAAGTGCGACGGGGAGAAGATCGACTGCTCGACCTCGGCGAAGACGTTGTCGGGGTTGCGGTTGAGCTCCAGCCGGCCGATCTCGACCGGCGGGTAGTCGGCGTGCGGCCAGACCTTGGTGAGGTCGAAGGGGTTGAAGCGGTACTGCGCCGCGTCGGCCGCCGGCATGATCTGGACCTGCACGGTCCAGCTGGGGAACTCGCCGCGCTCGATCGACTCGCGCAGGTCGCGCTGGTGGCTGTCCGGGTCCTCGCCGGCCAGCCGGTTGGCCTCGTCCTGGGTGAGGTTCCTGATGCCCTGGTCGGTCTTGAAGTGGTACTTGACCCAGAAGTGCTCGCCGGCCTCGTTCTGCCACTGGAAGGTGTGCGAGCCGTAGCCGTTGAGGTGGCGGTAGCTGGCCGGGATGCCGCGGTCGCCGAACAGCCAGGTCACCTGGTGGGTGGCCTCGGGCGACAGGCCCCAGAAGTCCCAGACGTTGTCCGCCTCCTGGGAGCCGGTGTACGGGTCGCGCTTCTGGGTGTGGATGAAGTCGGGGAACTTCACGGCGTCCTTGATGAAGAACACCGGGGTGTTGTTGCCGACGAGGTCGTAGTTGCCCTCCTCGGTGTAGAACTTCAGCGCGAAGCCGCGCGGGTCGCGCACCGCGTCGGCCGAGCCGAGGTTGCCGGCCACCGTGGAGAACCGCAGGAAGACCTCGGTCTGCTTGCCGACCTCGGACAGGAACGAGGCCCGGGTGTAGGGCGTCAGGTCGGCGGTCACCGTGAAGGTGCCGTAGGCCGCCGCGCCGCGGGCGTGCACCACGCGCTCCGGGATCCGCTCGCGGTTGAAGTGCGCGAGCTTCTCGAAGAGCTGCTGGTCCTGGATGAGCGCCGGGCCGCCGGGGCCCGCGGTCTCGGTGTTCTGGTTGTCGGCGACGGGGGCACCCGCCTCCGTGGTGAGGGTGGGGCGCAGCTCGTCCTGGGTCGTCATAAGAGGGCCTCCGCGTTATCCGGTCGTGACGACTCGATCCTAACTTGGACTTTGTCCAAGTCAACACTGGAACCAATCTCAGAGCGTGACTTATCCTGTTCCCATGAGCGACCTGCTGGAACGACTTCGCGGACGCGGCTGGCGGCTGACCTCACAGCGCCGGGTCGTGGCCGAGGTCCTCGACGGCGACCACGTGCACCTCACCGCGGACGAGGTGCACGCCCGCGCCGTCGCCCGCCTGCCCGAGATCAGCCGCGCGACCGTCTACAACACCCTCGGCGAACTGGTCGGCCTCGGCGAGGTCCTGGAGGTCGCCACCAACGGACGCGCCAAGCGCTACGACCCCAACGCCCACCGCGCCCACCAGCACCTGGTCTGCTCCGGCTGCGGCGCCATCCGCGACGTCCACCCGCACGGCGACCCGCTCGCCGCCCTCCCGGCCGGCGAACGCTTCGGCTTCACCGTCACCACCGCCGAGGTCACCTACCGCGGCCTCTGCCCGGACTGCACGGGCACGCCGTAACGGCACCGACCGACCGGCGGGAACCGCCGGACACGCGCTACGCGCTCAGCTCCGCGTGCAGCGCGCCCAGCAGGCGCCCGGCCCGCTCCGCCACCTCGGCCGGCCCGTAGTCAGCCGCCCGGCGGCACCAGTTCTCCGCCTGCACCGGCTCCCCCCGACGCAGCGCCAACAGCGCCAGGCGCAGCGCCGCCCGCCCGTGCCCGGCGTCGGCCGCCCGGGTGTACCAGAGCATCGCCTGCGCCTCGCGGTCCTGCCGGGCCAGCAGCAGCCCCAGGTTGAAGGCGGCGCTGCGGCTGCCGGCCTCGGCCGCCCGCCGGTACCAGCTCTCGGCGATCTCCAGCGCGCCGCGCTCGGCCGCCCGCACCCCCATCCGCACCTGCGCCCGCCGGTGCCCGGCATCGGCCGCCAGCGCGTACCAGTGCTCGGCCTCGGTGTCCGCGTCACCGCGCCGGTCCAGCACCGAGGCCAGCCGGAACGCGCCCTCCGCCGACCCGCCGGACGCCGCCTGCCGGTAGCGCTCCAGCGCGCCGGCCAGGTTGCCCCGCTGCTCCTGGGCGACGGCCAGTTGCAGCGCGGCCTCGCCGTGACCCTCGGCGGCGGCCCGCGCGTACCACTCCTGGGCCTGCCGCTGCTCGCCGCGCCCGGCGTGCAGCACGCCCAGGTTGAACGCGCCGTCCACGCTGCCGGCCTCGGCCGCCTTGGAGAACCACGGCTCGGCGCCGGTCTCCTCGCCGCGCTGCAACAGCACCACGGCCAGCGCGTTGCAGGCCTCCCGGTGCCCGGCGTACGCGGCCCGGCGGTACCACTGCTCGGCCTGCTGGTCCCGGCCGGTGGCGACGCAGAGCAGGCCGAGGTTGAAGGCGCCGTTCTGGTCGCCCGCGTCCAGGGCGGTGCGGTACCAGTGCTCGGCCTCCTTGGACTCGCCGCGCCCGGCGTGCAGGGCGCCCAGCGCGTTGGCGGCGTTGCCGTCGCCGGCCTCGGCGGCCTCCCGCCACCACTCGGCGGCGGCGGCCAGGTCCCCGGAGTCGCGCAGCAGGAAGCCCAGCGCGCAGGCGGCGCGCGGCTCGCCGTTCTGCGCGGACTGCCGGTACCAGCGGGCGGCCTCCTCCAGCAGCGGCTGGTCGGTGGCGGCGCGCTCCTCCAGCAGCACGCCCAGGCGCAGCGCGGCGCGGGCGTGGCCGCGGGCGGCGGCGGTGCGGTACCAGGCCTCGGCGATCTCCTTGTCCCCGGCGGCCTCGCGCATCCGGGCCAGCCGGTAGGCGGCCTCCCGGTGCCCGGCGTCGGCGGAGACCTTGAACCAGCGCTCGGCGCGCACGTCGCGCCGGTGCTCCATCAGGTCGCCCAGCGCGTAGGCGCCGAGCGGGTGGCCGTGGTCGGCGGCGAAGTGCAGCCAGTACTCGGCGGCCTCCTCCTCGCCCTGGTCGCGCAGTTGGAGCCCGAGCGCGTGCGCGGCGGGGGCGCTGCCGGCCACCGCGGCCTGGCGCCACCACTGGGCGGCCTCGGCGCGGTGGCCCTGCTGGTGCAGCAGCACGCCGAGGTTGTTGGCGGCGGCGCGCGTTCCGGCGGCCGCGGCGGCGCGCAGGTAGGGCTCGGCGTCCTCCAGGTCGCCGCGGCGCAGCAGCAGGGTGCCGAGCCGGCTGGCGGCGTCCTGGTCGCCGTCGTCGGCGGCCTGCCGGTGGCGGGCCTCCAGCGCGGCGCTCTCGCGGGCGGCCAGCGCGGTCTCGAAGCTGGTGGTGTCCAGACCGGCCGGGTCGAGTGCGGCGGCGTTCGGGCCGTCGACAGCACCACCGTCGGGCCCGTACGGGCGGACGGCTTCGGCGAACTGACGGGTGGGCACCCGGACCAGGCTGTCGGGGCCGTAGCCGGCGACCGGGGGGCGCTCGAACAGGCCGCTGGTGCGCTGGGCGGGCAGGGCTCCGGGGCGGCTCTCGGGGCTCTCCGCCCAGGCGTCGGTGTCCGTCTCGGTGGCCGCCGCGGACTTGGTGCCTGACCCGTACTTGCCGATCAGCCTCATGCCGACTCCCGCTCCCCCAGAGTGTCGCGGCATCGTGCCCCGGCCCGCGGCCGGGGGGACCCCCAGGGGAGGCGCCGGAACCGACGGCCGATCAGCAGCCGCGCACCGTCCCCCATGTGTCCCATCGTCGCACCACCCGCAACCCGCGTACACCTGCCCCGGCCGAATTCGGGCGGGGCCGACCCGAAGCCGACGAAATTGCTTCGGCGCTTTGTCGATTTCCCGACACTCGGGCCTCACAAACCCCGTGCCGTCGTCGTTGGCGACGGTTGATGGTACCGGAGCGGTTCCCGCCGCTTCGGGGGGAAAACACCAGAGGCCCGGAGGAAGAATCCTCCGGGCCTCTGGCCACTGAGTAGCGGGGACAGGATTTGAACCTGCGACCTCTGGGTTATGAGCCCAGCGAGCTACCGAGCTGCTCCACCCCGCGTCGGTGGTTGAACCATAGCACGGGCGCGGGGTGGAACAGCAATCGGTTGCCGCAGCTCAGCGGGCCACGGCTGCGGCTACGGCTACGGCTACGGCTGGCCGGACGGCGATCCGGTCGGCGTCGCGCCCGGCGTCGGGGCCTGCGCCGGGCTCCCGCCGCGGGCCGCCTCGGCCGCCTTCAGCGCATCGCCCAGCGCCTTCTGGGCGTTGCCGTAGGCCACCCAGTCGCCGTTCTTGAACGCGGTCTGGCTGTCGTTGTACGCCTTCTCCGCGTCCCCGAGCGCCTTCTGCAGCTCCGGCGAGATCGTCCCGCCCGGCGTCGCCGGACTCGTCGACGTCCCCGGGTTGGTGGGCGTTCCCGGGTTGTTGGGCGTGGACGGCGCGGTCGGCGTGGTCCCCGGGGCCGCCCCGGCGAACACCTTCTTCAGCGCGTCCTCCAGGGTGTTCTCGAACGCCACGTTGTCGTTCCCGTACACCGCCAGCACCTTCTGCAGCGTCGGGTACTTGGCGCCGCGTCCGCGCACGTACACCGGCTCGACGTTGAGCAGCCCGCCGCCGACCGGCAGGGTCAGCAGGTTGCCGTACTCCAGCTCGGTGTCACCGCCGCTCTTCAGCGCGAAGATCTGCGAGGCCACCTCCTGCCGGGAGTTGAACGTCGACTGCACCAGGCCGGGGCCGGGGGCGCTGTTGTCCCCCGAGATCTTCAGGATGCGGATCTTCCCGTAGTCCGGCCCCGGGTCGGCGTTGACGGCCATGAACGCGGCCAGGTTCGGGCGGCCGTTGGGCACGAAGGTCGTGGTCAGCGAGAAGCTCGCCGAGGTGACCTGCGGGTCCGGCATCCGCACCGTCACGTAGTACGGCGGCTGGACCTGCTTGGTGTCACTGGTCGGGTCGACCGGGATCTGCCAGATGTCGCTGCCGTTGAAGAAGGAGTTGGCGTCGGTCACGTGGTACTGGCCGAGCAGGTCGCGCTGCACCTTGAACATGTCCTGCGGGTAGCGCAGGTGCGGCAGCAGCGTGCCCGGGATGTCCGCCTTCGGCTCGACGGTGCCGGGGAACGCCTTCATCCAGGTCTTCAGCACCGGGTCCTGCTCGTCCCACTGGTAGAGCTTCACCTCGCCGGTGTAGGCGTCCACCGTGGCCTTGACCGAGTTGCGGATGTAGTTGACCTGGTTGGCGACGGTCAGCAGCTCACCGCGCTGGTTGGTCAGCGAGTCCTTGGTCGCGGTGCCCAGCGTCGTCTTCGACGAGAACGGGTAGCCGTCCGAGGTGGTGTAGCCGTCCAGCACCCAGACCACCCGGCCGTCCTGCACCACCGGGTACGCGTCGGCGTCGATCGACAGCCACGGGGCGACCTTCTCCACCCGCTCCTTCGGCGTCCGGTTGTAGATCACCTTCGCGCCGTCGGTGATCGCTCCCGCGTACAGGATCTGCGGCTCGGCGAAGCGCACCGCGTACGCGGCCCGGGTGATCGGGTTGTCCAGCGAGACACCGCTGTTGCCGGTGTAGGTGTACTCCTTGTTCTCGCCGGTCTTGGTGGTGTAGTCGATCTCCTTGTTCGAGCCGCCGACGATCGAGTACGACGTCGTCTTCTCGCCGTAGTAGATCCGCTGCTGGTAGTCGCCCAGCGCGCCGGTGGCCGGCAGGCCGGACTCGGTGAACACCGGCTCGCCCTTGTCGCTGACCTGGTTGCCCTTGGCGACGACCGCGCCGTAGCCGTGGGTGTACTTGAAGTGGTCGTTGATCCAGTTGCGCTGCACGCCGTTGAGGTCCAGCTCGCGCAGGCCGATCACGGTGTCCTGCTTGTCCGTGCCGGAGCCGTAGCGGTCCACGTCCAGGGTGTTCGGGAAGGCGTAGTAGTTGCGCTGCTGCTCGATCGACTGGAAGGTCGGCGAGACGACGTTCGGGTCCAGCAGCCGGATGTCGGAGATGGTCTGCGCGTCCGGCTTGAGCGCCTCGGCCGTCGTCGACCCCTGCGGGCTGTACTGGGTGGTCTGCGCGTCCGCGATCCCGTACGCCTGCCGCGTCGCGTCGATGTTCTTCTGGATGTACGGCGTTTCCTTGGCCTGCTCGTTCGGCTTGACCTGGAACTGCTGCACGATCGCCGGGTACAGCCCGCCGATCAGCACCGCCGACAGCACCATCAGCCCCAGCCCGATCAGGGCCGGCGCCCAGGTGCGGCGCACCGGCGTCAGGAAGAACAGCAGCGCGCAGATGATCGCCACGAAGAACAGGATCGTCTTGGCCGGCAGGAACGCGTTGGCATCCACGTAGCGCAGGCCGGTCCAGCCGGAGACCCCCTTGTAGGAGCCGGTCTTCACCGCCAGCGCGTACCGGTCCAGCCAGTACGCCACCGCCTTCAGCAGCACGAACACGCCCAGCAGCACCGCCAGGTGCCCCTGCGCGCCCGCGCTCGCCCGACGGCCCGGGCCCTGCAGCCGCAGCCCCCCGTACAGGTAGTGCACCAGCGCCGAGGTCAGCAGCGAGACGATCACCGCGCTGAACGCGAAGCCCAGCACGAACTCGTAGAACGGCAGGTCGAAGGCGTAGAACGAGACGTCCATGCCGAACTGGGCGTCCTTCTCACCGAAGGGCGTCGCGTTCGTCCACATCAGCCAGGTCCGCCACTGGCCGGACGCCGCGGCGCCCGCCACCAGGCCGATCACCAGCGAGACCCCGATCAGCGCCCAGCGCTTGAACGGCGCCAGGCCCGACCGGTAGCGGTCCAGGCTCTGCTGCTCGACCGACATCGCCGACAGCGGCGGCCGCAGCCGGTGCGCCAGCCAGACGTTGAAGCCGACGATCACCGCCATCAGCAGGCCGAACACCGCGAACAGGCCGATCTTCGTCCACAGCTGCGTGGTGAACACCGAGGAGTAGCGGACGGACCTGAACCACAGCCAGTCCGTCCAGAACCCGGCGAACATGACGAACAGCAGGAACAGCACCGCGAGCACGCCCAGGGTCAGCAGGGCCACCCGCGCCCGCCGGGAGGGCGGCCCTACCCTGCGCCGGAAACCCGGCCCTGAGCGTTCCGGCATCTGGAATACCACGGTGGCACCTCAGCTGTGTCGTCTGGAGTCAGTCGGTCTTCAGGGAAACTTAACCAGGCTTTGGCCGAGTTCCCACCGTTAGCAGACGGTTACGACGACGTTCCCCGTCCCGGCCGTTCCCCGGCCCACTCGCGGCGCCCGGCGCCCGGGCCCCCGCCCGGCGTGTGAGGATTGAGGCATGTCCGACGCGTCCAATGCACTCAACTCCCCCGGCTCCCCCGACGACGTCTCCAAGCTCCCCGCCGCCACCCCGCTCACCCGGGCCGCGCTGGAGATCGACGAGTACGCCGCCACGCTCGGCTGGGACCTCCCGGCCCGGCTGTTCGCCCTGGTGGACAGCACCGCCCTGCGCAAGGCCGACCCGAAGATCGCCGCCCAGCTCGGCCTCGCCGACGACGACACCGCCGGCCTCACCCCGGTCGAGCAGGACGAGCTGCCGGCCGGCATGGAGCTGGACAAGTTCCTCGGCACCATCGCCTGGCCCGACGCGGTGGTCGGCTGCGCCCTGGTCGTCGAGCGCCTGATGCTGCCGCCGGGCTCCGAGCAGACCCGCCCGCGCAACGCCAGCGACGCCCAGCTCGCCGAGTGGGTGGCCAACCACCCCAAGCGCGAGGAGGTGCGGATCACCGCCGCCGTGCTGCGCAACGGCAAGAAGGAGATCGCGCTGCGGCTGCGCTCCAAGGACGTCGCCCGCGAGGTGCTGACCGGCCCGGACCTGGTGCCCGGCCTGACCGCTGCGCTGCTGGCGACCTTCTCGTAGCCCCCGGCCGCCCCGGCGGCCGCCCTTCAGGTTCACCGCACGACGTCACGGCATTACGTCACGGCACTACTTCACGGCGCAGGACGGCAGCGCGGAGGTCTGCCCGGAGCGGATCTGCTCCAGCGACTTCAGCGCGCCGTCCAGCGTGTCCGTCTTGATCAGGTTCAGCCCGGACGGGACGTTCTTGGTCGCCTCGGCGCAGTTCGAGGACGGGGTGAAGAAGTACTCGGCACCGGCGTCCCGGGCGGCGATCAGCTTCATCGATATCCCGCCGATCGGGCCGACCTTGCCGTCGTCGTCGATGGTGCCGGTGCCCGCCACGAACCGGCCGCCGGTGAGGTCGCCGCCGGGGGTGAGCTTGTCGATGATGCCGAGCGAGAACATCAGCCCGGCGCTCGGCCCGCCGACGTCCTGGAGGCCGATGTCGATCTGGAACGGGTAGGTGTGCCGGATCGTGGTGCCGATGCCGACCACCGCGAGTTCCGCCCGCTCGGCCGGGGCCTTCGGGTCGAGGTCCTTGGCCCGCACGGTGGGGACGGTGACGTCGGTCCGGTCGCCCGGGTTGGCGCCGCCGTTGCCGGTCGCGTCCTTGACCCGCGGGACGACGGTGAAGACCACCGACTCGCCCGGCTTGTGCTTGGTGACCGCGGCCACCACCTGCTCGGCCGTGCTGACCGGAGTGCCGTCGACGGCCACGATCTGGTCGCCCGCGTGCAGCCGGCCCTCCGCCGGGGCCCCCGCCGTGACCGATTTGATGATCAGCTCGGTGCCGACCGGGATGCCCATCTGGTTGAGCGCGGCGGTCCGGGCGCTGTCCTCGGAGGAGGCGAACTCCTCGGCGTTCTGCTTCTTGGCGTCGGCGTCCGTCTGCCCCTTCGGATAGACGTTGTCGTGCGGCACGACCAGCACGTCGTCGCGCAGCCACCCGACCACCGCGTTGACCAGGCTGGGCTCGTACTTGGCCCCGGTGACCTGGACGGTGGTCATGTTGAGGTGCCCGGTGGTCGGGTACGAGTCGCGCCCGGTGATGGTGATCACCGACTTGCCCCCCTGGTTGCCGAGCGTGTTGTACGTCGGCCCCGGGCTCATCTCCGTGTACGGCACCTTCATCAGCACCGAGACGCAGAGCAGCGCTATGAGCAGCAGGGTGGCAGCGAGCATCGTCGCGGAGCGGCGTGGCATGCCTCGACAGTACGGGACGCGGATGAGCGGGCGCCCCCCGGGCTACCGGCCGGAACCGTCCTCGGAGGCGGCGCTCCCGGCGGTGGTGCGTTCCATCGCGGCCATGAAGCGCCGGTGCTCGGCGAGCGAGGCGGGGTCCCCCGTGGCTCTCGGGGCTCGCTGGGCCCAGCCCGCCCACAGGGCGGCGAGCAGGACGGCGATGACCGGAATGATCAACCAGGCGAGCGCACCCATATCAGTACTCCCAGCTCGTCGTGTCTACGAGCAGATTAACCACTCCGGCGGACAACGCGGGCGGCGCCGTCCGGGTTACGGGACGGCCGATCGGCTCACTGCCAGGGAGTATTCGGCCCACTGACCCGGACCCGTTCGAGTGAGAGCCCGGCCCGCCCGGCATGTTCGTCGCGCTCCGTGCACAAGTGGAGACTCTCCGCAGCGATTCGCCCCTTCCCGGTCCGCCCCGGTCCAGTCCGGTCCAGTCCGGTCCGGCCCGGTCCGGCCCGGTCCACCGGGGCGCCCGGGTCAGCAGCTGCCGGCGCCGACCCACTCCTCCTCGCCGTCGGTGAAGACCTGGTGCTTCCAGATCGGCACCTCGTGCTTGAGGTCGTCGATCAGCCGCCGGGCGGCCGCGAAGGCCTCGCCCCGGTGGGCGCACGACACGGCGACGATCACCGCCTTGTCGGTGATCTCCAGCCGGCCGACCCGGTGCACCGCGGCCAGCGCCCGCACCGGGAAGTCGGCGACGACCTTCTCGGCGATCCGGCGCATCTCCTGCTCGGCGGTGGGGTGGCAGCTGTATTCCAGCGCGGTGACCGACTTGCCGCCGTCGTGGTCGCGGACCGTCCCGACGAAGACGGTCGTCCCGCCGGCCGCGTCGTCGCCGACCGCCTCGTACACCTCGTCCAGCGAGAGCGGGGTGTCACGGATGGCGAGCAGGCGGATGGGGTCGTGGTTCTCGGACATGCCCCCATGATTCCCCATCCCGGGTGGTTTGAGGCAAGCAGGTTCCGCATCACGATGGCGGGATTCCGCATCGTGAGAAAACCTGCCCGTCCCTCGGGGCCACCGGCCTCAGAAGCGGCGCCGCTTGCGGGCCCGGCGCACCAGCGCGGCCGTACCGACCAGCGCCACCGTCGCCCCGGCCGCCCCCAGGCTGGTCGCGGCCTCCTTGCCGCCCAGCCGGCGCCCGGCCACCGCGTGCTTCCCGGCGACCTGGCCCAGCAGCTCGGCCAGCACCTGCTCGTTGCTGTGCTCCGGCCGCCAGCCCGCCTCGTGCAGCCGGCTGCCGGACACCACCCACGGGTACATCGTGTACGCCAGATCCCCCGCCGGGGCCGGGGTCAGGCCCAGCCGGTGCAGCCGGGCCGCGGTGCCCAGCGCCAGCGAGGCCGGCAGCTCCATCCGCCGGATCCCCGACAGCCGCTCCACGTCCTCCTGCTCCAGCCAGCCGTCGCAGCCGACCGTCACCTCGCCCTCCACCAGGCCCAGCGCCGCGTACTCCAGCGCCGCCGCCAGGTCGTCCACGTGGCAGAACTGCCAGCACGGGCGGGAACCGGCCACCACCAGCAGCCGCGGCGCCTCGAAGTGCCGGGTCAGCACGGTGTCCACGCCGGGGCCGACCACCACCGCCGGACGCAGCACCGTCACCTGCAGCCCCGGGTGGGCGCGCGGCGCCCGGCGGGCCAGGCGCTCGATCTCCAGCAGGTCCCCGACCAGCGAGGCCTCCTCGGTCGCCCGCAGCTCGGAGTCCTCGGCCAGCGGCACCTCGTTGTCGGCCAGCGCGCCGTAGACCATCGCGGAGGTGCAGAGCACCACCCGGTGCACCCCGGCGGCCGCGGCCGCCGTCAGCACGGTCTGCGCGCCGCGCACGTTGTAGGCGCTGCGGGCGCGCGGATCCGACTCCATGCCGAAGTCCATCGCCAGGTGCACCACCACGTCCACGCCGGACAACCGCTCGGCCACCGCGGGGTCGCGCACGTCCAGCACCCGCCACTGCACACCCGGCACCTCGCCGCGCCGGTCGTCCACCGCCAGCACCCTGCGCACGTGCGGCGAGGCGACCAGACGGGCCGCGACCCGTTCGCCGATCACGCCGGCGGCACCGGTGACGGCCACGGTCAGCGGCCGTCCGCCGTAGGCTGGAGGCGGCGACGCCGTGATGTCCGGGGCGTCCTCGTCTCCGGTCAGCCCAGAGCGAACGTCCGAAGGCGGGGAACTCACCGACCATCCTCCACGGTTAGCTTATGTGCGTACGGACGTGTGTCACGTACGTCCATCCTGCCCGAGGCGAAGGCCCGGCGGTGCACCCGGCGCGGGCCTGCCGCACTGGAGCCGCCCACGAGTCCCCCACTCCGCTGGTGCCCCGGGCGGGCAGCACTTCCCGCCCCACCCGTATGACGGCCGACCGGATCGAGGACCCCGTGAGCGACCTTCCCTTCGGATTCGGCGTTCCGCCCGAGGAGCCCGAGGACGGCAAGGCCAAGCCCGACAACGAGCAGCAGAAGAAGGACCAGGGCTCCGCAGGCTCCGACCAGAGCGGCGCGCAGCCGTTCGGCTTCGGCGCCGGCAACCCGTTCGGCGCGCTGTTCGGCATGCCCGGCGGAGCCCCGGGCGGCCCCGGCGGGGCCGACAACCCGTTCGCCGCGATGTTCGGCGGTCTCAACCCCAACGACCTCGGCAGCGCGTTCCAGCAGCTCGGACAGATGCTCTCGTTCGAGGGCGGCCCGGTGAACTGGGACCTCGCCAAGAACATCGCCCGCCAGAGCGTCGTCGCCGAACCCGCCGAGGGCAAGAGCAAGGACCGCTCGGTCAGCGCCGCCGAGCACTCCGCCGTCGCCGAGGCCGTCCGGCTCGCCGACCTGTGGCTCGACGGCGTCACCGAGTTCCCCTCCGGCGCCGGCACCGCCGTCGCCTGGAGCCGCGCCGAGTGGATCGAGGCCACCCTCCCGGTCTGGAAGGACCTCGTCGACCCGGTCGCCGAGCGGGTCGGCAACGCCATGGGCGGCGTCCTGCCCGAGGAGATGCAGGCCATGGCCGGCCCGCTGATGGGCATGATGCGCTCCATGGGCGGCGCCATGTTCGGCACCCAGATCGGCCAGGCGCTCGGCGCCCTCGCCGCCGAGGTGGTCGGCTCCGCCGACGTCGGCCTGCCGCTCGCCCCGGCCGGCAAGGCCGCGCTGCTGCCGCAGAACGTCGCCGAGTTCGGCGAGGGCCTGAACGTGCCCGCCGACGAAGTCCGGCTCTACCTCGCCCTGCGCGAGGCCGCCCACCAGCGGCTCTTCGCCCACGTGCCGTGGCTGCGGGCCCACCTGCTCGGCGCCGTCGAGGCCTACGCCCGCGGCATCAAGGTGGACACCTCCCGGATGGAGGAGCTCGTCGGCCAGCTCGACCCGAACAACCCGGAGGCGCTCCAGGAGGCGCTGGCCGGCGGGCTGCTCCAGCCCGAGGACACCCCCGAGCAGAAGGCCGCACTCGCCCGCCTGGAGACCGCGCTCGCGCTGCTCGAAGGCTGGGTCGACGCGGTCGTGCACGCCGCCGCCGAACCGCACCTGCCGCAGGCCGGCGCGCTGCGCGAGACCGTCCGCCGCCGCCGCGCCGCCGGCGGGCCCGCCGAGCAGACCTTCGCCACCCTGGTCGGCCTGGAGCTGCGCCCGCGCCGGCTGCGCGACGCCGCCCGGCTGTGGGCGCTGCTCGCCGACGCGCGCGGCATCGAGGGCCGCGACGCGCTCTGGCAGCACCCGGACATGCTGCCCACCGCCGCCGACCTGGACGACCCGGACGCCTTCGTGCACCGGGGCACCGGCGACCTGGAGGGCGGCCTCGACTTCGACGCGATCGACAAGCTGCTCGGCGAGGCCGCCGCGGGCGGCACCGCCGCCAAGCCGGACCTCACCAAGAACGACGGACCGGCGAAGAGCGACGAGCCGAAGCAGGACGGCGACGGCACCGACGGAAAGGGCGAGCCCACCGCATGACGGCCACCGACACCGGGGCGACGTCCCTGCACGCGGACGCCGTGCGCACCCTGACCGGGTGGCGCCCCGCCGACGAGGAGCAGGACCGGCTGCGGCTCGACTACCTGACGCACCTGGCCGAGCAGCCCGAGGGCCTGTACCGGTCGTGCCTGCCCGCGCACATCACCGCGAGCGCGGCGGTCGTCGATCCGGCGGCCGGGCGGGTGCTGCTCACCCTGCACCCCAAGGTCGGCATCTGGTTGCAGATGGGCGGGCACTGCGAGCCCGACGACCGGGACCTCGCGTCGGCGGCGTTGCGGGAGGCCGTCGAGGAGTCCGGCATCCCCGACCTGGCCCTGCTGGAGGCGGACGGCGTCCCGGTGCCGGCCAAGCTGGATCGGCACCTGGTCCGCTGCACCGGCAAGGACCGTCCGGAGAACACCCACCTGGACGTCCAGTACATCGCGGTGGCACCGGCCGGTGCGCAGGCGCTGATCAGCGAGGAGTCGCTGGACCTGCGCTGGTTCGACTACGACCGGCTGCCGGAGCTGACCGACCACTCGGTGCGGGACCTGGTGGCACGGGCCCGCCTGCTGACCAGCTGAGGTGAAACCCGAAGAGGGGGCGCGGGCCGATACGGCCCGCGCCCCCTCTTTTTGCTCCCCGCGTCGTTCTCCCCGCCGCGTTCCTCCCCACCGCCTCCCGGCCGGGCGTCGAGCCGTCAGCCGCAGGAGCAGGCCGGATCGGCATCCCGGTCGGCGTGCCGGGCGCCGGGGATGTGCGGCAGCCGGGCCGCCGAGACCACGCCCTCCAGGTAGCCGCGAGCCCGTTCCGTCCGGGGGTAGGCCTCCAACAGGGCCCAGAACGCCGGGCCGTGGTCCGGTACCAGCAGGTGGGCCAGCTCGTGCAGCAGCACGTAGTCCAGGACGTACTCCGGCATGCCCTGCAGACGGTGGGAGAGGCGGATCGTCCCCTCGCTGGGGGTGCACGAGCCCCAGCGCGAGTTCTGGTTGGTGACCCAGCGGACCTGGGCGGGCCTGGCGCGATCGCCCAGGTAGGCGGCCGACAGCCCGCGGGCCCGGTCCATCAGCGCGTCGTCGCCGAGGATCCGGCGGCTCTCCTGCGCGGCGAGCTTCTCCAGCATCTGCGCGACCCAGCGCTGCTCCTCGGCGTGCGACATCCGGGCCGGGATCAGCACGATCGTGCGGTCACCCTCGCGGTAGGCCGAGACGGTGCGGCTGCGGCGGGCACTGCGGCGCACCTCCACCCGGCCGCGGTCGTGCGGCTCCGGTGGCACGGCGGCGGGTGGGTGCTGCGGCGACGCGGGCCTCGCCTGCTGATCCTGGTCCCGACGCCCACGCGTGCTGGGCGCCGCCACTTGCGACCCGGACGCTGCACGGGCACGCCGACGCGACGCCGGTGGATGGGAGTCCCGCTCGGCTGCCATGGCACACGACGTTACCCGCTACCACGGACAGAAGTCCGGTGCCGTGGCCGAAATCTTTCATGGAGTGATCGGGAACGAAAAGTCGACGGAGAGTGTCCGGAAACCGGCGCCGGAGCGGATGGGCGGTTATCCACAGGGTCTGCGAACAGATGATGTGATCATGAGCCCGAGCCTGTGGATAACTTTGCGCACGACGTCGGCGCGATGGGGCATGCTGCGGTCAGCCGTCCGGAAACGATCGGAAGGGAGATCGCCGTGCGCCTCGTACTGAAGCCCGCCCTGTCCCGCAGCTGGCGGGACTCCGACACCCTGCAGTTCGGGACCATCACCCGCTACGCCGGGGTGCTCGGCCAAGCCGACAAGACCCTCTGCGACTTCCTCGGCCTGGTCGACGGGACCAGGGACCGCCCCGAACTGCTGGAGGCCGGCGAGCAGCTCGGCCTCGGCCGGGAGCCCGCCGACGCACTGCTGACCGACCTGGAGGAGACCGGGTTACTGGACGACGCGGAGGCGACCGGCACCGCGCTGACCCGCTTCCCCCAGCCCCACCGGGACCTGCTCGGACCGGACCTCGCCTCGCTGTCCCTGGTCCACTCCGGCCCCGGCGCCGCACCGGCCGTCCTGGCCCGGCGGGCCGGCGCCCGGATCGAGGTCCGCGGCGCGGGCCGGGTGGGCGCCGCCGTGGCGGCCGTGCTCTCGGCCGGCGGGGCGGGCACGGTCACCGTGGTGGACGGCGGCCGGGTGCGCCCCGGGGACTGTTCCCCGGCAGGACTGCCGCCGGGGGACGTCGGACGGCTGCGGCTGACGGCCGCCCGGGAGGCCGTGCAACGGGCGGCGGGCCGACCACTGGTGCCCGTGCCCCGGCGAAAGCCCGACGGGCCGCCGCCCGACCTGGTGGTGCTCGCGTCCCGGGACGGGAGCGGGGCGTTCGCCGGCGGGACGTACGAGGCCCGACTGCTGCTCCGGGCCGGGGTGCCGCACCTGTACGTCGGAGTGGTCGAGGAGTTCGGGGTGGTCGGGCCCCTGGTGCTGCCGGGGGTGTCGGCCTGCGGGCACTGCCTGGTCCTGCGCCGGGAGGACGAGGACGCCGCCTGGCCCCGGATCCTCGCCCAGCTGGCGGACGGCGGGCCCGGCCGGGCCCGCACCCCGGCCTGCGACACGGCCCTGGCCACGATGGTGGCCGGCCTGGCGGCGCTGCACGTCCAGATCCACCTGGACGGCGGGCGGCCGCCGAGCGTGGACGGGTGGTGCGAGGTGTCGGCCGGCGAAGGGATGCCACGACGTCTGCGACTGCGCGGACACCCGGACTGCGGGTGCCTCTGGCAGCCGGCGCCACCGAGGTAAGGAGGAGAGGAACCTGCCGGGCGAGGGCCCGGCCAAGGAGAGGAACCGACCGGGCGCGGGCCCGGCGGCTGCGAGGCTCGGCAGCCGTCCGGCCCCACGCCACGGCGGACCGGGCCAGCGCCCGGCCCGGCGAGCCCATGGCCCGGCGAGCCCATGGCCCGGCGAGCCCATGGCCCAGCGAGCCCATGGCCCAGCGAGCCCATGGCCCAGCGAGCCCATGGCCCAGCGAGCCCATGGCCCAGCGAGCCCATGGCCC
>NZ_JBEOUK010000015.1:0-184909 GCF_040304045.1 Kitasatospora sp. NPDC094016
CGCGCGCGGGGCGGGTCTGCCGCCTTCGCGCTCGTGGGTGCGCTGGGGGGGGTTCTGGTTCGCAGTGGCCGCGCCGCGGGTCTTCCGTTGGGTGTGGGGGTGGGGGCGCATCGATCCGCCCCCACCGCACGGCCCACCAACCATCTGCCCCACCCTCCCGCTTCGGGGGCGGGACGCCGGCCCGGCCGACGCCCCGCCCCCGTCCGCGGTTCACGGTGCGGGCGGCGGTCAGTCGTCGCTGTCCTGGTCCTGGCCTTGGTCCTGGTCGTCGCCCTGGTCGTCGCCGTGGCCGTGGTGCGCGGTGGCGCGGGCGAAGACCTGGGAGTCGGTGCCCGCCGGGCCGCCGGTGCCGCTGAGCAGGTTGCCGCTGGTCGAGCTGAACACCACCGTGCGGCCGCGGGCGTCCACGACCGGGTCGGTCGAGGAGCCGTTGCCGAGCGAGCCGTCCGCGGCGGTGGCGACCCGCTCGGTCCGGCCGGTGCGCAGGTCGTGGCGGTAGACGTCCCAGCCCGGGTGCTGCGGGCCCGCCACCAGGTTGTCGGCGGCGGAGGCGAAGTAGACCCAGCGGTTGTCGGCGGTGATCCGGGCGTGGTCGGAGGAGCCGACCGAGGTGGTGCCGGGCAGGCCGCCGCTGATCTTCGTCACGGTGCCCTTCCTGAGGTCCCGGACGTACAGCACGGTGTGGAACCGGTGGCCGCCGGTCGACCCGCCGGGCTCGGGCAGGGCGTAGATCGCGCGCCGCCCGTCGGGGCTGATCGTCGCGTCGAAGCTCGCGGCGCCGAGCTTGCCGTCGAGGTCGAGGCTGGCGGCGGAGATCCGGCCGGACTCCACGTCGTAGGTGTAGTAGGGGGCGGTCACCGGCCGGGCCAGGTTCGGCTGGGCCAGGCCCTTCTGTGCGCTGTGCGGCAGGGCCGGGGCGATGCCCGGGGCCAGCTCCACGTCGGCGGGGGCGGCGGCGCCCCCGGCGGCCGGGGCGGGGGTCTGGTCGGCGGGCAGCAGGTTGTCGGCCATGGAGGTGAAGCCGATGGTGCGGCCGTCCGCGCTGATCGTCGGGTGGAGGGACATGCCGTCGCCCGGCTTGCCGTCCACGCCGCGGGTCACCAGCCTGGTCTTCCCCGTCCAGCGGTCGGTGACGTAGATGTTGTAGTCCCAGGTGTAGGGCCTGGCCAGCGAGGGGGCGTCGCCCTGGAGGTCGGGGACGAGGTCCTTGCGGCTGGAGCCGAAGACCACGTAGCGGCCGTTCGCGCTGATCGAGGGCGCGTAGGAGGCGTGGAACTTGTCGGTGTCGGTGCCGGTGAGCCCGCCGCTGATCAGCTCGGTGCGGCCGGTCTTCCGGTCGCGGACGTACACCTCGTCGCGCCCCTGGACCTGCATGCCGGGCACCACGTTCTCGGCGTCGCTGTCGAAGGCGACGTAGCGGCCGTCGGCGTTGATCGCGACGTTGTCGGTGAAGCCGTCCAGCGCGCTGCCGTCGGCGGCCAGGTTGATCCGCTCGGTGCGGCCGGTCCGCAGGTCGCGGACGTAGGCGTCGCGGGCGCTCTTCGCGGGCTGGGACACCAGGTTCGTGGCCCAGGAGGTGAACAGGGCGTAGTGGCCGTCGGCGCTGATCGCCTGGCTCCACGACTGGTTGTCCGGCGCGGCGCCGTTCACCCCGACGCTGACCTGGACGGTGCCGCGCGGCGCCCGGTCGGCCCGGTCGGCCTGGGCGGGCGCGGCGGTCACGGCGAGTACGGCGGTGGCCGCGAGAATGCTGCCGCCGCCGGCCAGCCACCGGTTGCGGGTGGTACGGGTGCTGCGTGTCATGACGTCTGCCTCCCCGGGGGTCGCCCGGCCGGGCTCCCTCCCGGCGACGGGCTTTCGGGAGAGCCAATCGTCGGGAGGGCCGGTGGTCAACGCCCACGGGTGATCTCGGCCGAAAATACGTCAACGGACGTATGCGGCAGGGGAGTCAGGGCGTCACAGGCGGCGCAGGAAGACGTCCAGGAAGGTGTTGGTGTCACCCGGCACCAGGTCGCCGTCCGAGGCGTCGAAGATCACCGTGTCGCCGGTGGCGTCCACGTACGGGCCGTAGGAGGAGGCGGTGCTCTGCCCGCCGCTCCGGGTGAGGCTGACCCGCTCGATCCGCCCGGTCCACAGGTCGCGGCGGAAGATGTCGCTGGCGGAGTTGGTGTCGTCGGGGACGAGGTTCTCGGCGGCGGAGTCGAAGTAGACCCAGCGGTCGTCGAGCGTCATGACGCCACCGGACGAGGACCACTTGGCGGTGGTGCCCGGCAGGTCGGTGTTGACCTTGGTGATCTTGCCGGTGGCCAGCTCGTGCACGTACACGTCCATCCGGATGCCGTGGGCCGGGGCGGGGGCCCCGCCGATGAAGACCGGGAGGCTGTAGATCGCGTAGCGGCCGTCCGGGCTGATCCGGCCGTCGCGGCCGCCGTCGCTCAGCGCCCCGGTGTCGTCCAGGCTGGCGCCGGAGATCCGGCCGGTGCCGGCCTTCCAGACGTAGTACGGGTAGAAGCGGGGCCCGGCCAGCTGGGGCGACCCGGCGCCGGTGGCCGGGTCGGTGGCCGGGGCCGGAGCGCCCGGGAGCAGGTTCCCGGCCCGGGAGCCGAAGCCGACGGTCGAGCCGTCCGCACTGATCGTCGGACCGAAGGAGTTGTTGTCGGCGCCCTCGCCCTCCGTGCCGGAGGTGACCAGCCGGGTGGTGTGCGTCCAGCGGTCGGTGACGTAGATGTTGTTCTTGCCGCGCTTCACGCCCGGGGCGAGGTCGGTGCGGCTGGAGGCGTAGGCGACGAAGCGGCCGTCCCAGCTGAGGGTGGGGCTGTCGGCGGTGCGGATGCTCTGGTCGTCGGTGCTCGCCGGGCCGGCGGCGGTGATCAGCTCGGTGCGGCCGGTCCAGCGGTCGCGGACGAAGACGTCGCTGCCGTGCTTCGGCTGGCCGGGCAGCACGTTGGTGGCGGCGGTGCTGAACGCCACGTACCGGCCGTCGCCGCTGATCGCGGCCTGGTCGGTGGCGGCGTCCAGCTTGGAGCCGTCGGCGGCGACGCTGACCCGCTCGATGTGCCCGTTGCGCAGGTCCCGCACGTAGATCTCGTCCGAGTTCGGGGTGCCGGCCCCGGGCAGCAGGTTGGTCGCGGTCGAGCTGAACAGCGCGGAGCGGCCGTCGGCGCTCAGCCCGAGCGCGGACGAGGTGCCGTCGAGCTGCTCGCCCTTGGGCCCCTCGCTCACCCGGGAGGTGTCGCCCTTGAGCGGCCGGGCCTCGGCGGCGGGCATTGCGGCCCCGGCCACGGCGGCGGCCACCAGGACGCCGGCGGTGCGGGCCAGCCAACGGCGGGTTCGTGCGGTGGTCATGGACATCCTCCCCTGATGACGGCGCCGGGCCCTCGTCACCCCCGCGGCCCGGCTCGGGAAGAGCCAATCGTCGCCCGGGCCGGGTGGTCAACCGGGCGAAGCGATCTCGTCCGGAAATACGTCACCGGTCGTATCGCCCCTTACCCGGAACCGGGCCCGGACCCCGCCCCGGCTCCGGGCCCGGTCCGGGCGGCCCCGGCACGCTGGCAGAATTGGCCTGTGATCGACGCCCGACGGCTGCGGACCCTGCGGGCCGTGGCGGACCACCGCACCGTGACCGCCGCGGCGGCCGCCCTCTACCTGACCCCCTCCGCCGTCTCCCAGCAGCTGGCCGCCCTGGAACAGGAGACCGGCCACGACCTGCTCGCCCGCGAGGGCCGGGGGGTGCGGCTGACCGCCGCCGGGGAGATCCTGCTCGGCCACGCCGACGCCGTGCTCGCCCAGTTGGAGCGCGCCGAGGCCGACCTCGCCGCCTACAGCGCGGGCGTCTCCGGCGAGGTCACCGTCGCCTCCTTCGCCACCGGCATCGCGCTCGTCCTCGCCCCGGCGATCGGGCTGCTGGCCGCGCGGGCGCCCGGGGTGCGGCTCAAGGTGCTGGACGCGGAGGGCGACGCCAGCCTGCCGATGGTCCTCGACGGCCGGGCCGACCTCGCGGTGGCCGTCGAGTACCGGGGCGCCCCGCGCGCCGACGACGCCCGGCTCACCCGCGTCCCGCTGTACGCCGAGCCGTTCGAGGCGGTGCTGCCGCTCGGCCACCCGCTGGCCGCCGACGGCGGTCCGCTCGCCGTCGCGGCCCTGGCCGACGAACGGTGGATCGGCCCCTACCCCGGCAACCCCTGCCACGACGTCGTCCTGCTGGCCTGCGAGCACGCCGGCTTCCAGCCGCGCCTGGTGCACTCCTCCGACGACTTCCGGGCCGTCGTCGCCCTCGCCTCGGCGGGCGCGGGCGTCGCCCTCGTGCCGCGCTCGGCGCTGCGCGGCGTCGACCTCGGCCGGATCGCCGTCCGGCCGGTGGACAGCGAGCTCGCCACCCGCCGGGTCTTCGCCGCCGTCCGGGCCGGCGCCGACGGGCACCCGCTGATCCGCCCGGTGCTGGACGCCCTCGCCGAGGCGGCCGCGGCGGGCGCCTGAGCCCGGGCCGGACCGGGGGGGGAGGGGAGCGCCCGGGACCGGACGGCCTACCGGACAACCCGGGATCCCACCGGACGGGAGTGTGAGAACCTCACGATCCGGACATGGCGGGATCACTGGCGCGCCGCGAGACGAGGCGGGCAGACTCGGTGCCGGAGAACCAGCTGACGGGAGGCCCCGTGGGCGTGGGATTACCGGTTGCGCCGGACGGGGCGGCCGTATCGCGAGCTGCGCTCGCTCCGGGAGGACACCCTGCTGACGCCGCGGCCGGACGGTCCGGCGGTGTTGCAGGGGCCGTGGGGAACCAGACGGCTGGAGGTCGCGGCGGAGGCCGAGGCCCGCAGCTTGCTCGGGGCCGTGCAGGCCCGGGGTGCGGACGAAGCCCTGGCCGGTGGGGCTGGGCTGGCTGCCCTCGGTGATGAACGCCGCTGCAGAGGCCCGCTGGGCGTAGCAGGTGGCGGCGGACGGGCCCGGCGCCCCTTCGCGGTAGGCCCGGTTGCGGGTGAGCGGGGACATGGCCGAACTCGGCGGTCCACCCCTCGTAACTGCCCGGCCCCGGCGTGCCCGCGTACGTCGCCGACTACCTGCTCGACACCACCCGCGCCGCCGTCGACCGCACCAACTCCGCCCGGCTCTTCGCCGGGGCGGCGTTCCTCAAGTAGCGGCCGAAGGCTGTGGGGGCCTCACTCCACGATCAGGTACCGCTGCGCGCTCGCCCCGCTGGCGCAGGTCCCGCCGTCGCAGCCGCCCTTGGCCTCGGTGAACGCGTTCCAGACGTAGACCCCGGGCGAGGGTGGGGTGTACAGGTAGGTCGACGCGTCCTGCCAGGGCATGTTCTGCCAGGTCCCGTCGGGCGACAGCACCGAGGCGTGGGAGGAGAAGCCGCTCGCCGCCCAGCTCAAGGAGACCGGCCGGCCGGCCTTGGCCACGGCCTGGTCCGCCGGGGCCAGCAGGCGGGGGACGGCCGGGGCGTCGTGCCCGGGGTCGGGCGTCGAGGAGCCCTTCGCCCTGACGAACAGGAACCGGTCCTCGGACCACGCGCTGCCGGCCTGTCCTTCGGCGGCGTTCGCGGTGCTCGCCTCCCACCGGTACAGCCCGGCGGCGGTGGGCGTGAACGTGCAGGCGGCGGAGCTCAGCCAGGCGGTGTAACGGGGGGCGTCGTCGCCCAGCCCGGCGAAGACCCGCGACATCGCGGCGGCGTGGGCCCAGCTGAGCGTGACCGACTGGCCGAGCTCGATGACCGTCCGGTCGGCGGGCCCGGTGGGCTCGGGCGGGTGCGGAGTCCCCGCGGGCACGCTGGTCACCCTGGCCGGGGGCGGGGAGTCGGCCGGGGCACCGCCGGACGGGAAGCAGTCCGGTGGCCCGGAGCCGCCGGTCATCACGAAGAGGCGGACGCAGACGGCGGCGGCGACGAGCACGAGGGCGAGCGGCACCGGCAGCCAGCGGAGCCGGCGCTTCCCGCCACCGGGCGGCGGGGCGTCGGGAGCCTGCCGGAGCTCGGTGATCGCCGTACGGGTGCGGTCGTCCGGGTCGTTCGGTGGCCCGATCGGCGGGGGCCCGGGGTGGGCCGGAGCCGCCCGCCGCTGCGCCGGAAGCCACGCCCCGGCGGGCGCGTCGTGCGCGGCCGGCCCGAACAGGTCCAGCAACTCGGCGGGGGTGGGCCGGTCGGCGGGATCGCGTGCCAGACAGGCGGCGATCGCCGGGCGCAGGGCCTGCGGGACGCCGTCGAGATCCGGCTCGGTGTGCATGACCCGGTAGAGCATCACCTGCGCTGCACCGTGGCCGAACGGCGCGCACCCGGCAGCGTGGCAGAGCACGTGGCCGAGGCTGAACACGTCACAGGCCGGCCCGATCGCGCCACCCGCGATCTGCTCAGGCGCCATGTAGCCGGGCGTGCCGACGACGACCTGGGTCCGGGTGATCGCGGTCCCGTCCAGCGCGCGGGCGATCCCGAAGTCGATGACGCGCGGCCCGTCGTCGGCGAGCAGCACGTTCGACGGCTTGAGGTCCCGGTGGATCAGGCCGACGGCGTGGATGGCGTCCAGCGCCTCGGCCAGCCCCGCCCCAAGCACGCGCAACGACGCTTCCGGCAGCGGGCCGTGGGCGGCGACCGCCTCGGCCAGGGACGGCCCCGGAACGTAGGCGGTGACCAGCCACGGCGGGTCGCCGTCCGGGTCGGCGTCGACGACCTGGGCGGTGTGGAACCCGCCGACCCGCCGTACGGCCTCCAGCTCGTGGGCGAAGCGCCGCCGGAACTCCGGGTCGGCGGCGAGCTCCCGGTGCACGCACTTGACGGCGACCAGCCGGCCGCCCGGCGAACGTCCGAGGTACACCACGCCCATCCCGCCGCTGCCCAGGCGTCCGAGCAGCCGGTACCGGCCGCCGACCGTCGTCGGGTCAGTGGCTCGTAACGCCTCCACGACACCCCCGGTGGGCCACCGCGCAGCAGCCGGTCCCGTCGACCGGACCCCCCGTGACGAACCCTCGCCTCATCCCAGCGCGTCGCGCGCGGGGCTGTCAATGCCGGCCGCCGAACACCGGGCCGCCGAACACCGGGCCGCCGAACAGCCGGCGACCGAACAGCCGGCGACCGAACAGCCGGCGACCGAACAGCCGGCGACCGGCCGCCCCCGCGGGCCGGTCGCGCTACGGCGTCAGATGCGCAGGGTCCGCAGGAAGCAGCCCTTCGCCGAGTCGGAGTAGTCGCAGCCGGCGACGTACAGCGAGTGGCCGTCAGGCCCGACGGTGAGGGCGTGGATGTACGGGTCGGGGATGGAGAGGGGCACGCTCTCGTCGAACCGGTTCTCGCCCGGTAGGAACGTGTGCAGCGGAACGGGGAGCCTGTACTCGGGGCCGAAGAGCAGGTAGACGCGGCTGCCGTCGGCGTTCATCGCCGGGTGGTGGAACTCGAAGTAGCCGGAGCCGTACTTCATGACGAAGCGCACCTTGCCCGTGCCCGTTTCGAGCCCGATGCCGTCGGAGTAGGTGCGGACCGACCCGAGCGCCAGCAGGAAGGAGCCGTCGGGGGAGAGGGCCAGCTCGTCCTTGGCCCCGAGGTCGACGACCTTGACGGTGCCGATCCCGGTCCTGATGTCGAGGCGCAGCAGGTCGAGGTTGGTGCCCGCGTAGAGGTAGTTGCCGTCGGGCAGGACGGCGAGATCGTTGACCGTGTGGCCGGTGACCGCCGTCTGGTCGATGAACTCCTGGTCGCCGGTGGAGAATTCCAGGATCCGGCCCGGCTCCTCCTGCCCGGCGGGGCCCGAGGGCCCGGACTGGCCGACGTAGAGGGTCTCGCCGTCCGGGTCGGTGGCCAGACTGGTCGCCGCGCCCGGGGTCCAGCCTGCCGGGAGCTGCTGCTCCGGCGCGGCGATGCGGGCCTTGACCGTGTTGGTCCCGGTGTCGATGACGTAGAGGGCGGAGCCGACTCCGACGTACAGCCGGGTGCCGTCCGGGCTGAGGGCCGGCCGCCCGTAGGGTGCCGGGTCGCCGAGCGGGAGGCGGGCGGTCACCGTGCCGGTCTGCGTGTCGACGGCGGACAGGTAGACGCCCTGGCGCCCGCCGACCACGTCCGTCAGCACGAGGTAGACCGTCCGGCCGTCCGGACTGACCGCCTCGGTGACCTTCTCCCAGGTGAATTCCGCGAGCCGGACGGCCCCCGGAACGCCGGAGGCGGGGGCGGCGGGATCGCCGGAGGGGGCCGCCCCCGAGGCTCCCGAGACACCCGCCCCACCGAGCAGCAGGGCCACCGCCGTCGCCGCCGAGACGGTCCAGCGGGATCCGCGCCGTAACGCGCCTGCCGGGGTCCTCATCATGTCCTCCCCTTGTCGGCCGGTGCGCCGAGCCGGGCACCGGGTGGATCGAAGTCTAGGGGATTCCATTGCCATCGAATGGCTCAACTATTAAGGAATAAAGGAGAGTTGGAAGATGCGAAAGTGGCTGGTGGGTCGGGAGGCGGCCAGCGAATAGGGTGGGTACGGCCGATGACCGAGCGCACCACTGGAGACCTCATGAGTTCGACCGCTGTTCCCGACACCCTGCTCCCGGTCGGGGTCATCGGCCTCGGTGACATCGCCCAGAAGGCGTACCTGCCCGTCCTCGGCGCGATGCCGGGCCTCGACCTGCGACTGATGACCCGGGACCGGGCCAAGCTCGACCGCCTCGGCGACGCCCACCGGATTGCGCCGGAGAATCGCTTCACCGATCTCGGGGAGTTGATCGGGAGCGGGATCCGGGCGGCGTTCGTGCACGCCGCGACCAGCCAGCACGTCCCGATCGTGGAGCAGCTGCTGACGGCCGGTGTCGACGTCTACGTCGACAAGCCGCTCGACTACACCGTGGACGGTGCCCGCCGGCTCGTCGATCTGGCCGACCGGACGGGCCGCTCGCTGATGGTCGGCTTCAACCGCCGGTACGCGCCCGGCTACGCCCAGGCCAAGGAGCGCCCCCGTGACCTGATCGTCCTGCAGAAGAACCGCGAGGGCCTCGCGGAGGCCGCCCGCACCCTGGTCTTCGACGACTTCATCCACGTCGTCGACACCCTGCGCTTCCTGGCCCCCGGAGAGATCGAGCACGCCGACGTCCGCGCCCGCGTCCGGGACGGGTTGGTCGAGCACGTCGTCCTGACCCTCGGTGGGGACGGCTTCACGGCGCTCGGCATCATGAACCGGCTCTCCGGCTCGACGGAGGAGATCCTGGAGGTCTCCGGCGCCGACTCCAAGCGGGCGGTGCACAACCTCGCCGAGGTGATCGACCACCGTGGCCAGCCCACCGTCCGTCGGCGTGGTGACTGGGTGTCCGTCGCCCGCCAGCGCGGCATCGAGCAGTGCGTGCTGTCCTTCCTGGACGCGGTGCGGGCCGGCAAGGCACTGGACGCGCACGACGCCCTGCGCACCCACGAGCTGTGCGAGCTGATCGTGGAGCGGATCGAGGCGGGCTGAGGGGCCGTCGAGGCGGGCTGAGGGAGCGGGGTAGGCGCAAGGGGCCGGAGCGGAACCAGAAGTTCACTGACGGGGTCTTGTCGCGTCATTTTCTACGCGCGTATCTTGAGGGCGCTGCAGAAGGCGGGTGACCGGCTTCCGCTTCATCTACGCGGGTAGCGCGTGCCGTGGGCACGCCGCCTGACCATGCGTCACGGCCCGGCGGCCGCAGGCCCGCCGGGCCGACGACACCCTGTGCCCCCGCTCCACCCTCGACCGCCGTGCCACGACCGTGCCGCACGACGGAGCTAGGAGTCATGACCCGGTGACCACCGCCCCCGCTCCCCGCCCCCGCCGGGCCCTGCTGCGCGCCGCGATCCTCCCGGCCGGACTGGCCGCCTCGCTGGTGCTCGTCCCGCTGCCGGCCGCGAACGCCGCGCCCGCCGCCGCGAACGCCGCAGCCCCCGCCGGGCCGACCGAGGCCGGACCGCTGCGCATCCACGACATCCAGGGCACCACCCGGATCTCCCCGCAGGCCGGAAAGCCCGTCACCGGCGTGCCCGGCGTCGTCACCGGCGTGCGCGCCTACGGCAGCGCCAAGGGCTTCTGGATGCAGGACCCGAACCCCGACGCCGACCCGGCCACCAGCGAGGGCATCTTCGTCTACACCGGCGGCAACCCGACCGTGAAGGCCGGCGACTCGGTCCTGGTCAGCGGCAAGGTCACCGAGTACTACCCGAACTTCGCGGGCGGCTCGCAGTCCGTCACCGAGCTCACCGGCCCCGCCGTCACCGTACTGTCCTCCGGCAACCCGCTGCCGGCCCCGGTGGTCGTGGACACCCGCAACATCCCCGGCACCTACGCCCCGCCGGCGCCCGCGGGCGGCAGCATCGACGCGCTGCCGCTCAACCCGGAGAAGTACACCCTGGACTTCTACGAGTCGCTGGAGGGCATGCTCGTCCAGGTCAAGGACGTCCGGGTGATACAGGCGACGGACAAGTACAACGAGCTGTGGGTCGCCGCCGACCGGCAGGACCAGCGCAGCAAGCGCGGCGGCGTGCTGTACGAGTCGTACGCGGAGCCCAACGTGGGCCGCCTGATGGTGCAGCAGCAGGCGGCGGTCACCCCGCAGCAGCCGTTCCCGGTGGCCAACGTGGGCGACGTGCTGACCGGCACCACCACCGGCCCGCTGGACTACAACCAGTTCGGCGGCTACACCCTCGTCGCCGGCACCCTGGGCACGCTCCAGGACAACCACCTCCAGCGCGAGGTCACCGCCAAGGCGGCCGACCGCGAACTCGCCATCGCCACCTACAACGTGGAGAACCTGGCCCCCGGCAACCCGGACGCCAAGTTCGCCGAGCTGGCCCAGGGCATCGTCACCAACCTGCGCTCGCCCGACATCGTCGCCCTGGAGGAGATCCAGGACAACAACGGCGCCAAGAACGACGGCACGGTCGACGCCAGCCAGACCGTCGCCAAGTTCATCGCCGCGATCAAGGCGGCCGGCGGCCCGGCGTACGACTGGCGCTCGATCGACCCGCAGGACGGCAAGGACGGCGGCGAGCCGGGCGGCAACATCCGGCAGGTGTTCCTGTTCAACCCGCAGCGGGTCTCCTTCACCGACATCCCCGGCGGCTCCGCCACCAGTGCCGTGGACGTCGCCGGCAGCGGCGCCACCACCGCGCTGACCGCCTCGCCCGGCCGGATCGCCCCGACCGACGACGCGTGGACCAACAGCCGCAAGCCGCTGGTCGGGCAGTTCTCCTTCCGCGGCAAGAAGGTCTTCGTCATCGCCAACCACTTCAACAGCAAGGGCGGCGACCAGGGCATCGACAGCCGCTTCCAGGCCCCCACCCGCAGCTCCGAGGTGCAGCGGGTCAAGCAGGCCACCGTCGAGCAGGCCTTCGTCGCCAAGCTGCTGGCCGCCGACAAGGAGGCGCGTGTCGTCTCGCTCGGCGACTTCAACGACTACCAGTTCTCGCCCGCGCTGGCCGCGCTCACCAAGGACGGCGTGCTGCGCGACCTGGTGAACGAACTGCCGGAGACCGAGCAGTACTCGTACGTCTACCAGGGCAACTCCCAGGTGCTGGACCACATCCTGGTCAGCCCCGAGGTCGGCTACGCCAAGTACGACGTGGTGCACATCAACGCCGAGTTCGCCCAGCAGGCCAGCGACCACGACCCTCAGGTGGTCCGCATCAAGCCCTGACCCCCCGCATCGAGCCCTGACCTGAAGCCATGCCGCCTTCGCCGGAGGTGACCACCGCCGGCGAAGGCGGCTGCGGCATGGGGGGCATTCGCCGAACGGCCGTTCCCATCCCGCAGGTTGGGCGGAAAAGCACGGGCCCCGAACGCGCCCGCGCCCTAGGATCGACGGTCATGGTTGATCTCTATCCTCCGACGAGTCCCTACGCCCACGGTTTCCTCGACACCGGAGACGGCAACCGGGTCTACTACGAGCAGCTCGGCAACCCCGAGGGCAAGCCCGTCCTGTACGTCCACGGCGGCCCCGGCGCGGGGACACCGGACCGGCCCACCCGGGCGTGGGACCCGGAGTGCTACCGCGTGATCCGCTACGACCAGCGCAACTGCGGCCGCAGCACCCCGCACGCCAGCGACCCGGCGGCGGACATGAGCCTGAACACCACGCAGCACCTGATCGACGACATGGAGCGGCTGCGCCGACACCTCGGCATCGAGCGGTGGTTGCTGAACGGCGCCTCCTGGGGTTCGACCCTGCTGCTGGCCTACGCGCAGCAGCACCCCGAGCGGGTCAGCGAGATCATCATCCAGGCGGTGACGACGACCCGCCGGGCCGAGACCGACTGGCTCTACCGGGGCGCCGGGTCCTTCTACCCCGAGGCGTGGGACCGGTTCCGCGAGGGCGTGCCCGAGGCCGAGCGGGACGGCGACCTGCTCGCCGCCTACGCGCGGCTGATGGAGAACCCCGACCGGGCGGTCCGGGAGAAGGCCGCCGCCGACTGGCTGGCCTGGGAGGACGCGGTCATCTCGAACGAGCCCAACGGCTCGCCCGGCATGTACAGCGCCCGGGAGGCCGACGAGCAGATCGCGTTCGTCCGGATCTGCGCCCACTTCTTCAGCAACGGCGCCTGGCTGGAGGAGGACCAGCTGCTGCGCAACGCCCACAAGCTGGCCGGCATCCCGGGGGTGCTGGTGCACGGCCGGCACGACATGGGCGGCCCGGTGCAGACGGCCTGGGAGCTGGCGAAGACGTGGCCGGGCGTGCGGCTGCACATCTCCGAGGACTCGGGGCACATCGGCAGCGAGGAGATGAAGAACACCGTCCGGGAGGCCATCGAGGAGTTCAAGCACCGCTGATCCCCGGGGTGCCCGCCAGGGCGACGCCCGCCCGGGGCGTCGCCCTCAGGCCCGGTGTGACGGTAAGTCGTAGTCGGCGGGTGGGCCTGCGGTTCGTGCAGGTGGTGCGGACGTGTCGTGCGCCCGCAGCGTGTGCGCCCGCAGCGTGCGCGCGGGCAGGGTGGCCGGCGAACTCGGCGACCAGGGCGGCCGGGGCGCCGGGACAGGGCCACTCCATGTCCTCACCCCAGCCCTCGCGCATCGGCAGCGGCATCACCACGTCCCGCAGCAGCATCGCGATGTCCACCGACGTGTTCGACACCAGCGCGAGACGGAACGCCACGATCGAATGCGTGTAAAGGTCCAGTGCCGGCTTGTGGACGTAGTTCTGGACTGACCGTTGACCGCTGGTCAGGGTCTTCCGGATCTCCGGCGGTATCTGGAGCCGGCTCGCCCGGTCACGTTGGCTCTTGCCCCGGGTTCTGCCCAGCACGCCTCATTTTCTGGTGGCCCCACCCGCGTGAGTCCTGGCATCATGGGCCCATGACGCAGACCCGAAAGGCCGATGGCGCGTAGGCCGCCCGGCGCCATCCGCGCTCAGCGGTGGCCAGCCCCCAGCACGACCCGTTCCGTCCGCCGGATTCCAGGCATTCCCCGTCGAACTCGGGCGGCCATCTACCAGATCGAGGCCCAGCATCTGGGGCGCGGTGCTGTTGCTGAGGCTCTGCACCGATACGAGAGATTCCTCCAAAAACCCGGCCGATACCTGTATCTGCCCTGGGATGACTGTCCCTGCTGCGACCCGACGGACGCCCGGGACACCCTCGAAGACGCCCTTCGCCGGCTGCCACCCGCAGCGCGGGGAGGGCTGCGCGGGATCGTCGCACGACTCGATGAGGAGTTCCTCCGCCGCACCCTGCCCGACCCATCGGCCGCGTCGGTGAGTTCATGGCATGCAGCAGCGTGGTGGAGGCAGCGAATCCGGGAGATATGACCGCTGACCCCCTGCTGGGCAGCGTCCTCCTGGACCGGGACGAGACAGACATCATCGAGCGCGCGCTCTTCATCGCCCTCTATCACCGGCGCCCGCCTGCGGACAGCGAACCGTCGGTGGACACGTGCCGAGCCCTCTTCGACGAACTTCGTCGCGTCAGATCGACGGCACAGCCTTCGGGACCCGAATCTCGCCGGCTCGCCGCCGCCGCCGCCGACGGCGTGCGACACGAGTGCCTCCGGGCGGCCAGGTGCCCCAGCCAGACCAGGGAGCCGTCTTGCAACGGCGATCCGAGGTCTGGTCACGCTTCTTGCAACCTGCGATGAATTGCCATTCATGGTGGAACCGGTTCCGGTCATCCCGGGCTCGCGCGACCGGGGCGGGCCTCAACTCTTGATGGCCTCCGCGATCTGCAGGGCGGCTTGGGCGGGCGTGAGGTGCGTGGTGTCGATGACCTCGGCCTCGGCGTGCAGCCACGTGCGGGCCGCCTCGGCGTAGGGCTCAAGGTATTTGAGGCGGAACGGGGAGTTGGGGCCAAGAACAGTGTCGCCCGCGATGCGCCCACGAAGGGTGTCCTGGTCGGCGTGGAGGACGAAGTGCCTTACCGGAATGTCATGTTGGGCGAGGCCCGTGCTGATCTCGCGCCAGTACTGCTCGACAAGGACAGTCATGGGCATCACCAGTGTGCCTCCGGTGTAGTCGAGTACGCGGCGGGCGGTCTCGACTACGAGCGGCCGCCACGGCGGCCAGTGCTGGAAGTTGTCCGTCACGGGCAGTCCCGGCGTGATGTCCATGAGCGTCTCACCGACCTTCTCGGCGTCGAATACCCGTGAATCCGGGATCAGTTGCTGCACGAGTGCACTGGTCGTCGTCTTGCCTGCGCCGTGGGTGCCGTTGAGCCATACGATCATGGGACCCGATGCTAGTGCTGTGCGGGCCGGGGGAACGGGCACAGCATCAATCTGGTACGGCTTCGGCTTTCCCAGGGTGGTATCAACCGCAAAGACCAGGTGTCACCGAACTCGAAGATGTCCCGTCGCGATGAGTCTGTCCGTGGATCTCGTGGTGAGCTGCGGGGTTGCCAGGTGGAGTGAGAAAGTTCGACGCTGGATTCTCGGTGTGCCTGGCTTCCGCGGAATCCGGGCGCAGTCGGCTCGTCGCCGTCGGGGAAGTCGGGCGCGAGGTGTCGTGGTGTCGGGGGGTCAGGTGCCGAGCAGGTCGGTCGAGACCGCCCATAGGCGCTCGGCGGCAGCGGGATCGAGCGCCCATTCCTTGACGCCGTGCGGGTGTTGCGCGAGATCGGCGTCGTTCGGCACGGTGTAGGCCTCCTGCGAGTCATCGAGGTAGTGGCCTCCGGAGTGGGCGAACTGCGGGGCGACGGCCGCGACCATGGTGGTGGCGGCCCCCTGCTGGACCGTTTTGTACGCGAAGACTCCGGCGGCCTCGGCCGCATCGAGCGACTGCTTCTGCCGCGCGGTGAAGTTCCGCTGCAGACCCGTTGCGACGCCGCCGGGGTTCACCGCGTTGGCGACGATGCCGTCGGAGGCCCACAGCCTGGTCGCCTCGACAGCGAACAGGGAGTTCGCCGTCTTCGACTGGGCGTAGGCGATCTGCGGGTCGTAGCCGCGCCGCTCGAAGTGGAGGTCGTCGAAGTCGACGCCGGAACGCATGTGCGCCGTCGAACTTACCGAGACGATCCGTGCGCCGTCGCGGTCGCACGCTCCGAGGGCCAATGCGTGGTGCAGGCCTATGGTGAGTGCGAGGTGACCCAGATGGTTCGTCGCGAACTGCAGCTCCCAGCCCTCGCGGGTTCGTTCGAGGCCACCGGTGACCACGCCCGCGTTGTTGACCAGCAGGTGAAGCGGGCCGCTCCACGTGTCGACGAACGACGTGACGGTGGCCCTGTCGGCGAGGTCCAGACGGACGACTCGGGGGCGGATCCCTCTGGTCGAGCTCTCGATCTCTCCGGCGACGGCAACACCCGCAGCCGTGTTCCGCACGGCGAGCGTCACCTGTGCCCCAGCTGCGGTCAACGTGCGAGCCGTCTCGATTCCGATCCCGGAGGAAGCTCCCGTCACGATCGCGCGGATGCCGGTCAGGTCAACGCCCCGCACCACCTCGTCCGCCGTGCTGGAGGCGGTGAAGGGCGTGGAGAGAGGTTCGCGAGCCGTCATGACAGCGAGGCTATACACACTGAACTGAACTTGTATAGCTGGACTCACGCTCCTATGCTCGCCCCATGCGCAGCCCCGAGGCCGGCCCCTTGTCGTCGCCAACCACCGATACCGACCGTCGGACCGCAGTCCTGGACTCCGCTCTGGCCACGTTCGCGCGATTCGGCTACCGGAAGACCTCGATGGAGGAAGTGGCGCGGGCGGCAGACATCTCCCGCCCCGGGCTCTACTTCCTCTTCTCCTCGAAGGAGGCTCTGTTCCGTGCCGCCGTCACCCAGGCCTTGGAACGCGACATCGCAGTGGTCGAACACGTCCTGGCCGATGTCGACCGTCCTCTTCCGGAGCGCCTCCTCGAAGCCTTCGACCAGTGGGCGGGCCGCTACGTCGGCCCGCTGACGCGCGATGTCGCCGTGGTCATCGAGGACAACCCCAACCTCCTCGGGGGGATCGCACAGACCACTCCACGACGTTTCGAGGAGCTGATCACGGATGCGATCGCCGTCGAGTCAGGGCAAGAGACAGCCACCCCCGTCGCGCGGACGATGATCAGCACATCGATCGGCCTCAAGCACCAGGCCGCAACGCGGGAGTTCTACCTCGAACGCCTGAAGATCGCCATCGAACTCCTGGTGCACTGAAGAGCCGAGGCCTGCCGCTTGTGCCCAGAGCCGCCGGTACCTCCGGCCTCCGCGTACACGCCGCAAGCGAGCGTGGCGGGAACGGTGAGAATCCGACGACACGGATGAGACCGAGTGAGAATCCGCCATCTGCCGTGCGACAGGACACCCGGCTCAAGTCACTCAGCGTGGCGGGAGCCTGAAGCCGCCACCTATCGGTTCCAACCGCCATCTATCGCTGCCAGTCACAAGGCCCGGTGAGACGGTCGACGTTCGCACCGGCAACGAAACAAGCAGGCGCGATTGCTTTTTTCTGCGCCCGGTGCCACGCTGCTGCCCGGCAGCGCTCGCGTGGGGGCGTCGCCAACCCGTCGGCAGGGGAGGCGCTTTGGCGCGCGAACGCTCGGTACTGCGGATCGGCAACGCCTCGGGGTTCTACGGGGACCGCTTCGCGGCGATGCGGGAGATGCTCACCGGCGGGCCGCTGGACGTGCTCACCGGGGACTACCTGGCAGAGCTGACCATGCTCATCCTGGCCCGGGACCGCCTGAAGGACCCTTCCCTCGGCTACGCCCGGACGTTCCTGCGGCAGATGGAGGAGTGCCTCGGCCTGGCGCAGGAGCGCGGGGTGAGGATCGTGGTGAACGCGGGCGGGCTGAACCCGGCCCGGCTCGCCGCCGAACTGCGGAACCTGGCGCGGCGCCAGGGCCTCGCGGTGGCCGTCGCTCACGTCGAGGGGGACGACCTGCTGCCGCGTCGGAGCGAACTCGGCTTGCCCGAGGGCCTGTTGGCCGCGAACGCCTACCTCGGTGGCTTCGGGGTGGCGGCCTGCCTGGCCGCGGGCGCCGAGGTGGTGGTCACCGGCCGAGTCACCGACGCGGCGCTGGTCGCCGGGCCCGCGATCGCCCACTTCGGCTGGACGGCGGCGGACCTCGACGCCCTCGCCGGGGCGGTGGTCGCCGGGCACGTGCTGGAGTGCGGCGCCCAGGCGACGGGCGGGAACTACGCGTTCTTCCGCGAGCATGACGTGACCCGCCCGGGCTTCCCGATCGCCGAACTGCACGCCGACGGCTCCAGCGTGATCACCAAGCACCCGGGCACCGGCGGCGCCGTCACTGCGGGCACCGTCACCGCCCAACTCCTGTACGAGACGGGCGGAGCGCGCTACCTGGGCCCGGACGTCACCGCCCGGCTGGACACCGTGCGGCTCGCCGAGGAGGGGCCGGACCGGGTCCGGATCGACAGGGTGTGCGGCGAGGCGCCGCCGCCCACACTCAAGGTGGGACTGAACCGGCTCGGCGGCCACCGCAACGAGGTGGTGTTCGTCCTCACCGGCCTCGACATCGAGGCCAAGGCCGACCTGGTGCGGCGGCAGTTCCTGGACGCCCTGCCGCCCGCCGCCCGGCCCGCCGAACTGCGCTGGACGCTCGCCCGGACCGACCACCCGGACGCCGGTACCGAGGAGGCGGCCTCCGCCCTGCTCCGGCTCACCGCCCGCGACCCGGACCAGGCCAAGGTCGGTCGCGAACTGGGCAAGGCAGCCGTGGAGTTGGGGTTGGCCGGCTACCCGGGCTTCCACCTCACCGCGCCGCCCGGCACCGGCGCGCCGTACGGGGTGTTCGCCGCCGCGTACGTCGACGCCAAGGCCGTCGAGCACACCGCCGTGCTGCCGGACGGCCGCCGGCTCGCCGTCCCACCGGCCCTGGTGACGAGCCGGCCGCCCGAGACCTCCGAAGAGCCTCCGCACCCCGACGCGTACGCCGACGCGCTCCCCGACGCACCCCCCGCCGGCCCGACCCGCCGCGCCCCGCTCGGCCTGGTGGCCGGCGCCCGCAGCGGCGACAAGGGCGGCGACGCCAACCTCGGCGTCTGGGCCCGCTCCGAGGCGGCCTGGCGCTGGCTCGCCCACACCCTCACCGTCGACAAGCTGCGCGAACTCCTGCCCGAGACGGCCGACTTGCCCGTCACCCGGCACCTGCTCCCGAACCTGCGCGCGGTCAACTTCACCCTCACCGGCCTGCTCGGCGAGGGCGTCGCCGCCCAGCACCGCTTCGATCCGCAGGCCAAGGCCCTCGGGGAGTGGCTGCGCTCCCGCCACCTCGACATCCCGGAGGCCCTGCTGTGACCGTGCTGCCCACCCGCGTCGACCCGGCCGGGCCCGAGTACGCCGAGCACCGCGCCGCGATGCTCGCCAAGCTGGCCGGGCTGGACGCCGAGCACGCCAAGGCGCTGGCCGGCGGCGGCCCCAAGTACGTGGACCGCCACCGCGCCCGGGGCAAGCTGCTGCCGCGTGAGCGGATCGAGCTGCTGGTCGACCCGGACTCGCCGTTCCTGGAGCTCTCGCCGCTGGCCGCCTGGGGCAGCGACTACCCGGTGGGCGCGGCGCTGGTCACCGGCATCGGCGTGATCGAGGGCGTGGAGTGCCTGATCACCGCCAACGACCCGACCGTGCGCGGCGGCGCGAGCAACCCGTGGACCCTGCGCAAGGCCCTGCGCGCCAACGAGATCGCGTTCGACAACCGCCTCCCGGTGGTGAACCTGGTCGAGTCCGGCGGCGCCGACCTGCCCAGCCAGAAGGAGATCTTCATCCCCGGCGGCGCGCTGTTCCGCGACCTCACCCGGCTCTCCGCCGCCGGAATCCCCACCGTGGCCGTGGTGTTCGGCAATTCGACGGCCGGCGGCGCCTACGTCCCCGGCATGTCGGACCACACCGTGCTGGTCAGGGAGCGCGCCAAGGTGTTCCTCGGCGGCCCGCCGCTGGTCAGGATGGCCACCGGCGAGGAGGCCGACGACGAGTCGCTCGGCGGCGCCGAGATGCACGCCCGCACCTCCGGCCTGGCCGACCACTTCGCGGCGGACGAGGAGGACGCGCTGCGGCTGGCCCGCCGGATCGTCGCCCGGCTGGACCACCGCAAGCCGGGCCCGTCGCCGGACCGGCTCGCCGAGCCGCCGAAGTACGACGAGGAAGAGCTGCTGGGCATCGTCCCGGGTGACCTCAAGGTGCCCTTCGACCCGCGCGAGGTGATCGCCCGGATCGTCGACGGCTCCGACTTCGACGAGTTCAAGCCGCTCTACGGCACCAGCCTGGCCACCGGCTGGGCCCGGCTGCACGGCTACCCGGTCGGCGTGCTGGCCAACGCGCAGGGCGTGCTGTTCAGCGCGGAGTCCCAGAAGGCCGCCCAGTTCATCCAGTTGGCGAACCAGCGGTGCATCCCGCTGCTGTTCCTGCACAACACCACCGGCTACATGGTCGGCCGGGCGTACGAGCAGGGCGGCATCATCAAGCACGGTGCGATGATGATCAACGCCGTCGCCAACTCCCGGGTGCCGCACCTGTCGGTGCTGATCGGCGCGTCCTACGGTGCCGGCCACTACGGCATGTGCGGGCGGGCGTACGAGCCGCGCTTCCTGTTCGCGTGGCCGAGCGCCAAGTCCGCGGTGATGGGCCCGCAGCAGCTCGCCGGGGTGCTGTCGATCGTCGCCCGGCAGTCGGCCGCCGCGAAGGGGCAGCCGTACGACGAGGACGCGGACGCGGCGATCCGCGCCATGGTCGAGCAGCAGATCGAGGCCGAGTCGCTGCCGGTGTTCCTGTCCGGGCGGCTGTACGACGACGGCGTGATCGACCCGCGCGACACCCGTACGGTGCTCGGCCTGTGCCTGTCCGCGATCCACAACGCGCCGGTCGAGGGCACACGCGGCTACGGCGTCTTCCGGATGTGAGGCCGAGCCGCGAAAACCGAGCCGCGAGACCGAGCCGCGAGACCGAGCCGCGAGGCCGAGTTGTGAGGGGCACCCGAGAGATGATCACCAACCTGCTGGTCGCCAACCGTGGCGAGATCGCCCGCCGGGTCCTCCGCACCTGCCGGGCCCTGGGCGTCGCGACCACCGCCGTCCACTCCGACCCGGACGCCGGGGCCGCGCACGTCCGTGAGGCCGACGCGGCCGTGCGGCTTCCCGGCGCCGCGCCCGCCGACACCTACCTGCGCGCCGACCTGATCGTCCGCGCCGCGCTGGCGGCGGGTGCGGACGCCGTCCACCCCGGGTACGGATTCCTGTCGGAGGACGCCGGGTTCGCGCAGGCCGTGCTGGATGCCGGGCTGGTCTGGGTCGGCCCGCCGCCGGCCGCGATCGCCGCGATGGGCTCCAAGACGGCCGCCAAGCGGCTGATGGCCGCGGCCGGGGTGCCCGTGCTGGACGCCCTGACCGACCCCACCGAGGCCGACCTGCCGCTCCTGGTCAAGGCGGCGGCGGGTGGTGGCGGACGCGGCATGCGGGTGGTGCGCACGCTCGCGGAGCTCCCCGGCGAACTGGCCGCCGCCAGCGCCGAGGCGGCGAAGGCCTTCGGCTCGGACGAAGTGTTCTGCGAGCGCTACCTGCCCGCCGGGCGGCACGTCGAGGTCCAGTTGCTGGCCGACGCGCACGGCACGGTCTGGGCGGTCGGCGACCGCGACTGCTCGCTCCAGCGGCGGCACCAGAAGGTGATCGAGGAGGCCCCGGCCCCCGGCCTGTCCGAGGCGGTGCGCGCCGGGCTGCACGCGGCGGCCGTCAGCGCCGCCCGGGCGATCGGCTACACCGGTGCCGGTACGGCCGAGTTCATGCTCGGCGAGGACGGCCGGTTCCACTTCCTGGAGATGAACACCCGCCTCCAGGTCGAGCACCCGGTCACCGAGGCGGTCACCGGACTGGATCTGGTGGCGCTCCAACTCGCCGTCGCCGAGGGGGAGCGGCTGCCCGGGCCGGTCCCGCCGCCCGCCACCGGCTGCGCGATCGAGGCCCGGCTGTACGCGGAGGACCCGGTGAAGGACTGGCAGCCCGCCACCGGCACTCTGCACCGGCTCGAACTCACCGTCCCGCACGAGGAGTTCGGCGGGCGTGGCGTCCGGCTGGACTCCGGCGTGGCGGCCGGCGACGAGATCACCCCGCACTACGACGCGATGCTCGCCAAGGTGATCGCCTGGGCGCCGACCCGCGCCGCCGCCGCCCGCCGGCTGGCCGACGCGCTCGCCCGCGCCAGGGTCCACGGGCCCGCCACCAATCGGGAGTTGCTCGTCCGGGCGCTGCGGCACCCGGCCTTCCTGGCCGAACGCCTGCACACCGGTTTCCTGGCCGAGCACGCGGCCGAGCTCACCGCCCCGGACGGCAAGGAGACCACGCGCGCCGCCCTGGCCGCCGCCCTCGCCGACGCCGCCGCCCGGCGCAACGGGCCGCACGGCGCACTGCCGTCGGGCTGGCGCAACCTGCCCTCGCAGCCGCAGGCCAAGCGCTACCGCACCGACGACGGCGCCGAGTTGGAGGTCCGCTACCGACTCACCCGGGACGGCCTGCGGGCCGACGACCACCCGCAGGCGGAGCTCCTGGACGCCTCGCCCGAGCAGGTCACGCTGCGCGAGGGTGGCGTCCGGCGCGGCCACCGCGTCGCGCGCTACGGCGACCGGGTGTACGTCGACACCCCCGACGGGGGCACCGCGCTCACCGCCCTGCCGCGCTTCCCCGACCCGGCCGCCAGGGCGGACCCGGGCGCGCTGCTCGCCCCGATGCCCGGCACCGTCGTGCGTATCACCGCCGCCGTCGGCGACACCGTCACCGCCGGTCAGCCGCTGCTCGTCCTGGAGGCGATGAAGATGGAGCACCGCGTCACCGCCCCCGCCGACGGCGTCCTGGTCGAACTCCGCGCCGCCCCCGGCCTTCAGGTCGAGCTCGGCACCCTGCTCGCCGTCGTGCAGCCCGAGGCCGAGCCCACCGCCGGGCCCACCGCCGAGCCCACCGCAACCGCCGCCGCCCGGCCCGCCGCAGAAGCCTGAGGAAGGACCCCGCATGTCCACCATCGGCAGTCAGCTCATCGAGACCCCCGAACGCCGGGCCCTGCGCCAGGCCGTCGGCGACCTCGGCCGCCGCTACGGCTCCGCCTACTACATGGCCAAGGCCCGAGCCGGCGAGCCCGCCGACGAGCTGTGGGCGGACGCCGGCAAGGCCGGTTACCTCGGCGTGAACCTGCCCGCCGAGTACGGGGGCGGGGGCGGAGGCATCACCGATCTGGCCATCGTGCTGGAGGAGTTGGGCTCGGCCGGCTGCCCCCTGCTGCTGCTCATCGTCTCCCCGGCGATCTGCGGCACCGTGATCGCCCGCTTCGGCACCGACGAGCAGAAGCAGCGCTGGCTGCCCGGACTCGCCGACGGCAGCCGCAAGATGGCCTTCGGCATCACCGAGCCGGACGCCGGCTCCAACGCGCACCGGATCTCCACCGTCGCCCGCCGGGACGGCGGGGACTGGCTGCTGACCGGCCGCAAGGTGTTCGTCTCCGGCATCGACCACTGCGACGCCGTGCTGTTCGTCGCCCGCACGGAGGACGCTCGAACAGGCAGGCTCAAGCCCTGCCTGTTCATCGTCCCGCGCGAGGCCGCCGGCTTCGAGTACCGGGCGATACCGATGGAACTCGTCGCCCCCGAGAAGCAGTTCCAGGTCTTCCTGGACGACGTCCGGCTGCCCGCCGACGCCCTGGTCGGCGACGAGGACGCCGGCCTGCTGCAGCTGTTCGCGGGCCTCAACCCCGAGCGCGTGCTGACCGCCGCGTTCTCCCTCGGCCTGGCCCGCCAGGCTCTCGGCAAGGCCGTCGAGTACGCGAAGACCCGCACCGTCTGGTCCACCCCGATCGGCGCCCACCAGGGCCTGGCCCATCCGCTGGCCCAGTGCGCGGTGGAGATCGAGCTGGCCCGGCTGATGACCCAGAAGGCCGGGCTGCTCTACGACGCGGGGGAGGACGTGGCCGCCGGGGAGGCCGCCAACATGGCCAAGTACGCGGCCGGCGAGGCCGCCGCCCGCACCGTCGACCAGGCGGTGCAGACGCTGGGCGGCAACGGCCTCACCCAGGAGTACGGGCTGGGCGCGCTGCTGGCCGCCACCCGGGTCGGCCGGGTCGCCCCGGTCAGCCGCGAGATGGTGCTCAACTACGTCGCCCAGCACACCCTCGGCCTCCCGAAGTCCTACTAGTCCGCCTCCTTCCAGGGCGCACCGCACCCGCCGGACGCACCCGCCGGACTGACCCACCGGGGGTGCCCCCGGTGGGTCACCAGAGGGACATCTCGGCGAACTTTGCAGTGGCGGACGTCATGGTCCGTATGCTCCTGTCCGTACCCTCGGTCTACCTCTCGCCGCGCCAGTCGATGCGTCAACTACCTTCCTGGAGGCTTACTTTGGTGTTCCGCAGCGAATTCCCGGACGTGCCGACGGTGGACCTGCCGATCCATGAAGCGGTGCTCGGCGGCGCGGCGGCGTACGGTGACGGGCCGGCTCTGATCGACGGCGTCACCGGGGAGCGCGTCAGCTACGCGCGGCTCGCCGCCGGCGTCGAGCGGGTGGCCGCCGGACTGGCCGAGGCCGGGGTGCGCCAGGGCGACGTGGTGGCCCTGTTCAGCCCCAACACGCTCGGCTACCCGACGGCCTTCTACGGCGCCACCCGGGCCGGCGCCACCGTGACCACGGTGTCCTCGATGGCCACGCCCGCCGACCTGGCCGGGCAGCTCGGCGACAGCGGCGCCCGCTGGCTGGTGACCGTCTCCCCACTCCTGCCGACCGCCCGCAAGGCCGCCGCCCTGCTGGCCGAGCAGGGCGGCCCACTGGCCGAGATCCTCGTCCTGGACGGCGCCGAGGGCCACCGCTCGCTCGTCGACCTGCTGGCCACCACCGGCCCCGCCCCCGGGATCGCCATCGACCCAGGCCGGGACGTCGCCGTGCTGCCCTACTCCAGCGGCACCACGGGGCTGCCGAAGGGGGTGATGCTCACCCACCGCTCGATCGCCACGAACCTGGCCCAGTGCGACGCCCTCTACCGGCCCGCCGTGGGCGAGCGGGTGCTCGCCGTGCTGCCCTTCTTCCACATCTACGGCCTGACGGCGCTGCTCAACCAGCCGCTGCGCTGCGGCGCCACCGTGGTGGTGCTGCCCCGCTTCGACCTGGAGCAGTTCTGCCGCACCATCGAGGAGCAGCGGGTGCAGGCGCTGGTGGTGGCCCCGCCGATCGCGCTCGCCCTGGCCAGGCACCCGGTCGTGGAGCGCTTCGACCTCTCCTCCGTCGAGTACCTGCTGTGCGCGGCCGCCCCGCTGGACCCGGAGCTCGCCGCCGCCTGCGCGCGCCGCCTGGGCCTGCCGCACCTGCTCCAGGGCTACGGCATGACCGAGCTGTCCCCGGTCACCCATGTGGTCTCCCCGCTGGAGCGCGACCCCTCGCCCGGCTCGGTGGGGCGGCTGATCCCGTCCACCGAGCTGCGGGTCACCGCCCTGGACGGCGCCGGCGAGGACCTCGGGCCCGGGGAACCGGGCGAGCTGCTGATCCGGGGCCCGCAGGTGATGAAGGGGTACTTCGGCCGGCCCTCCGACACCGCCGCGGTGGTCGACGCCGAGGGCTGGCTGCACACCGGCGACGTCGGCTTCGTCGACGACCGGGGGTACCTGTACATCGTCGACCGGGTGAAGGAGCTGATCAAGTACAAGGGCCACCAGGTGGCCCCGGCCGAACTGGAGGCCGTGCTGCTCGGCCACCCGCAGATCGTCGACGCCGCCGTGATCGGTGTTCCGGACGCCGACGGCACCGAGTGCCCCAAGGCCTTCGTGGTCCGTGCTCCGGGCAGCGGCCTGAGCGCGGACGAGGTCACCGGCTTCGTGGCCGGGCTGGTGGCCCCGTACAAGAAGGTCCGCGCGGTGGAGTTCGTCGAGGCCGTCCCCAAGTCAGCGGCCGGCAAGATCCTCCGCCGCGAGCTACGGGCCCGCGAGGCCGAGCGCCGTGCGTCCGCCTCAGCCTCAGCCTCAGCCTCTGCCTCTGCCTCCGCCCCCGCCTCCACTTCCGCCACCGCCCCCGAGGCCTCCCGCTGAGCGGCCGGGCCCCCGGCGGCCGAAGACCGGCGCCCGTCTGTGAGGATCGACCCGCCGAGCACGGCGGGCCCGCCGACCGTAGCGGGCCCGCCGGGCACGACCGGCCCGCCGAGCCCCCACCGGAACAGGAACCGCCGCCAGCCATGACCAGCCACCCCGCCGCCCGCACCCCCCAGCAGGACCGCAGCCGCGCCACCCGGGCCCGGCTGCTCGCGGCGGCCGTGGACTGCCTGGCCGAGCTCGGCTGGCACGGCTCCACCGTCACCGTGGTCGCCGAGCGCGCCGGAGTGTCCCGGGGCGCAGCCCAGCACCACTTCCCGACCCGCGAGGACCTGTTCACCGCGGCCGTCGAGCACGTCACCGCCGAGCGGCTGGCCGCCGTCCGCGCCCACACGGACGAGCTGCCGGCCGCCGGCCCCGACCGCACCCGGGCCGTCGTCGACATGATCGTGCGCCTCTACACCGGCCCGCTGTTCCGCGCCGCCCTGCACCTGTGGACGGCCGCGGCCACCGAGGAGCCGCTGCGCGAGCGGATCATCGCCCTGGAGGGGCACGTCGGCCGGGAGGCCCACCGGGCCGCCGTCGAGTTCCTGGGTGCCGACGAGACCCGCCCCGGCGTACGCGAGTCCGTGCAGGCCACCCTCGATCTCGCCCGCGGGCTGGGCCTGGCCAACCTGCTCACCGACGACAGCGTCCGACGATCCGGGGTGATCCGGCAGTGGACCGGCGTTCTGGAGAGTACGCTGCGGCCGGTACGCCCATGACTCCCGTACTACCGGAACGGCCGGACGACCCCTGACCAAGGGGTCGCCGGGCGGCCGATGTCCGTGCAGTCTGGAGAAGAATCCCGGCCGGCACGGACCGTGAGGCCCCCGGCCGGGCACGAGCCGAACCGGGGTGCTGCCTGATCATGCACGGAAACGAGTGGGACGTGACCTCCGCCGCCGGCCCCGCACCGGGCGCCACCCCCGTACGCCCCGAAGGCCACCGACTCGTCCCGCTCGCGACGGCCCTGCTCCAGGGCGACGGCCTGATCCTGCACTGGAGCGAGGACGCCGAGGCGCTGCTCGGCTACTCCGCCGAGGAGGCCGTCGGCAGCTACGCCGCCCAGCTGCTCACCGACGGCACCGACCGCCCCGAGGTGCTGTCCCTGTTCGCCCACATCATGGGCGGCTCTACCGGCTGGTCCGGCGTCTTCCCGGTTCGCCACCGCGACGGCCACAAGGTCGACCTGGAGTTCCGCACCTACCCGATCGCCGGCCCGGCCGGCACCCTGCTGCTGCTCGCCACCGCCTCCGACATCCGCGCCCTCCAGGCGGTCGAGGCCGACCTCGCCGTCCTGGACGGCGTCTTCGACCGCTCGCCGATCGGCATGGCCGTCTACGACACCGAGCTGCGCTACGTCCGGCTCAACGAGGCGCTCGCCCGGATGAACGGCGTCCCCGTCGCCGCCCACCTCGGCCGCCGGATACCCGCGGTGCTGCCGGGCATCAACAGCGTCGAGATCGAGCAGACCATGCGGCAGGTGCTCAGGAGCGGCAAGCCCGTGGTGGACGCCCGCTCCCACGGCCGGGTGCCCGGGGACCCGAAGCGCGACCGCGCCTGGTCCGCCTCCTACTTCCGGCTGGAGGACTCCACCGGCCGGGTCTTCGGCGTCTGCTCCTCGATCATCGACGTCACCGAGCGATTCCAGGCCGAGGCCCGTGCCGCCCGCGCCCAGGAGCGGCTCGCCACCATCGCCGAGGCAACGGCCCGGATCGGCACCACCCTCGACCTCCAGCGCACCGCCGAGGAGCTGATCGAGGCCGTCGTCCCCCGGTTCGCCGACTTCGCCACCGTCGACCTGCTGGAACCGGTGCTGCGCGGCGCCGAGCCCACCCCCATCCCCTCCGACCGGACGGTCACCCTGCGTGCCGTCGCGGTCGGCGAGTCGTACGAGTCGGGCCTCGTGCACGCCGTGGACACCGTCGGCGAGACCTCCGAGTACGCCCCCGACCGCAGCTACACCCAGTGCCTGCGCAGCGGCCGCCCCCTGCTGCGCGCCCACGTGGACGCCGAGGTGCTGCGCGGCCTCGTCGCCAGCGAGGACCGGGTCGAGCCCGGCATCGCGGCGGGCATCCACTCGTACCTGATGGTGCCGCTCACCGCCCGGGGCATGGTGCTCGGCGGCTCCGAGTTCATCCGGATGCGCAACTCCGAGCCGTTCAGCGACGCCGACGTGGCGCTCGCCGAGGAACTGGTCGCCCGCACCGCGCTGGCCATCGACAACGCCCGGCTCTACCGGCGCGAGCGGGAGACGGCGCTCACCCTCCAGCGCAGCCTGCTGCCGCAGGAGATCCACCGCACCCTGGGCCTGGAGATCGCCTACCGCTACCTGCCCAGCAGCGTGGTCAGCGAGGTCGGCGGCGACTGGTTCGACGTCGTGCCGCTGTCCTGCGGCCGGGTCGCTCTGGTGGTCGGCGACGTGATGGGCCACGGCATCCGGGCCGCCGCGACCATGGGCCAGCTGCGTACCGTCGCCCGGACGCTCGCCACCCTCGACATGCCGCCCGAGCAGGTCCTCACCCGCCTGGACGAGACCGCCTCGGGCATCGGCGAGGGCCAGTTCGCCACCTGCATCTGCGCCGTCTACGACCCGCTGGAGCGCACCGTCCAGATCGCCTCGGCCGGCCACCTGCCGCCGATCCGGGTCGCCCCCGACGGCACCGCCCGCCGGGTCGAGGTGCCGCCCGGCGTGCCGCTGGGCGTCGGCGGGGTGGCCTTCGAGTCGATCGAGTTCACCCTGCCCGAGGGCGGCATGGTCACCCTCTACACCGACGGCCTGGTCGAGCGGCGCGGACAGGACCTCGACGACGGCATCGACCTGCTGGCCGGCACCCTCGCCGGGCCCGGCCGGACCCTGGAGGAGAACTGCGACGCCGTCCTCGGCGCACTCGTCACCGACGGCACCGAGGACGACATCGCGATGATCATGGCGCGGGTGCTGCCGCTGCCCGCAGACCGGATCGCCACCCTCCCGCTCACCGGCGGCGGCCGGCTGCCCGGCAAGGCCCGCCGCTTCACCCGCGCCACCCTGGACGCCTGGGGCCTGTCCGCCCTCTCCGACTACGCCGAACTGCTGGTCAGCGAGCTGGTCACGAACGCCCTGCTGCACGCCGAGGCCCCGCGGCGGCTGCGGCTGTTCCGCGACCGGGTGCTCACCCTGGAGGTCTCCGACGCGGGCGGGGCGGCCCCGCAGCTGCGCCCCTTCGCCGAGCAGGACGAGGGCGGGCGCGGCATGTTCCTGGTCAGCGAGCTGGCCCAGCGCTGGGGCAGCCGGCTGACCAGGGACGGCAAGGTGGTCTGGGCGGAGCTGGAACTGCCCTTCGGGGCCGCTTAGTTCCCCGCGGGTCAGTCCCCGGTCAGTACGCTTCCCCGGTCAGTGCGCGGCGAGCGGGTAGTGGTCGGAGAGGTCGGTGTAGGTGTAGCTCTTGCCCCAACTGCTCACCGTCCACGGTGCGCTGTGCGTGCGCAGGACCTGGTTGGTGTACTGCTGCGGGCGGGCGTGGTCGGCCCGGTAGAGCACGTAGTCCAGGTCCTCCTTGGGCTCGCCCGGGTAGCGGTAGGCGGCGATGGAGTTGTCGGCGGTGTCGAAGGAGTACGGCCAGCCGGTGCGGGCGGAGGCCGGCGCCAGGTTGGCGTTGTCCAGCAGGGCCTGGTACTCGGAGCCGTGCGAGTCGATGTTGAGGTCACCGGCGAGCAGGATCGGCTCGTTCGCCGGGATCTGCTTGGCGTCCAGGAAGCCGCGCATGGCCGTGAGCTGCTTGGCCCGGATGGCGGCCGGCTGGCCGTTGGAGCAGCCCGAGTCGGTGGACTGCAGGTGGGTGCCGACCACGTGGGTGCGCTGGCCGTTCACGTTCAGCACGGCGTAGACGAAGCCCTTGTTCGAGAAGTAGTCCGAGCCGCAGGCGTCCTTGTAGACGTACTGCTCCTTGCGCAGGATCGGCCACTTGCTGAGCAGCGTCACGCCGCCGTCCTCGGGGGTGGCGGCGCTGTAGCTGCCGGAGGTCGCGTCCCAGCCGCTGGTGGAGCGGCCGACGACCGGGGTGTGGTACGGGTAGGCGGCCGAGGCCTTGGCGGTCAGGGCGTCGGAGGCCGCGTTGTCGAAGGCCTCCTCCAGGACGACCACGTCGTGACCCTGGAAGAAGTCCGCCGAGGCGATCGCCTGCGCCCGGTGCGCCTGGCCCCAGTTGGGGTAGAGGGTCGTGCTCATCAGGAACGTGTTGTACGTGAGGACGTCCAGCGCGGGCGCGGTGACCGGGGCGCTCTCGGTCGTGGCGCCGGTGGCAGCCGTGGCGGGGGCGGTGGCGAGCGCGCCGAGCACGGCGGCGGCAGCGCAGGCGGCGGCGGCCTTGCGGAGGGACGACAGCGGCATTGGGGCTCCGTGAGGGTGTGACGTGAACGCGACGGTCAGCGGATGGTGTACATCCAACGTTGCCGCCCGCACGGTGCACAAGACCGCGCACGAGCATTCGGTGAACGCAGTTGAAACACTGTCACCACCCAGAACGCGCGAACCCCACTACCCGCGGTGGGTAGTGGGGCTCAGGCAGCGTGCGTGCGTCAGACCTCGCCGAACTCGCCGGCCTGGACGGCGGCGACGAACGACGACCAGGCGTCGGCCGGGAAGACGAGGGCAGGACCCTCGGGGTCCTTGGAGTCGCGGACGGGCAGTACACCCGGGAAGCCGGGGGCAACCTCAACGCAAGACCCGCCATTGTTGCTGTAACTGGCCTTGACCCACGCGGCGTTGGATAGGTCTACAGGAGTGATCATGACGTTCCTCTCACGCCTTGCACTTTCGGATCAGCTCCAGTGACGCAGCCTTCGAGAGCGCTTCCACCTGGAGCTGGTGGCATTCCCGCTCCCAGGCTTGAGCAGTCTCGGCGTCCCGCGAGAGGAAGCCGCGCAACTGGCACTCCGAGTATGCCAGGAGTTTTCGATCCGCCAGGGTCAGCAGCGTGACCATCATGGTGAACGGCAGCTCTTCTGCAAGAGAGAGCGGCGCCACTTGGATCGTGATGTTCGGGCGAGTGGCAAGGTCTTCAAGGTGCGCGAGCTGCCGAGCCATGACCTTGCGCCCGCCCACCGGTCGCAGAAGGGCGCCCTCGTCCAGGACGAAGTGGAGCCGGGGCGCAGGCTGCCGGTCAAGTAGCTTCTGGCGCGTGGCAAGGAAGTCGAGCCGATCCGCAGCCTGCTCCTCGGTGACGCTGCCACGCCGCACGGCGGCCGAGGCGAAGGCTGCGGCGTACTCCATTGTCTGCGCCAGGCCAGGCACGATGCCCAGTTCGAAGTGGTTGATGCTCAGGGCCTTCGCTTCTTGCTGGGCGTACTCGGGAAACCCTTCCAGCAACGATGAGCCGCTGAGACTCCAGTACGTCAGTTCTAGTGTTCCACCAGCACCGAGGGCCCGGTCAGCTTGTACGACCCAGTCGAGTGTGGGACTGCGTGTCCCTCGTTCGAGGTTGGAGATCTGACTGTCGCTCAAGTTCGTCATCGCCCCGAGGTCGGTCTGCGTGAGCCCCGCCGCCTTGCGCAGCCTGCGGAGTTGTGCACCGAAGGCCTTGAGCGGTGATGCGGACGGGTCCAGCTCGGTCTCGCGCATGATCAGACCTCCGGTGCCTTCCTTGTCCCACAAGGGATTTCGTCAAGTGGAGAACCCTTCCGATCGTAGGGGATGCCACGCCACCATGGCTACACCAAGTGACACGCCAAGAGCGAAGCGCTACGGAGACCCCATGCCCAAAGACCCGAAATCCGTGCTGCCCGACTTCGTCCGCAACGAGGTGGTGCGGGACCTGAAGCACCGAGACGACGATGGCAGGCCGAAGGAGGGGGTCTTCATGGAGATCCTCTGCGGGGCGGCCTTCCTGAGGCCGCTCGGCGGGGGGTGCGAGTGGACGACCAGGCCCGATCAGCTGCGACGGTGCGACCCCAGGGAGATCGCGCCGGGTACGGGGACCAGCCCGCAGCGTCGGCCGATGTTTCCGGAGCCGGCGTGACCTCGGGGGAGATGCTGCTCGCCGGGCTGCACCTCGGCTCGTTGGCGGCCGGCGGCTTCACCGCCGTGGCGGGGACGACGCAACGAAACGCGGTCGAGGCGGGTGACGAGCCGACCGCCGAGCCGCCGGTTCAACGCCCCTGCGGATGCGGCGCGTTCGTGCCGGACTGACAACACGCTCCCGCCACCGCGCCGCGAGTGCTCATCCCGCGCGGCAGCGGGGTCCAACGCCCGTCCGTGACAGGCAATCACGGACGGGCGCCGGCAGGCAGACCTCCCCTGTCGGTCGGCTCCGAGGGCGCGTTGGCGCCAGACCCTCGCCGAGCCACACCGCTCCCCGCCGGAATCGCCGCTCCGGCGGGGAGCGGCCACCTCAGTCACCGGTCCGTGGAGTCGACGACCTGGGGCCCCGGAGCGGGCAAGGCAACGATCACGGACACCACCCGGGAGGCGTGGGAGGCCAACGGACTCATCATCGCCGGGGCGAGCACCGCAGCCGTGCCGTGCGCGAACCTCGCCCGGCGGATGGCCGGTGCGGATCCTCTCGAATCTGCACTCTACTGAGCGGCGGCGTACCGCGATTAAGAGATCACGTTCCCAGAACAGCGTCTTTGGCTGCCAAGGCCAGGACGCTCTGGGCCGAGTATGGCAGCCCGAGGCGATTCCAGTGGAAGATCACGTGATGGGTGATCACCGCGCGCAGGCCTCGGACAAGTCGGCCCTCGGACCACAGCAGGTACAGCGCGTGGCCCGTCTCCTCGGCGGCGTCCAACCAGGTCGTGCTGAGGCCTGCGGACTCGTCGGAGGCCGAGATGAGTCCCGACCGGGGATCGGCAACGAGCAACTGGCACACGGCGTCCCGGAGCTTGCGCATCGGGTCGTCGGTCGCGTCGCCGGTGTTCGGCCGGTTCTCTGCCACGCGGGCCCAGACGTCGCCTTGCTCGTACCAGTCGAGGCCGGCGCCGCGCATCAGCGCCGCGCACAGCAGCACCGACAGCTCCCGGCGGCGGTCGGGGCCGGGGAGCCGTAGGTAGTCCAGGACGTGTTGGCTGTCCTGGTGGAAGAACTGGTGGGCGGTGTTCATCGCCGGCTGGCCGCCGAAGGCGTGGATTTCGGGCTCGTAGGTCTTCTCCACCCAGCTTTCGACGGCACCGTGCTCCCGCATGGTTGCCAGTGCGCCCGTCACCACTGCCTTGGCTGCGGCGGTGGCGGCATGGTTCGTGGAGTTGTACCGCAGCCGCCACTCGCCCTTGCGGATGAAGAACCAGGACTCCACCGGCCCGGTGCCCGTCACCCGCAGCGCATCCCCGAGGTGGTCGGCCGCAGCCTGTTCGGCACGGTGGCGGTCCGTGAACCGGATGTCCACCTGTTGCCACAGGTGTCCGTCGTCCATCACCATCCCCTCTCGCCGGTCTGTCAGTTGAGCAGGAGACAGCTGTCCCAGCCGGTGGCCGGAGCGGTTCCCGTCGCAGTGTGCAGGGCCAGCGCGAGCCCGACCGAACCGTCCAGGAACCCAGAGTGGGGGACCTGCGGGCCGCTGACCAGGTACGGCAGCAGAGCGGCCAACCGCTCGCTGATCTCGGGGCCGTCCGCGTCGTCGGCGACGCGGACGGCGGCCTGGAACAGCCCGGCCCAGCCGTGACACAGACCGCCGTCGGTGATCCGTGCCAGCTGGGCCGGGTCGGCGAGGCAGCCGAGCAGCGCGCTCTCGGCGAGCCGCTGGCGGGCAGGGTCGTCGGTGGCCTGTCCGGCGAGCTGTTGGGCCCGGGCCAGCCCCGGAGTGCCGTAGCACCAGGACGGCCGCATGGGTGCCTGTTGGTGGACGACGCCGGTTCGATGCTCGTCCAGGGCGATCCACTCCGGCCACCATGCCCCCGTGGTGGTGCGCTGCTGCCACCGGTCGAGCCAGCTGCAGATCCGGCCGATCGCCTGGGCGTGGCCGTCCACCGTGATCCCGCGCTTCATGGCCAGGCTCAGCAACGCGAGGGGCCCGGCGATGCCGTGGGCCGTGCCCTGGTTCGCGTGGCCGTCAGGGAACTGCGGCGAGAGTTCGCCGGAGGGAGCCAGGTCGGTCCACCAGCCGGGCAAGCCGTACGGGGGCACACCGATCGGTTCGGTCAGGCGCACCAGATAGGCGAGCACATCGCGGAGCACCTGGCCGTGCGGATCTCGGCGAAGGTGGTGGGCTCCGAGCCCGGTCAGGCCGTAGATCAGATCGAACTCGGCGAGGGCGGGCCGCTGGCGGCGGTCGATGCGGGCGTGAGCCGCCTTCAGCCGCTCCCGGGTCACGGCGGTGGTGGCGGAGTCCAGCACCGTGAGCGCCCGGTCGTAGCGACCGGGGTGAGCTGCGCCGTGGAAGGTGAAGGCGAGGGCCGGGGCGCCGTAGAAGAGCGTGGCGTGCCCGCCGGTCTCCGCACCTTCGCGGATCGAGGCGGCAAGCCAGTGGTGCGCGGTATCCCAGCTGCCCCGGCCGGCGGCGGCGCGCTCGACGGCCAGCAGCGCGATGGCGGCGGTGCCGCGGATCAGCGACTGCGGATCGGGATCGTCGTCGACGTCAGGGTGCACCACCTCCTTGGCAAGGCGGTCGGCCGCGACTTCGGAGACGCTCGCGGTCACCGTTGACTCCTTCCGATCCGGTTTGTCCAGGAGAGCGCGGCTGCTCGGGCGAGGCGGTTGGCCGCGCGTTCGCCGTCGCGGTCCAGGCCGTGGGTGCGGATGTGGTGCAGGTGCAGCAGGGTCGGCAGTACCTCGCCGGCCTCAAGGCCGCCGGTGGCCGCCAGACGGTCGCGGTAGGCCGCGAGCGTCAACCGGCGCTCCTCCCAAAGCTGGAGAAGCCCGGGATCGAGCAGGGTGACGCGGGTGTCCTGGGCGGCCAGCTGGACGGCCTCGGCGAGTACCGCCCGGTCCAGCGGTTCCTTGTGACCGGTGCTGATGTGGTTGACGACCCAGTTCATTCCGGCCGGGGCGTCGCCCAGGAAGGCGGTCGCCAGGTCTAGGAAGCTTGCGGCCGTCAGCGCGCCGGGGGCGGTGTGGCCGTTCGTGGCGGTGAGCTGGGCGACGGCGGCGGCGGAGTCGGCGACGAACACCCTTTCGGCTGCCGCCATCGCCTCGTTGCCGCCGAAGCGACCGGACTCCGGAAGGTAGGTATCGAACTGGAGGCGTCCGACCAGGCCCAGCCCGCGTAGGCGCACGGCCCAGGCGCCAACCCGGGCGGCGACGGGCCCGAAGTCCTTGGGGCCGCCGAGTCGCAGCCGAAGCCTCAGGTGGTGCTCGGGGTCGGCGTAGCGCAGGAACCACCATTGGGGCCGCTCGTCGAAGCCGTCCAGCAGCTCGGGCAGATGGGCGGTGAGGATATGCGCCTGGCGGGCAGGGTGGCAGTACACCTTGGCGTACAGCCATGCCGAGTGGCCGGGCAGGTGACCTCGGACGGTCCCGGCCGCCTGCCGGTGGACGCGGCGCGGGCGACCGGGCGGGGTGGTGGCGCTGAGCGGCAGGACGATCTCGTGCGTCCGGTCGTCCAGCCAGCCGTCGTCGTCCGGTCCGCCGGCCTCGGTCAGCACGGCTGTTCCTCGTTGGTCGAGGTGGGCGCGCAGCAACGCGAGGTGGGCGGGCTCGTCAAGGTCCAGCCGCAGCTGGAGGCCGTTGTCGTCCAACTGCACGAGGTCGGGCACGCGTAGCCGCGCCCGCCAGTCGTCCACCGCAGCGGCCCAACGCGGCCACGCTTCGCCGTGAACGGGCAGTCCGGCAGATGCGAGGGTCCAGCGAGCGGGGGAGAGCACGGTCCGGCCGTACCGGATTCGGGGCAGGAACGGCAGTTCGTCGCCCGCACCCCAGTAGAACGCCTGGAAGGTGGAGGTGTGAGAGCGGACCAATTCGCACAGGAACCGGACGACGGGCTGAGTGTGGTGGAGGAAGTCCACCGCGTTCATCACGGTGGGCTCGACCGAGCGGCCGGTCAAGAGGGAGACGAGCCGCAGACGGGAGCCGTCGCTGGTGACCGCCAGGTCGTCCAAGGGGATTGTGTGATCAGCCGCCGGGGCGTGCTCGGCGAGCGGAATCACGGTGGACAGCACGGCGGGGGAGCGATGGACGTTGCCGGTGCGCACGTACATCGGTGGACCGGACACCTGGGCCAGCATCGCGCCCTCGTCCATAGTCGCCAACCGCGCGTAGGCGGCGGCCATGCGGTCCCGGTCCCCCGGGTCGAACAGATGGAGGAAGCGGCCGGCAGTCGCCCCGGCGGCCCGCATCGCACCGAGCACGACCAGCCGGAACGCCCCGCTGTCCAGAGCCGCGTGTGAGGCAGCCTGGAGACGGAACGACAGCTCGACGTGAGGCGTCAGCTGGGCGTTTGTGCTGCCGTCGACGGCGAGTTCGGCCACCGCCCGATCGTTCAGCACCACTTCGCCCCGGCCGTCGATCGCGGCACACTGCGCCAAGGCCAGGAGCCGGCGGTCACGCCGGGACACATCCGAAGCGGGCTTCTTGAGGAGCGAACCGCGGTAGGTCGCAGGGAAGCCGAGCCCCGTGTCGGCGTGGACCAGGTCGGTTACTGGGATCAGCACACCGGGCCCGTAGCGCTCCACGAACTGCTGGTGGTAGGCCCCCCACACCGAGCTGCCGAACGGGTACGGCGTCAACCGGGCCAGCACCCCGGCTGCGGTTGCGGCCTCACGGGCGACTTCCTCCGGTAGCGTGATCGCGCAGTCCAGCCGAAGGTCCGTCATCAACGGCTGAGCCACCGAGCTGCACGAGGCCCGCATGCGGTCGACGGCATGCCGACCGATGCGGCGCCGGGCGGCATCGGTTGCGATGTTGTGCGCAGCCAGGGCCTCGCTGATCCCGCGGAGTTCGCCCAGCAGGATCTGCGCCTGGGGCAGATCCTTGGCGCCGGCGCACTCCAGCTGCTCCACGAGATGGCTGAGTGGATCGGTGACGGTGGCCGGTGCGTGCAGGGCGGTGATCAGGAACCTCTGCTGGATGAGGCCGGCCAGTACCCCGGTGATCGCGGCGGTCGGCGCGTCGGGGAATCCGGCAGCCAGCAGCTCGCCGAGTTCGCGCACCGTCAGCGGGGTGCGGGCAGCGGCCATCACCGATTGGACGGGCCGACTGTGGCGCACGGCGACCTCCGACGGCCTGATGTCGTCGCTGCCGTCGGTGCTGGGCTGGAGCGGCAGTACCAGACGCTCGTCTCGGACGAAGCACAGGTTGTTCGCCACCACCGGTAACTGCTCGCGCAGTTCGGGTATCGCCTCCAGATGCCGGATCATCTCATCCAGCCACGCCGCGTCCGGCCTCGCCGAGGCGCGGTGCTCACCGCCCCAGTGGGTGGCGCTGTGCGACCCGAGGTTGACGGGTGCCACCCCCGCGAACAGGCCGAACGGGGTGGCACGGCCGGTGAGCCTGAGCAGATACCGGACGGTGGACAGTACGGTCCGCCGAAGGTGCCGCTCAGACAGAGGACGGCCGTCGCAGACCTGCCCGATGTGCTCGGCCAACCCGGGGCTGGCCACCTCGATAGCCTCGACGACCGTGGGAAGCTCCCGGACCTGGCACAGCCAGTCCCGCCAGCGCTCGGCCTGGCCGGGCGTCCGGTCCTCGCCCAGATGCGGCCACGGCGGCAGCCGCAGACCGGCGGGGTGGGAGACGGCCCGGATCAGGGCCGCATCGACGTGCTCGTACAACGTGCCACCTCGTGATTCTCCGCAGCCCGGCCCGGTGCTCTAGACGCACCGGGCCGGACGTGACCACTTGATGCAGGTGGATCAGGCGAGGATCAGGCCGCCCTCGCCGCCACCACCGCCCTCGCCGCCGCCACCACCACCGCCGTTGCCGCCCCCACCGCCGGCACCGCTGGCGCACGCCGGACAGGTGCTGCCACAGCCGTCGTCGGTGCTGCGCATGATCGCCGACAGGACGTTGGTGTTGCGGACGATCGACACGTCGAGGTCGAACTCGGTCGTGCTGTCCAGGACTTTGTTGGCCACTGTTGATCCCTTCTTTGCGTAGTGGTGATCAGGAGCACCTGGTCCCTCGGCAGGGCCAGGAGACGGTGAACCGGGTGTGTTTCTTGTCGATGACCAGGCTCCCGGGAAGCTGGTCGTCGGGAGTGCCCGCGGGGTAGGCGCTGATGACCGGGGCCGCGCCGTTGCGGTGGCGGCTGTTCCAGGCGTTGATCTGATCGACCACCCTGGCGGCCAGGCCCTCGGCGTCGGTGCCGTGTCCGTACACGCCGAACTCGTGGCGGTCCGGGCCCAGCTGCCGCAGCACGACGTAGGCGAAGGTGCCGCCGCAGAACAGCGCCGAGCTTCCCCAGGGACGGGCTTGGACGATCCCCTCCACCACAGCAGAGTCGTGTGCCGTCAGCAGGCAGAAGCCGGGCAGGGTGGTCGCCAGGAACATGTCCAGGTCATCGAAGGGTTCCTGGTCGCCGACGGTGACCCCGGTCCACGATTCCGCCCGTGGCTGCTTCAGCGCGGCGGCCAGAAGAGCGCCGTTGGCCTGCTGCCCGTCGTCCACCCGGAGAGCCACCGTGTCGTCGTGCAGGTAGACCACCTCTTCACCGAAAGCGCCGGCACCCTGCATCGCGACGAATCCCGCCCGCTCGATCGACTGGCTGACCAGGTGACCGCCGTCCAGTTGGAAGGCCACCGAGCGGTTGAGGCTGCGGATTCGGATCGGCACGACGATCAGGCCGCCCGGGGCCAGCTGCTCCCACCACGCGGCCGGGATGTCCCACGCTCCGACGGTGACCACGACGCGGTCGAACGGTGCGTGCTTCGGGGCGCCGAACTCGGCGTCGGCGAGCACCACGTTCACTTGCCCGTACCCGGCCTCCGGCAGGAACCGCTTGGCGCGGTCGATGACGAACGGGTCGATGTCCATCGTGGTGACCTCGCCGGCCTCGCCGACCAGCTCCGCGATGTACGCGGCGTTCACCCCTCCCGAACCGATCTCCAGAACGCGCATGCCCGGCTGGATGTCGGCCTGCTCCAGCATGAACGCCTGGATGCGGGGCGCGGAGACCGTGCTGATTGCAAGGCCACGCTCGTCGCGCTTGGTCACGATGGGCTGGTTCGAGTAGACCTCCTCCACAGGAGCGTCGGGGGCGAAGACGTGGCGGGGGACGGCTCGGAAAGCGTCCGCTACCCGATCGGTGCGGATCGCGTTGAGGTCACGCAGCTGGTCGATGAGAGCCGCACTCAGCGACCCGAAGGGAGTGACGGCATTGTCACTGTGAGTGGTCATGTCGGAGAGCTTGGGCACTGCGGTCCCTTCGGTTGGGCACGTGCGGGTAATCTCCTGCGATGCAAGGCGTTTGAGGCGTGGCACGGTGCGAGACCGGGCGCCCGCGAGGTCGGTGCGAGCCAATGCGCCTTGTGTGTTGAGTTCTCCACCCAAGTGGTCGCGGCCCGAGTGGCACCAACGACGATAGGGAGTAACCATTCGACCACTCAACGCACTTGCATCTGATTGCAGATTTAGTCGAGAGAGTCCAGCGCGTTCGTGATCAACTGTCGGGCTTTCGCTCCGTGGACCGCGAGTTCACCAAGTTCCGCGAAGGCGCGGCCGTACATTGCGATCTCGCTGGGCTGGGTAACGGTGAGGTAGCCGGAAACCAGCTCGACGCTGACTTGTGCGGTGTCGTAGATCCAGAACCCTTCGACAGGCCAGGCCCTTTCGCGATCCGACCGGAAGGGGATCACACCGAGGCTGACCGTCGGGAGCCGGCCGATCGTCAGCAGGTGCCGGAGCTGGAGCGCCATCACCTCGGGCCCGCCGAGTCCGCTCCGAAGCACGCTCTCCTCGATCAGCAGCGCGAAGCGATGGTTGCCGTCGTGGAGGACATGCTGCCGGACCATGCGCTCTTCCACCGCAGCTGGAATGTCGTCTACCAGGCCGCGGCGGTCACGGATCGCGGACAGGATGGCGGTGGTGTAACCACGGGTCTGTACAAGTCCTGGAAGAATCCACGGGGCGTAGGCGCGGAAGCGCTGGGTCCGCTCGTAGAGGGGGCGTACCGATTCCTGGGCGGCGCGAAGCCCGGTGCGCTCCATGCGCCGCCACTCCAGGAACATGGAGTCTGCCGCGCGGCTCTTGGCGATCAGATCGGCGGCTTGGTCCTCGGCACCGCAGGCGGCGCACCACGCCCTGATATCGGAGTCGGACGGCGCCGTCTTCGCATTGATGATGCGACTGGTCTTGGCGGCGTTCCAGCCGCACAGGGTCGCCAGCTCCTGCCCTTGAAGCCCAGCGTCCAGCATCAGTTCACGGAGGCGGTCCGCGACGGCCTTCTGGGCGGCCTGAGCACTGGAGGACGGAGATGTGGGCATTGGCTGACGACCTGGCGTTGGGTCAGATCTCGTACTGCTCGTGGTCGATGGCGCGGCTCCAAACCGAATCGAAGGCGGAGCTGCACAGCTTCACCACAGCGGGATCGGTGGTCGTCTCCATGTCCGGATCGGCCCACTGCCCGTTGCCCGTGAAGTGGTTGAACAGGGCCACTTGGTCGTCGAACAGCCAGAAATCCACGCCGGGCAGTGCGAGGTCCGTGGTGTTCCGGCGGGGCAGCCAACGAACCTGCTCGCCGGCAACGATGTTCGGGAACGTCACGTCGTACTCGTACCGGATGTAGTCGTGCACCGGCTCCGAGACGACCCGTGCGCGGCGGAACTCCACACCGCGGGCGGCGGCGGTGGCGACGGTGTCGCACCACGGGCGCCACCACGAAGCCCGGTCCTCCCGGTTGATGCGGTAGCCCTGCTGCCAGCGGATGAACTCGGGGTCGTCCAGCATGTAGGAGTCGCGGAGTTCGAGGTGCAGCGCGGAGCGCCGGGCGCCTGCCAGGGCCTCAAGAAACATCGGGGTCCTCGTCGTCGGGCCGGGGGATGAACTGGATCATGTTCTGTGGAAGGCGAAACACACCCTCGTGGGGCGGGACATCAGTGGTGTGCCCGGGGATGGAACCCACCTCCTGGGCCCTCTTGATGGTCGCCTCGTCAGCGAACCAGGACTGGATGATCAGGTCCCCCGTCTCCTCCTCCAGCCAGATGGTCGGCGAGCCGTTGTCGGGGGTGTTCGGCCAGATCCCCAGAAACCTTAGAGCCACGGTGCCCTCCCGTACCAAGTCGGTTGCGCGTCCTTGCAAGCCAGGTAACCAGTCTGGCTGCCGTCGAAACTCCGGGGGCAGAACGGCCTGAAGCGGTCGTCCTCGTTCGGGGCTCCAGGATCGATGGCGACCGCATACCTATCCCGCGCCCACCGGGGCCTCGCTCACCGGCCGTGCCTATGCGTCGACCCGATGCGCGAGCCCCACTGCCCGCCGTGGGCAGTGGGGCTCGGACAAGGTGCGCGTCAGACCTTGCCGAACTCGCCGACCTGGGCGGCGCTCAGCCCGCGTCGACTTCGGCCCTCCACATGGGGCGGAGTTGCGCGTCGACGTCGCAGGCCTGGCGGAGGCCCGCCTGGTAGGCGGGTTCCCAGGCCGCCAGGTCGCCCGGGTTCGAGCCGAATGCGCGCACCGAGGCCGGGTCGGGGCCGATGGTCACCACGGCGTCCGCCCCCACTGCCGCTAGCTGCTGGTTGAGCGGTTCCCGGGGGAACAGGTGGGCCATCGGCTCGACCACGACCAGCGTGCGGGCTCCGGCGGCGAGATCGGCGTTGGGGCCCGCACGCAGGGCGCCGTCCATGTACCGCCGGCCGTCGATGGCGACGGGCGGCGCGGCTCCGGGGAAGGCGCTGCTCGCCGCCACCGCGTGGACCAGCGGTACGCCGCTGTCGCGGTCCCACACCACGGGCTCACCGGTGGTGGCGCAGACGGCGGCGATCAGCAGGCGTCGCTCCGGCCACGCGTCCGCACCGATCAGGGCGGCGCGCCCCGCGATGAGCGCCTCCTCGGTTTGGGGGTCGGTGCCGGCGAGCGCGAGGCGGCCGACTCGACGCCTCGCCTCGCCGGGTTCCAGGCTGCGGTCGCCGAGTACGGCGAACACCGCGTCCATCCGCTCAGGGTCGGGCTTCACCCGGTGGGCGGCCTGGCGAGCCGAGGAAGCGAGCCGCCCCGGGTCCTGCCCGGTGGCGAGCAGCGCTCCGACGATCGAGCCGGCTGACGTGCCGACGATCAGGTCGGCCTCGCCCAGGTCCACGCCGTTGCGGCGCAGCCCGTAGGCCAGTCCGGCTGTCCAGGCCGTGCCGACGTGACTTCCGGGGCCCAGGACGAGTGCCCGGTCGACGGTGTGCATGTGGTCTCCCCTCGTTATTGAAACAGTCGTACCATATACTCGCCAATGCCGTTTCAACTCCGATGCGCCGAAGGGAGATCCGCCGTGGGGCGACCCGCCGACCCCGCCCGTCGCGAGCGCACGCTGGCGCGGGCGACCGACTACGTGCTGGCGCACGGCCTGGCCGGACTGAGCCTGCGACCACTGGCCGCGGCCCTCGACACCAGTCCACGGATGCTGCTCTACGACTTCGGCAGCAAACAGGAGTTGGTCGCGGCGGTCCTCGCCGAGGCCCGCCGCCGGGGCGCGGTACGTCTGGCCGGGCACCCCGCGCCGATGGAGGGCTCCATGCGGGAGCGGCTGCGCGGCATCTGGGGGTGGATGAGCGCGGACGAACGTGCGCCGTTCGTCCGGCTGTTCTTCGAGGTGCACGCCGACGGCCTGGTCCACCCCGAGAACTACCCCGACCAGGCCGAGGCGATCACGGACTGGTTCGACACTCTCGGGGCCACCTTCTGGGACGTCTCCACCGGCCCTGACGACACCGTCACGCCCACGCTGGTCATGGCCGTCATCCGGGGTCTGCTGTTCGACCTCACGACCACCGGCGACCGCCGGCGCACCGATCTCGCGCTGGACCGCTTCGCCGAACTCCTGGGGCGGTGAACGCGCGACAGCGGTGAACGCGCGAGAGGCATGACGGGCGAGTGGCGTGACGCGCGAGTGGCATGACGGGCGAGTGGCGTGACGGTCAGGGCTGCGTGCGGTGACAGTGACGTCAGCGAGGCCGAGGAAGGCGAACGTGGCGGTCTTGCCCCGCGCCGTATCCGGCCGCCGCCATGGCGATGCCGAGGACGACCAGAACGATGAGCGGAAGTGTCCAACTGCCCGTGCTGTCGTGCAGGATGCCGAGGAGGAGCGGGCCGGCCGCCGCCACGAGGTAGCCGATGGACTGCGCCATGCCGGCCAGTGCGGCGGCTTCGCCGGAGCTGCCGGCGCGTTCGCTCTGGAAGGTCAGCGCGAGGACGAGGCACGCGCCGCCGCCCAGTCCGAGCAGGGTGCACGCCACGACGGACAGCGTGGGGGCGGACACCAGCACGGTGAAGCCGCCGGCCACGATGACCGAGGCGACGGCCGCGGTCCACCGCTGGTCGTGGCGGCCCCGGGTGAGCAGGGGCAGCAGGCCGCTGGTCGCCAGGGAGATCAGCTGGTAGTAGAAGAGCATCCATCCGGCCGTGGTGCTGCTCGTGCCGTGGTGGATCAGGATGCTGGGCAGCCACGCGACGGCGGTGTAGAAGGCCAGGGACTGCAGGCCCATGAACATGCTGACCTGCCATGCCAGCCCCGACCGCCAGGGCACCGGACTGCGGGCCGCGCCGGTGGAGGCCCGGGCCCCGTCGCCCCGCATCCGGGGCAGCCAGACGAGGAGCGCCGCGATGGTGAAGGCGATGCCCCAGGCGAGCGCGGTGTGCCAGGAGCCCGGTAGGGAGTGGGAGAGCGGGGCGGAGATCCCGGAGGAGACGGCGGCCGTGACGCCCATGACGGTGACGTAGAGAGCGCTGACGCCCTGGATGCGGTGTGCGGGCACGTTCCGCCTGATCATGGCGGGCAGCAGCACATTGCCGAACGCGATGGCGGCGGAGAGGATCACCGTCCCGGCGAACAGGCAGATCACCGAGGGCAGCGACCGGACCACCGTGCCGACGGCCAGCGCGCCGAGGGCCGCCACCAACAGACGCGCGCTGCCGAACCGGTGGGAGGCCCGGGCCACCAGGGGCGACGTCGCGGCGAACGTCAGCAGGGGGAGGGTGCTCAGCAGCCCGCCCCAGCTCGCTGTCAGGCCGCTGCCCTGTTCGATCGCGGGCAGCAGCGTACCGACGCCGGTGAGGCTGGTCCGCAGGTTGGCCGCCACGAGGCAGATCGCGAGGACGAGCCCGATCGACACGGCGGGCCGCGTGTTGTCGGCGGCCGCCGGCCCGGGGATGGAGTGCTGACGGGGCGTTGAGGACAGTTGTGGACTCATTGCTCCTCCGTCGCCGGTGATGCCTGGACCTCGTGGTCGTGGGTGATGCGTTTCATGGAGGCAGCCTATACATACATCAGACATTTGAACATCGTATGTTTCCGGGCCTGAGTGGCCCCGGTTCCGGCCGCCCGGCACGCGATACGCCGCCGGCGGGAACGGCGGTGGCCGTTCCCGCCGGTGGGTGCGGAGGTGGGTGCGGAGGAGGAGGGCGGACGGGCTACAGCAGGTGCTGCGCCCGGAGGTCCGCCACGTACTTGGTGATCAGGTCCCGCGACAGGTGCGGGATGTCGTTCTCCTCGTTGAGGGCGGCGGCCCGGACCGCCGCGCGGAACCGGACCGCCGGCAGGGCGGATCCGGGCAGCGGCTCCGACGGCGTGGCGAATGCGTGCAGCAGGGGGAGCAGCGAGTGCTGCCGCTGGCGGTCGGGCAGAGCGCGTATGGCGCTCTCGAAGCGGTCGAGCCACTCGTCGTAGTCGTGGATGCGCGTCAGGGGGTGCCCGGCCGCCGCCAGCCAGTCGACGAAGGTGTCGAGGGATATTCCGTCCTCGTGCGGGTTCACGATGTTGAAGGTCCGGTACCCCTCCCGGGTGTCGTCGCCCAGCGCGGCGACGGCCTGCGCGGTGAAGTCCACGGGCAGCGCGTCGTAGTGCCCGCCGCCGTCACCGGCGCCCCGGGCGTAGAAGCTGCCGGGGGCGATGCCGGTCGCCAGCAGGCTCAGCAGGAGGCGGGTGAACACGTCCGGGACGTTCAACTGTCCCCGGTAGCGCGGGTGGGCGAGGATCAGGTTCGAGCGGAACACGGCGACCGGGAGGCCGAACGTGTCGTGCGCCTCGCGCAGCAGCACCTCGCCCGCCCACTTGCTGGCCGCGTAGCCGTTCGCGTAGCCGCTGCCGAGGTCGCGCGTCCCGCAGGCCGTGCGGATGTCCGCGTCCTCGTCGGCCGCGGCCGCGGAGTCGAAGACGACGGCGACCGTCGACAGGTAGGTGAACTGCTTGGCCCTGGAGGTGACCGCGAGCCTGATCAGTTCGGCCGTGCCCAGCACGTTGGGGCCGAACAACTGGTCGTAGGGCAGGACGTGGTTGACCAGTGCCGCCGGGTGGACGATCAGGTCCACGGTGTCGGCGAGCCGCTGCCAGGTCTCCCGGTCGAGCCCGAGGTCGCTCTCCCCGACGTCGCCGGCGACCACCTCCAGGTGCGCGGCGGCCAGGCCGTGGTAGCGCCGCAGGAGCTCCGGGTCGCCGCTGTCGAAGGCCGCGTCGAGCCGCGCCCGGGCCGACTCGTCGGTGGCGCCCCGGACCACGCAGACCAGTGTGCCGCCGCGCTGCGCGACGCGCTCCAGCCATTCGAGGCACAGGAAGCGGCCCAGGTAGCCGTTGGCGCCGGTCAGCAGGACGGTCCGTGCCTCGGGCAGCGGGCCCGTCGGCCTGCCGGTCCGCGTCGGGGTCTCCGGGGCGAGGAACGCGTCCAGCGTCAGGTCGCCCGCCGCGAGCCGCGTCGCGCCCGGTCCGTGGACCTGGTCGGCGGTCGGGCGCCGGTCGCCCGACGCGAGGGCGTTCTCGATGTGGTCGGCCACCCGCTGGAGCGTGTTGACCGGGTTGATGACGACGTCGACGGGGACGTCGACGCGGTAGACCTCCTTGAGCAGCTGGGAGAACGACAGCGCGGAGAGGCTGTCACCGCCGAGTTCGAGGAAGCGCGTCCCGGGGTGGACGTCGTCCTGCCGGTTTCCGAGCAGCGCGCGGGCGGCCTGGCACACGGTCTCCGGTACGGGCTGGGACGGGCCGACCTGGCGCAGTGCCCGGAGTTCGTCGCTCTCGTGCTCGGCCAGCTCGGCGTACAGGGCTTCGAGGCGCTCGCCGTAGCGCTTCGCCAGCGCGGGGCGCAGCGGCTTGCGCACGCCGGAGAGCAACCCGTTCTCCTGGCTGAACGGCTCGGTCTCGATGAGGAAGTCCCGTGGGATCTCGTACGAGTTGAGGCCCGCCCCGGTGGCGAGGCGGTGCAGGGACTCGCGCAGGAGCGACCTCAGGCGCGGGCTGTCCCCGGCGGCGAGGTCGAGCGCCTCCTGGGTGGGCACGATGACCGCGAGCAGGTAGGCGCGGGCGCTGTTGCCGTACACGAAGACCTGCTGGACGAGCGGACTGCCGGTGAAGAGGGCTTCCAGCCGGGAGGTGGCCACGAACTCGCCCTGCGACAGCTTGAGGACGTTGGAACGGCGGTCGACGTACACGAACTCGTCGGGACCGGTGAGGGCCACGATGTCGCCCGTGCGGTAGAAGCCGTCCTCGTCGAAGACCTGGGCGGTGGCGTCCGGCCGGTGGAAGTAGCCGGGAACGAGGCGTTCCGACTTGACCAGCAGTTCGCCCCTGGGGTGCGGGGAATCGCTGCGGAAGTACCCCAGCTCGGGCACGTCCGCCAGCCGGTGGTCGGTCACCGGCGGGCGCAGCACCCGGCCGTCGAGCGAGACCAGCCCGGCTTCCGTGGACCCGTAGCCGTTGAAGACCCTGATCTGCAGGCAGCTCTCCAGGAACGCCGCCAGCTCCGCGATCACCGGGGCCGAGCCGTAGATGGCCCACAGGAGGCGGCCGCCCAGGGTCTTCTCCCGCAGCTCCTCCTTCGCGCGGTCCGCCTGCCCGGCGGCGCCGCCCCCCGCCTCGCTCCGCTCGTTCCGGCGGGCCGCCTCGCTCCGGTAGCGCTCGAAGAGCATGTCGCAGATGCGGGGCACCAGGATGAACTCGGTGGGCCGGACCAGGGAGAGGTCCACGAAGAGGGTCGACAGGTCGCTCGACGCCACGAAGTGGGCGGTGCCCCCCTTGGCGAGCGTGCCGAACAGCACGCCTCGTCCCATCATGTGGCTCAGGGGCAGGTAGTTGAGAACGATGGACGGCTGCGTCCCCTGGCCGGGCACGAAGTCGATCCAGAAGTGCTTGACGAGACGCTCGGTGTACACGGCGCCCTTGGGGGTGCCGGTGCTCCCCGAGGTGTAGATCAGCGCGCTGAGCGTGTCGGCCGTCGAGCCCTCGGGGACCCGGGGGAGCGGTGGCAGGCTCCTGCCCCGCTCGACGATCGACGCCAGCACGTCCAGGGTGACGCCCCGGCCCTGCGCCGCGAGCCGTCCGCGGGCGGCGTCCAGCGCCTCCTGGTGGTCGGTGACCTCCGGGCGGTGGCCGAGCACGACGATCCTGCCCAGTGACGGGGCGTCCGCCGCGATCCGGAGCGCGACGTCCAGGTGTGCCACGTCCACCGCCAGCAGGCGTGGTCCGGTCTGGGCGACGACGGGGGCCAGGTGTTCCACCGAGGCGCCGGCCTGGAGGGGGACGCTCACCGCGCCGGAGCGGACGCAGGCCAGATCCAGCACGGCGTACTCGGGGCTGGTGGAGCCGAGGACGGCGACGAAGTCGCCCGGGCCCACGGCGTGGTCGGCGTGGTGGCGCCACTCGGAGGCCACCGCGCCGACGCGTTCCCACAGTTCGCCGTAGGTGACGGTGTCGAACCGGTCCAGGAGGCGCAGGGTGGTGCGGCCGGTGTCGGGGTCGGTCACCGGCTCGGCGGCGCGCTCGCCCAGGGCGGGGCGGTCCGCGTACCCTTCCATCACCGTGGCCACGAGGTCGGCGAGCGGTAGGCCCGGCCGCCGGATCGCCTCGCTGACGGCCTCCAGGGGCGCGGCGGCACGGAACTGCGGATCCGTCGCGTACAGGTGGGCGGTGCGTCGGGCGGTGCGTGCGTCGAGGTCGTCGGCCGGGGGCGGTAAGACGGACATCGGTGTTCTCCTCTACGGCCTCGAAGGCCTGTGCAAGGGGTGAGCGGTCCTCATTCTTCGGTGAAGGCCGGTCCGGTGGAAGTGAGTGGTGCCTGGACCTCGTGGTCGTGGGTGAGCCGGACGATCGCCGCCGCCGCGGTGCGGGCGCCGTTCTCGTCCTGGGCCTCGATCGCGTCGACGAGTCGCCGGTGCAGGTCGGCGTGCTCCTCGGCGGCGGTGGCGTCCCAGGACAGGCCTCCCAGGGCGGAGGTGAGGGCCGTGCCGAGGTAGTCGTAGACCTCGATCAGGAGGTCGTTCCCGCTCGCCCGGACGACGGCCCGGTGGAACAGCGCGTCGACGCTCATGGCCGCCGACCTGTCCTCGCCGGCGCAGGCCGCGTCGGCGTCGGCCAGCAGCTCCCTGAGCTGGTGCAGCTGGTCCTCGCTGCGACGCAGGGCGGCGGCCCCCGAGGCGTACTCCTCCAGGACGGTGCGCAGTTCGAGGACGTTGTCCCGCCGCGCGGAACTCGCCCGCCGCACCATGACCGACTGGAGCTCGCTCGACGCGCGGACGTAGGTGCCGTCCCCGGCCCGGGGTTCCAGCAGGCCGAGGTGCACGAGCGCGCCGATCGCCTCCCGCAGCGTGCTGCGGCCGACCCCGAGCTCCTCGACGAGGACCTGCTCCGGCGGGATCCGCGTCCCCACCGGCCAGCCGCCCGCCTCGATGTGCGAGCGGAGGCTGTCCACGAGCTGCGCGGACAGGCTGGCCGTCCTGCGCGGTGTGCTGATGCGTTTCATGGGAGCAGCCTATACAAACATCAGACATTTGGACATCGCATGTCCCTGGGCCTGGGCCGCCCCGGTTCCCACCGCCCGGCACGCGATACGCCACCGGCGGGAACGGCCGTGGCCGTTCCCGCCGGTGGCGGGGGAGTCGGGGGTGCCTACGCGTCGACCTTCTTCGGCTGCTCCGGCTGCTCCGGAGCGGGTACCTCGGACACGGTGGCCGCGCTGGTCGTGCTGGTCGGGGTGTCCAGGCCCCGCAGCAGCCGCCAGGCCATCGCGGCCGCGCCGATCAGCAGGACGGCGGCCAGCAGACCGGCGCTGTTCATGCCGTGCGTGAAGGACTCCCGGGCGCTCGCCAGCAGCGGCTCCGCGACGCCCTGCGGCAGTCCGTGCGCCGTCTCGACCGCCGCGCCCAGCGACTCGCCGGCCCGCGCCGCGGCCTCCAGGTCCGTCCCGGCCGGGACGACGAGGCCGCCGGCGTAGATCGAGCCGACCACCGAGCCGACCAGCGCGATGCCGAGCGCGGTGCCCAGCTCGTACGCGGTCTCCGAGACCGCCGAGGCGGCGCCGGCCTTGTCGGCGGGCGAGGCGCTCAGCACCAGGTCGGCGCCGAGCGTGTAGACCACGCCCTCGGCCGTCCCGACCAGCAGGAAGGAGGCGGCCAGCAGCAGGTAGGTGGTGTCCTGCTGGAGCCAGCCGAGCACGCCCACGCCGAGGCCCATGGCCAGCAGGCAGCCGGTCAGCGCCGCCCGGGCGCCGGCGCGGCGCACCAGCCGGGCCGTCAGCAGACCGCCGACGACGGCGCCGACGAAGGCCGGCAGCTCGGCCATCCCGGCCCGCAGCGGCTCGTAGCCGCGGACCAGCTGGAGGTACTGCGAGGTCACGAAGACCACACCGGACAGGCCGATCAGGGCGATCAGCGAGGCCAGCACGGCGGCGGTGAACCGCCGGTCGCGGAACAGCCGCACGTCCAGCAGCGGGGTCTCCAGCCGCAGCTGGCGGCGGACGAAGACGGTCAGCGCGGTGACGCCCAGCACGAAGGCGACCGGGACGTCCCAGCGGGCCACGCCGTGCGCGGCGGCCTCCTTGATCGCGTAGACCGTGCCGATCACCCCCGCCATCGACAGGGCGACGCTCAGCACGTCCCAGCGGCCCGGCTTCGGGTCCTTGGACTCCGGCAGCAGCCAGGCGCCGAGCACGAGCAGCAGGAGCAGGATCGGGATGTTCAGCAGGAACACCGAACCCCACCAGAAGTGCTCCAGCAGCACCCCGCCGACCACCGGTCCGAGTGCGGCGCCGGCGGTGGCGGCCGCGCCCCAGATGCCGATCGCGGTGGCCCGCTCCCGGTCGTCCGGGAAGAGGCCGCGGATCAGCGACAGGGTCGAGGGCATGATCGTCGCGCCGGCGACGCCGAGCAGCGCGCGGGCCAGGATCAGCCAGCCGGCGCTGGGCGCGTAGGCGGCGAGCAGCGAGGCGGCGCCGAAGGCGGCCGCGCCGATCAGCAGCAGTTTCTTGCGGCCGATCCGGTCGCTGAGCGAGCCCATGCTGACCAGCAGGCCGGCCAGGACGAAGGAGTAGGAGTCGCCGATCCAGAGCAGCTGGGTGCCGCTGGGCTCCAGCGTCTCGCTGATGGAGGGGATGGCGAGGGAGAGGACGGTCGCGTCGAGGGCGACCACGGTGACGGCCAGGACGAGGACGGCGAGGCCGGTCCAGCGCTGGCGGGGGCTGGCAAGGACGGTACTGCTCATGGGATATCGGTTTCAGGTGTGCGGGCCGAAGGTGCTGTGGGCGGGGGAGTGGCGGCGTCGGGCCGGCGCAGCGCGCCGCCGAGGAACAGCTCGGCGAGCGAGAAGGCGGCGTCGCGCGGGGCGAGGCGGCCGTCCTGGATGGCCCAGCCGACGCCGGCCACCAGGTCGAAGAAGGCCTCGCTCAGCCAGGCGGCGCTCAGCTCGATGCGGAACGTGCCCTGCTGCTGGCCGCGCAGGAAGAGCGCGTGCAGCCGGACGATCTGGAGCTCCCAGAGGTCGTTGACGCTGTCGTCGTCGTAGAGCTGGTTCTCGCCGGCCAGGAAGGCGCAGAGCGTGGCGTCCGGGACGGCGGCGTCGACCAGGCGGCGCAGCGCGGCCTCGGCGTCGCCGTCCTCGACGGCGGCGGTGTCCAGGGCGGCGGCGAACCGGTGCAGGCCGAGCAGGCCGACCTCGCGGATCAGGGCCTCGCGCCCGGGGAAGAGCCGGTGCAGGGTGGCGCGACTGATCCCGGCGGCGCGCGCGATCTCGTCCAGGTGGGCGGTCGGGCGGCGGGAGAGCACGCCGACGGCGGCTTCCAGGACGGTGTCGCGATCGGTGGCCATGTATCGAGTGTAGGCCAAATGAGACATGGATGTCTCAAAATTACGGTGACCGTCTCGGATGAGGCGTCGACCTCCACGGTCGGGGCGGCAAAAAACCGGGGACGGCGGGTGCCGTCCCCGGTCGGGGTGCCGCTGTCGTGCGGCCGGTTCAGCTCGGTCGGTTCAGCCCGGTCGGTTCAGCCCGGTCGGGCCGTGCGCCGCCCGGATCAGCTCTGGTTGTAGAACCCGGTCTCGTCGAGCGGGCGGTCGATCACCATGACCTCGACGTCGGCCGGGGTGAGCAGGAACACCCGGCGGGCGATCCGCTCGATGCCGCCCTGGGTGCCGAAGATCAGCCCGGAGGCGAAGTCCACCATCCGCTTGGCCTCGGCCTCGTTCATCTCGGTGAGGTCCATGACCACCGGGATGCTCGCCCGGATGTGCTCGCCGACCGTGCGGGCCGCCTCGAAGCCGGTCGGCCGCAAGGAGACGATCTTCGCGGGCGCGGGCGAGGCCGGCATCGTCTCCTGATCGACCCACTCGTCCTCGTACACCGCGGCCGGGTAGTTCCCCGAGGGCATCAGCCACCCGTTGTGGTGCTCGTCGCGAAGTGCTCCCATGCCGCGCCTCCCTGCCTCGTCCCGTCCTGGTCCCCCGGGGTCGCGTGTCCTTTTTGACACGTCATCCACTCGTCGGAACTGTCCGAGTATCGCACTGTTCACCGGTCCCGTGCCCGCTCGCGGCCCCCGTACGAGTCGCGCCGCGCCGGAAACCCGGGCGAACCCGGGCAACATCAGCGACGCGGCGGTGAGCCGTACGGTTGCGCGCGTAGACCATATCGGTCGCGGTCACCGCGCAATTGACCTTCTGTCAACAATGCGGAAACGATTTCACCCGCCGGTGGTGCCGTCCACCAGTTCGCGCAGAAGATCGGCGTGGCCGTTGTGCCGCGCGTACTCCTCGACCATGTGGACCAGGATCCAGCGCAGCGTCACCTCCTCGCCGCGGCGCAGCTGCTTGCCGACCGTGTCCAGCGACAGGCCGGCGCTCGCGCGGCGGGCGGCCTCGACCTCGGCGCGCCAGGTGGCGAAGTCGGCCGCGACGTCGGCGGTGTCGACGTTGTTGAAGTCGCCGTCCTCGTCGGCCTCCGTCCAGTAGTGGTTCTCGACGGACTCGTCGCCGTGCAGGACGGTCCGGAACCAGTACTGCTCCACCTCGGCCATGTGCCGGACGAGGCCGAGCAGCGAGAGGGCGGACGGCGGGACGGAGCGCTGCCGCAGCTGGTCGTCGGTCAGGCCCTCGCACTTGAGCGCGAGCGTGCTGCGGTGGTAGTCGAGCCAGGCGGTGAGCATGGCGGTCTCGTCGGCCGCCATCGGCGGGTCGACCCGCGGGGAGAGTTCGGTCATGCGGGACATCCTGGTGCCCAACGACCGGCGGGCGCGAACGAATTGTCGAGCGCCCCCCGAGTGCCTCGGATCCCGGCCGGTCAGCCGGTCAGCCGGTCAGCCGGTCAGCCGGTCGGCCGGTCAGGCGGCCGGTGCGCGGCGCCTGGTGGCCGCGGCCCGCCACAGCCCGACCACGCTGCCCAGCACGAGCAGCGCGATCACCCCGGCCGACACCAGGAAGGCCGCCGAGCCCGGCTCGCCCGCGCTGGCGGCCGCCGTCACGTACACCGCGGTGGTGGGCACCACGCCGATCGCGGTGGCGAACAGGAAGGGCGCGAAGCGGACCCCGGAGAAGGCCGCGCCGTAGTTGGCCGCCTGGAACGGCATGCCCGGCAGCAGCCGCAGCACCAGCACGCTGCGGAAGCCCTGCTCGGTGAAGCGCCGGTCCAGCGTGCCGAGCACCCGCCCGCGCAGGTACGGCCGCAGCGCCTCGCGCCCGAGGCCCCGGCCGAGCCCGAAGGCCATGGCCGCGCCCAGCGTGGTGCCGAGCACCGACAGCAGCACGCCCTGCTGGATGCCCAGCAGCAGCCCGGCGGCGGCGTTCAGCGCCGGCCGGGGGACGAAGGCGAGCGTGCCGACCGCGTACACGGTGGCGAACAGCGGCGCGAACCAGTACCCGGGCATCCGGTCGGCGAGGCCGCCGTTCAGCAGCGCCGTCGGGCTCCACAGCAGCAGCGATCCGGCCGCTGCGCCGAGCAGCACCACGAGGAGCGCGAACCGCCACCACGGCGAACGCGGCGCGGGGCCGGACGGCGGCCGCTCGACGGCGGGCGGGGGCGTTGCGGGTGCGGGCACCGGCCGAGCCTAACCGGTGCCCCGCCGCGGCCGTCGAGGCGGTCGCGGTCAGCTGTACGGGGGCTTGTCCGGGTTGTAGTGCCAGAACTGGTTGTCGCCGCTGTGGAACTCCCACTGGATCACCGGGGTGCCGTCGGTCAGCGCGCCGCCGGAGACGTCCAGGACGAGGCCGCTGTAGCCGTTCACGATCCGGCGGGGCGTGCCGGGGTGGCTGGCCGGGGGGTCGCTCCAGCTCTGGTTGGCGCCGCCGTCGCAGGTCCACTGGTCGGCCTGGGTGCCCCAGGTGGTGCTGAAGGCCGGGATGTCCAGGCACTTGCCGCTGTTCAGGTTCACCCAGCCGCGGGCGCTCTGGGTCCACTGCTGGTTGGCGCCGCCGGTACAGGTCCAGATCCGGACCGGGGCGCCGTCGTCGGTGCGCCAGTCGGCGACCTCCAGGCACAGGTCGTTCGGGCCCGCGTACATGCCGGTGCGGATCTCGGCGGGCCCGAAGTCGGCGGCGGCCGTGGGGGTGGCCGCGGGGGCGGGTGGGGCGGTGAGCGCCACCACGGCGCTGGCGAGGGCGGCCGTGGCGGCGGCGAGCCGCGCACGACGGGGCGGGCGGGAGAGGCGGGGCGGGCGGGACATCAGAGCGTCCTCCGAGGGGTCGCGGATGCGGAGCGGTCGGCGAGGAATCCCAGCAGACGTCACCAGGAGTCCCGGGCCGCGTCCGAGTATTCGACGGCGGAGAGCGCGAAGAAGTTGTGCGGCGCGCCCGGGTGGCCGACGAACTCGTGCGGGCAGCCGGGGGCCGCCTCCGGGTGGCGTCCTGGTGGTGGCGCACCGGGTTCACCCCGGGGAACGCGAAACCGCCGGGCGCGGAATGCGCCCGGCGGCCGGTGCGAGGAGGGGGGATTCCCGGGAATTCCCCGTTCAGATCGCCGAGAGGTCTTTTGCGGAGGTGCCGCCCGGTGGCGTCGTGGCCGTGGCCGCGTCTTCGGCGCCGGATCCGGATCCGGGGGAGTTCCGTTCGGCCCGGCGCAGCGCCCCGGCGCTCAGCAGCAGCGCGAAGGCGAGCGCGGTGACCAGGCCGAAGGAGACGGTCAGCGAGGTCGCCTGGGCGAGTGCGCCGATGATCGCGGGCGCGACCAGGCCGGAGGTGTAGGTGACGGTGGCGACGCCCGCGATGGCCTGGCTGGGGTTGCTGCCGATCCGCCCGGCCGCCGCGAAGGCCAGCGGGACGGTGACCGCGATACCGATGCCGATCAGGGCGAAGCCCGGGATGGCGAGCGCCGGGCTGTCGGCCACCACCACCAGCAGGCCGCCGACGGTGGCGACGGCGCCGCCGAGCCGGGTGGTGCGCACGGCGCCGAGCCGGCGGACCACCGCGTCGCCGCAGAGGCGGCTGACGGCCATGGTGAGGGAGAAGGCGGTGTAGGAGGCGGCCGCGATGGTGGCCGAGGCGCCGGTGACGTCCCGCAGGTAGACGCCGCTCCAGTCCATCGAGGCGCCCTCGGCGAAGACGGCGCAGAAGCCGACCAGCCCGATCACCAGCGAACTGCGCGGCGGCAGCGCGAACCGCGGCGGCTCCTCCGCCCCCTCCGGCGCCCGCAGGTCGGGCAGGTTCCGGCAGACGGGCTGCGCGAGGGCGAGCAGCACGAGCGCGGTGACGGCCAGCTGGAGCCGGGCGTCGAGGTCGAGGTGGGCGGCCAGGATGCCGAAGCCGGAGGCCAGCAGCCCGCCCGCGCTCCACATCCCGTGCAGTCCGGACATGATCGAGCGGCCGAGTCGCTGTTCGATCTCCACGCCCTGCGCGTTCATCGCGACGTCCGCCATCCCGGCCGAGGCGCCGTACGCGAGCAGCGCCACGCACAGCACCGGCAGCGAGGGGGCGAGCGCGGGCAGGGCGAGGGCCAGGCACCAGAGCGAGATCAGCCCGCGGACCGCCGCCCGCCCGCCGTAGCGGTGGACGAACCGGCCGGCCAGCGGCATCGCGAGGGAGGAGCCGATGGCGGGCATCACCAGGGCCAGGCCGAGCTGGCCGGGGGAGAGGTCGAGGCGGTCCTGGATCCACGGGATGCGGGTGACGAAGCTGCCGCTGACGGCGCCGTGCACGCCGAAGACCAGGGCGATGCCGGCCCTGGCCCGGCGTGGGGAGGCCAGTGGCTCCAGTGCGTGTGCGGTCGTGCTCATCCGGCGTTCCCTCCCGGGTCGCGCAGGCGGGGCGGCGCGACGGTGCCCTGTGTGGGTGGTTGACGTGCTGGTGGGTGGTCTGACGTGCCCGGCAATGGTTCTGACGTGCCTGAGGGTGGTCTACGTGCGGGCCGTTCGGTCCGCGCGGCGGCGACGGCCGTCCGGCGGATGGTTCGATAAAATTATCAGGAAGGGACCCTGATAGAAACACTCTGGAAGGATGAGCCGCCATGACCACCGCGCGCACGGCCACGCCGAGCACCGCCCGGGCGATCAACGACCGGCTGGCCCTCAACCTGCTCCTCGAACAGGGCCCCCTGACCGCGACCGACCTGCGCGACCTCACCGGCCTCTCCCGGCCGACCGTCGCCGACCTGCTCGACCGCCTCCAGCGCACCGGCCTGGTCGCCGTCGTCGGCGAACGGGGCGAACAGCGGCGCGGCCCCAACGCCCGGCTCTACGCGCTGGTCGCCTCCCGCGCCCACCTCGCCGCCTTCGACGTGCGCTCCGGTGGCGTCAGCCTGGTCGTCGCCGACCTCACCGGGCGCACCCTCGCCAGCGCCGAGGTCCCGGTCCACGGCGACGGGACGCCCGACACCGCCGGACACCTGGTGCGCACCCTGCTGGACACCGCGCGCGGCGTCGGCGTCGAACGGCTGCACACCGTCGCCGTCGGCGCCCCCGGACTGGTCGACCCCGCCACCGGGCGCCTCAACAGCACCGGGAAGCTCCCCGCCTGGCACGCCGAACTGCTCGCCGAGCTGCGCGGGCTGCCCGGTACCGAGGTGATCCTGGAGAACGAGGTCAACCTGGCCGGCCGGGCCGAGTACCGGATCGGCGCCGCCCGCGACCGCGACACCTTCGTGCTGCTCTGGCTCGGCCACGGCGTCGGCGCCGCCGTCGTCCTGGACGGCCGGCTCCGCCGGGGCTTCTCCGGCGGCACCGGCGAGATCGGCTTCCTGCCCGTCCCCGGCACCGGCGGCCTGCCCAGCGCCACCGGCTGCGACGGCGGCTTCCACAGCCTGGCCGGCAGCGCCGCCGTCTGCGAGCTCGCCCGCGCCCACGGACTGCCCGCCGGCGCCACCGGGGACGCCCCCGCCGCCGAGGCGGCCGTCCGCGCCGCGCTGGACGCACTCGGCCCGGGCGGGCCCGGCGGGCCGTTCCTGGACGAGCTGGCCGCGCGGATCGCGGTCGGCGCCGCCAGCATCTGCGTCGTCCTCGACCCGGGCTGCGTGGTGCTCGGCGGCGAGCTCGGCCGGGCCGGCGGCGCCGAACTGGCCGGCCGGGTCGAACGGCGGCTGGCCGAGCTGTCCCCGCTGCGCACCGAGGTCCGGCCCGGCACGGCGGGCGGCGGCGCGGTGCTGGCCGGGGCCGTCCTCACCGCCGGGGACGCGGTGCGCCGCGACCTCTTCGGCGAGTCCTGACCCGCCTCGCTTGGCGGCCCCGGCCGCCGGTACGGCAGGATGACGGCGACGGCCCGCCGCGCGTACGGCGTCCCCGTTCCCGTCCCACGTTCCCCGGGTCAGCCCCGGGGCGGTCCCCGAGTCAGTGTCAGGAGTCGCACATGGGCCAGTCCGAGGCGCCGGTCAACCCGTACCGCATCGGTGAAGCCGCGGCGCTGCTCGGGGTCAGTGCCGACACCATGCGGCGCTGGGTGGACGCGGGGCGGGTCGCGGCCGAGCGGGACGAGCACGGCCACCGGATCATCCCCGGCGTCGACCTCGCCGCCTTCGCCCGCGAGCTGGCCCGCCCGGAGAACGCCGAGGCCGAGGGCCGTCCGTCCTCGGCCCGCAACCGCTTCCCCGGGATCGTCACCCACGTGGTGCTCGGCGACGTCGCGGCCCAGGTGGAGGTCCAGGCCGGGCCCTTCCGGGTGGTGTCGCTGATCAGCCGGGAGTCGGCGGAGGAGCTGAACCTCGTCCCCGGCGCTCCCGCCACCGCGGTCATCAAGTCCACCAATGTGATGATCGAGCGGCGTTAGGCCCAGCCTGACCCGCACGGCACGCCCCACCGGGTGCCGCGCGCCGACGGCGTGCCGAGCCCCGTCCGTACCGGTTCCGAACGAGAGGCCCCGCCCGGGATGTCCCACCCGCATCTGCCGACCACCCAGAGCGCCGTCCGCGCGGTCGGGGAACCGGCCACCGACCGCCGCCGGGTGCTCGCCGTCGCGCACCGCGGCGACCCGTACCGCCACCGCGAGAACACCCTGCCCTCCGTCGAGTCCGCGCTCGCCGCCGGCGCCGACGCCGTCGAGGTGGACGTCCAGCTCACCCGCGACCGGGTGCCCGTCCTGCTGCACGATCACACCCTGGAACGCCTCTGGGGCGACCCGCGGTCGATCGGCCGAGTCACCACCGCGCAGCTCGACGAGCTGCGCCAAGGGCCGCTCGCCGTCCCGACCCTCGCCGAGACGATCAAGGTCGTCGCGGCCGCCGGAGGCCCCCGGCTGCTCATCGACCTCGACGACCCCGGCCCCGTCGCCGCCACCTGGTCCGTCGTCACCGGCCTCGGCGCCGAAGGGGTGGTCTCCTTCTGCGGCCCCGCCACCGCGATGTTCGCCGTCCGCGCGCTGGCGCCCGGCGCCGAGATCGCCCTCACCTGGAAGGAGCCCCGGCTGCCCGTCCGGGCCCTGCTCGACGACCTGCGCCCGCGCTACCTCAACCCGCCGTTCGGCCTGGTCACCCCCGAGTTCGTCGCGGCCGCGGCGGACGCCGGGCTCGCCGTCTCCACCTGGACCGCCGACCTGCGCCGCACCATGCGCCGGCTGCGCGACACCGGGGTCGCCTCCATCACCAGCAACCGGATCGGCGTGCTGCGCGCCGTCCTGGACGGCCGCCGCTGAGCGTGCCGTTTCGAGCCGAACTGAGGTCCGGCGCTCGAACGCGTCCGCCAGGGCGCTTCGTCCGATGAGGTGAGCTCCACCGGCTGCTCTGTACGCGACGGACGGGGGCGGATTGAATCGGCTCCACCCTTGATCGGCCGGACGGCGGCGTGCCGTTGTCGCCGGAGGGACGGCCGGAAGCGGGCACGCTGACGGATCGTCCGTCGAGACGGGGCGATTCGGACTCGTCGACGAGCCAGGCGGAGGTGGCCGTGCCCGAGGAGCACCCGGCCGGGGAGGGCCAGGCGGAGCCCCGGTTCGTGGGCGGGGCCGCGCCGGACCCCCGCAGGCCGTACCTGATGCTGCCGCCGGTGGTCCGGCAGGCGGCCGCCTGGGCGGCGGCGGTGATTCTGCTGCTCGCCCTCGCCTCGCTGCTGGTCTTCGCGCTGGTCGAGCTGCGGGCCGCGACCGTGCCGGTGGTGCTGGCGCTGCTGGGGGCCTCGCTGCTCTACCCGGCGGTGCCGTGGCTGGTCCGGCGGGGTGTGAACCGGGGGCTGGCCGCCGGGCTCACCTGCGTGCTGCTGGTCGCGGCCGTCTGCGGGGTGATCGCGCTGCTGGTCAACGCCCTGGTGCACAGCGCCCCGCAGATCGCCGAGTCCCTCCAGCAGGCGGGCAACCAGCTCGCCGCGTGGCTCGGCCCGACCGGGGAGAAGATCCGGCACGCGCTGGACAACGCGAAGGGGGAGACCAACTCGCTGGTCTCGACCGTCACCAACGGTGTGCTGTCCGGGCTGGGCCTGGCGACCCAGCTGATCGCCGGCGGCGTGCTGGCGCTCGCCCTGGTGTTCTTCTTCCTCCGGGACGGCCACCGCACCGGTGACACGATCCGCTCCTACCTGCCCGAGCGCAGCGCCGAGACCGTGATCGCCTGTGCCGAGCGGGCCTTCGACGCGATGGCCGGCTTCATGCGCGGCACCACGCTGATCGCGCTGATCGACGCCACCTTCATCACCATCGGCCTGGTGGCGCTCGGCGTGCCCGGCGCGCCGGGGCTGGGCGCGCTGGTGTTCATGGGTGCCTACATCCCGTTCGTCGGGGCCTTCCTGTCCGGGGCGGTGTCCGTGCTGGTCGCGCTCGCCGACGGCGGGATCGGGACGGCGCTGTGGGCGCTCGGCGTGGTGATGGCGGTCCAGCTGTTCGAGGGCAACGTCCTCCAACCCCTCATCCAGAGCCGGACGGTGGAGCTGCACCCGGCCACCATCATGGTCGCGGTGGTGGCCGGCTCCGGGATCGCCGGCATCCTCGGGGCGCTGCTCGCCGTCCCGGTGTGCGCCGCCGGCGTGGGCATCGTCTCCGTCCTGCGCGGCGTCCCCGCCCCGCGGGCCGCCCGCCGCGCGGGGAACGGGGTGTAATCCGGTTGCCGGGGGCGGAGAGGCCGTGCGAGGATCGCTAATGCGACGATAGTCGCAATAGTGAGGGCGGGGGTTCGCATGGCACGGATCGCGGAGCTGATCGAGGTCGCCGAGGAGGGGGCCGGACCGTACGGGGTCGCCGTGGGGCCGGACGGGGGCGTGTGGTTCACGCTGGTGCACGCCGGGGAGATCGGACGGCTGGCGGCGGACGGCACGGTCGCGCGCTACGGCCTCGGGGCGCCGGAGTGCGGGCCCGCGGTGCTCACCGTCGGCCCGGACGGCGCGCTCTGGTTCACCCGGATGCGCGACCACCGGATCGGACGGATCGACACCGACGGGAAGGCGTCCTCCTTCCCCGTCCCGACGGCGGGCGCCGGGCCGTACGGGATCGCGGCGGGGCCCGACGGGGCGCTCTGGTTCACCGAGCTGAACGCCGACCGGATCGGGCGGATCACCGTCGAGGGCGAGGTGACGGAGTACCCGCTGCCGCGGGCCGGGGCCTTCCCGTCGTTCATCACGGCGGGCCCGGACGGCGCGCTCTGGTGCACGCTCAACCAGGCGGACGCCGTCGCCCGGATCACCGTCGGGGGCGAGGTGACCGTCCACCCGCTGCCCACCGGGGGCACCGCCCCGGTCGGGATCGCCGCCGGGGCGGACGGCGCGCTCTGGTACGTCGGCATCGGCGGCGGGCTGGTCGGCCGGATCACGGTGGACGGCGAGGTCACCGAGTACCCGCTGGCCGACCGGGCGGCCCGGCCGCACGCGATCACCTGCGGCCCGGACGGCCGGCTCTGGTTCACCGAGTGGGGCGCCGGCCGGATCGGAGTGCTCGGCCCGGACGGGCTGCTCGACGGCCACCAACTGCCCGGCCCGGCCGCCGAGCCGCACGGCATCGCCGTCGGCCCGGACGGCGCGGTGTACGCGGCGCTGGAGCGCGGATCGATCGCGAGGTTGGCGCCGCGTCAGGGCTGACGGCGCAGCAGCTCCTCCAGGTCGGCCAGCAGGTCGAGGGCGGCGGCGCGGTCGGGCACCGCCGCCGGGGCCGGGGAGCGCTCGGCGATGACCCGCAGGGCGGCGGCGGCCTGGCGGGCGAACAGGGCGAGCAGGTCCAGCTCGGGCAGGCTGGACCGGGCCTGCGGGGCCGGGTCCAGCACCTCCAGGACGCCCAGCACCCTGCTGCCGTGCGTCAGCGGTGCCGCCATCAGCGCGTTCGGAACGTACGCGGTGGACTCGGCGAAGGCCCGGTCGAAGGTGCGGTTCGCGCCCAGGTCGTCGACCACCATCGGCTCGCCCGAGGCGGCGACCCAGCCCGCGATGCCGCTGCCCGCCGGGAAGCGGCGGCCCACCAGGGACTCCTCGCCGCGCCCCGAGACGGCCTGGAACACCAGCTCCCCGGCCGCCTCGTCGAGCAGGCAGACCGAACCGGCCTCGGCACCGAAGATCGCTCGGGCCACGTCCACCACGGACTGCAGCAGTTCGCGGGCCAGCGGGTCGACGGCGGGATCAGTGCTGAGGGTCATCGGGCGCCTCCGTGATGGGGGTGGACGGGGTGGGCCCGGTCGTCGAACTCCCGCCCGGGGGACGGCGAGGACCGGCACCGGGGCCGACCTGGACGTTGGCCGCGGTGAGGTAGAGCGCGCTCTTCAGCTGGAAGGTCGTCAGCCTCGGGTGGCCGGACAGGATGCGGGCGCACAGCCCGGCGACGTACGGGGTGGCGAAGCTGTTGCCGGTGGTGCGGATGGTGGAGCCGCCGAGCCAGGGGACCCGGACGTTCTGGCCCGGGGCGAAGAACTCGACCGGCGGCGCCGGGTTGTACAGGTGCAGGGCCGGGTCCTCCTCCTGGTGGCTGCCGACCGAGATCACCGAGGAGAACCGCCAGGGGTAGCTCTCCACCGGGGTGTTGTGCGCGGAGGCGACGATCGCGGTGCGGGCGAAGAAGGCGTCGTCGGCGATCGCGTGCAGCTCCTCCAGGAAGCGGGTCCGGGTGGTGGAGAGACTGAGGTTGACGATGTCGAAGCCCTGCTCGACGGCCCAGCGCAGCCCGGTGATCAGCATGTCGCCGGTGCCGGTGAAGCGTTCGCCGAGCACCCGGACGCTGTACAGCTCGCAGTCCGGGGCGGTGCGGCGGATGATGCCCGCGCAGGCGGTGCCGTGGCCGCAGGTGTCGCCGGTGCGGTCGGGGCGGACCACCAGCTCCCGGGTCGTCGGGTCCTTGACGACCACCCAGGAGCCGTTCAGCGGGCCGACCAGCGGGTGGTCCGGCTCGATGCCGGAGTCCACGACGCACACCCGCACGCCCTTGCCGGTGCCCCCGCCGTCGAGGGCGCCGTCGGGGCCGGTGGTGTCGGGGCCGGTGGTGTCGTGGGCGGTGGTGTCGGCGAGCACCGGCAGGTCCGCGGCGGCCCGGCCGCGCAGGCTCCAGGTGAGGCCGGCCGGGCCGCTCACCGGGCGTCCCCGAGCCGCTCGGCCCGGCGCACGCCCGGCAGGTGGCCCTTGGCGGCGAACCGGTCCCGGGCGGTGGCGGCCGCGACGGCGGCCTCGGCGCGCCGGTCGAGCAGCAGCAGCGCGTGGGCGCGGTCCAGCGCGGTGAGCGCCTGGAGCAGCAGCGACTCGGTGGCCTCGGCCGCCCGCGCGGCGGCCGCGGTCAGCTCCAGGGCCGGGTCGGCCTCGCCCCGGGAGGCGGCGAGCCGGCCGCGCAGCGCGTCCAGCTCGATCGCCAGCACCGGCGGCAGCGCGGCCGCGGCGTCGACGCCGTCCAGGTGGCGGGCGGCCGGGCCCGGGCGGTCGGCGTCCAGCAGGGCGCGGGCGGTGGTGAGGGCGAGCCGGGGCAGCGGGGCGGAGTTGCCCAGCCGGCGGGCGACCTCGGCGGCGTCGGCGAGCAGGTCCAGCGCCTGCGCGGTCTGGCCGGTGGCCGCCGCGGCCTGGGCGGTCAGGGCCGGCAGCGAGATCATCGCGTCGGCCAGCGACAGCTCGCCCGCCAGGCCGTTGGCCTCGGCCAGCAGCAGTTCGGCCTCGCCGGGCCGGTCGCGCAGGGCGAGCAGGACGGCCAGCGGGCCGTTGAGCGCGACCCGCACCGTCCGGTGGCCGGCGCCGTGCCCGGCCAGCAGGGCCCGCAGCCGGAAGACGGCGTTCGGGACGGGCTCGGGGCCCGCCAGCAGGGAGGCGGCCAGCGCGGCCAGCACGGCGGCCCGGTCCAGCTCGGCGTCGGTGCGGGCGGCGTGGTCGAGGGCGTCGTCCAGCAGTCGCTCCGCCTCGGCGTGCCGGCCCGCCAGCAGGTGCTCCTCGGCCAGACGCAGCCCGGCCCGGGCCTGGCCCAGGTCGTCCCGCAGGTCGATGAAGAGCGGGAGGACGGCGCGGGCGGTGGCGGCGGGCTGCTCCGGGCCGGGCGGCAGGCCGCGCGCGGCCAGCGCGAGCCGGGCGTGCGCGGCGTCCAGCGGGTCGGCGGCCGAGTCGCGGACCTGCGCCAGGACGGGCAGGGCCTCGTCGGCCCGGCCGAGCGCCAGCCGGGCCTCGCCGAGGCGGCGCAGCGCCGGGCCGGCGGTGCGCTCGTTCGGGTAGTGCAGCCGGACGGCGCGCTCCAGCAGGTCGGTGGCGGCGGGCAGGTCGGCGTGGGCGAGGGCGTGGGCGCCGGCCACGCCGAGGGCGGCCGCCGCGCGGGTGCGCAGGGCGTCCGTCCGGGCGTCCAGCAGGCCGAGTTCGAGCCGGTAGCGGTGGGCGCGCTCCAGGTGGCCGCCGACGGCGGCGTCCCCGGCGGCGCGGACGGCCGGCAGGTCGGCGGCGCGTTCGTGGCGCTCGGCGCGGGCCCGCTTGGACATCGACTGGTAGACCGACTCCTGGACCAGGCCGCTGCTGAACCGGAAGCTGGTGCCGGCCGCTTCGACCAGGCGGCGCTCGGTCAGCCGGGCCAGCGCGGCGTGCAGCCGCGGCGGGGTGTCGTCGCCCGCGGGCAGGCCCGGGAGGCCGTCGAACGGGCCGGTGAAGACGTCGTCCTCCGGGTCGGCGAAGGCGTCCTGGTCGGCGCCGCCGTGGGCGAGCTGGGCGAGTTCGGCGGCGGTGAAGGCGCGGCCGAGCACGGCGGCCAGGTCCAGGGTGGTGCGCTCGTCGCGCTCCAGGTCGTCGATCCGCGCACTGAGCAGCGCCCGGCCGGTGGGCGGGAGTTCGTCGGCGAGCGCGGGGCCGTCCGCCTCGGTGAGGGCGGCCAGCAGCTCCTCCAGGTGCAGCGGGTTGCCCTCGGCGCGCTCCAGCAGCCGGGTCGGCACCGCGTCCTGGTGGGCGCTCAACTCCGTCAACTGGGCTGCCAGCAGCGCCGATTCGTCCCAGGACAGGCCGCCGACCGGCAGCGCCGGCAGCTCCGGGCGGGAGGCCGGCAGCTCCGGCCGGGCCAGGCACAGCAGCAGCACCGGGGCCTGGCCGAGGGCGGCGACCAGCCGCTCGACGGCGTCCAGCAGCACCGGGCCGGCCCACTGGCAGTCGTCCAGGACCAGCACGGCCGGGCGCTCGACGGTCCGCCCGCGCAGGATCGCGGCCAGCCGGTCCAGGGACTGTTCGGCGCTCACCCCGGGCGCGGTGGCCTGCGCCAGCCGGTCCAGCGCCTCGGCGGGCGCGGGCGCCCCCGGGCCGCCGAGCAGGGCCCCGACGGCCTCCGCGAGCGGGGTCAGGACGCCCTGCTCGCCGTAGCTGCGGCAGCGGCCGGTGCCGCAGCGCGCGGTGTGCCGGCCCGTCCGCTCCTGCCACTCGCGCACCAGCCGGGTCTTGCCGATCCCGGCCTCGCCGACGACCAGCAGCAGTTCGGCGCCCTGGCCGCCGGCCACCCGGACCAGCGCGGCGTCCAGCTGGGCGAGTTCACGCTCCCGCCCGACCAGCGGGACGTCGAAGCGGCGCAGCAGCTCGGGGTCGTCCTCGTCCAGCCCGACCAGGCGGTACGCGGTGACCGGCTCGGCCTTGCCCTTGAGCCGCAGCGGGCCGACCTCGTGCACCTGGGCGGCCGGCCCCGCCGCGCGCAGGGTCTGCGGGCCGATCAGCACCTGTCCGGGGGCGGCCTGGGTCTGGAGCCGGGCGGCGATGTTCACGGTCTCGCCGGAGATCAGGGCCTGGCGCGCCGAGGCGTCCGAACCCGCCACCACCTGGCCGGTGTTGACACCGATCCGGACGTCCAGGCGGACCCCGAGGGTGGCGTCCAGCTCGGTGTTGAGGTCCTCCAGGTCCTCCAGCATGGCGAGCGCGGCGGCCAGCGCCCGGTGGGCGTCGTCCTCGCGGATCACCGGGACGCCGAACACCGCCATCACCGCGTCCCCGATGAACTTCTCCAAGGTGCCGCCGTGCGCCTCGATCTGCCGGTGCATCCGTTCGAAGTAGCGCAGGATCACCTCGCGCAGCGTCTCCGGGTCGAGCGCGCCGGACAGGGCGGTGGAGTCGACCAGGTCGCAGAAGACCACCGTCACCAGCTTGCGCTCCTCGGCGGCCAGGTCGAGGGCGGCGGCCCGGGGGGTGCCGCAGGCGGGGCAGAACTGGTCGTTCGTGCTGGCGAGTTGGGCGCAGAGCGGGCAGGGCATGGTGGCAGTCCTTCGCTAGTCCTTCGCGGTGCGGGGAGTGCATCGGGGAGTGCGTGAGGTCGGGGTGCGTGAGGTCGGGGTGCGCATGGAGCCCGGGTATGCGTGGTCGGAGCCGGGCGTGCGGGCGTGCCGGGTCAGGCTCCCCGGCCCGGCTTCGGGCCCGGTTCGCGGCCGCCTTGCCGGCGGTATGGCCGCAGCCCGGGGCGGGTGCGCAGGGCCGCCGGGCGGGCTCGGCAGGCCGGACGGCGGCGCCGCCGACGCCCCGACCTGCGGCCATACCGGGGCCGTACCGGTTCGCAGGCCGTGCGCAGCCCCGCCTGCCTAACGTCCTCACCACGGCGGGCCACCACCCGTCGAACCCCCACCGATCAACCCAGCGAAAGGAGTTCGGCCATGGCCGAGAACATCGACCCGATCGTCGGCGAGGACAGCGAGGAGACCCCGGAGGTCCAGGCGCACGCCGCCAACGTCCTGGACCTCCAGGCGATGAAGGTCCTCCAGGAGGCCTCCGACGGCAGCTGCTTCAGCCTGATCAGCTACGTCAGCTCCGCCGAGACCTCCGCCTGATCAGCGGCAGGTCGAAGGTGTCCGGCGCGGGGGCGGGCGCACCACCGCCCCCGGCCGCCGGGCAGTGATTGGCTTCCGGGGCGGTCCCGCCGGTGCGGGGCCGCCCCGGCCCGATTCCACCCCCCACCCCGGAGGACGGCCATGGAGCCCACCTCGCTCTCCCGCAACCGGGACTTCCGGCTGCTCTGGGTCGGCGGCCTGATGGCCTCGCTCGGCTCCCAACTCGCCTCGATCGCCCTGCCGCTGCTCGTCCTGCGGGAGACCGGATCGGCCGCCCAGGCGGGCGCCATCGGCACCGTCTCGATCGGCGCGCTGCTGCTCACCATGCTGCCCGGCGGCGTCATCGCCGACCGGATCGAGCGGCGCCGGCTGATGCGGGTGTGCGACGTCGGCAGCCTGCTCGCCGTCACCGCGCTGGTGATCGCCGTCCTGCGCGGCCACACCCCGCTGCCGCTGGTCCTGCTGGTGGCCGCCGCCGGGGCGCTCATCACCAGCGCCTACGGGCCCGCCGCCGGCGGCCTGCTGCGCGCGGTGGTGCCGCGCGAGCAGGTCCGCGCGGCCTCGTCCCGGATGCAGGCGCGCGGCGCCGCCGCCCGGCTGGTCGGGCCGATCGCCGGCGGCGCGCTGTTCGCCTGGCACCCGGTGCTGCCGTTCCTCGCCGAGGGCGTCGGGCTGCTGCTCTCCACCGTCTGCGTCGCGCTGATGCGGACCCGCTCGGTGCCCGCCGCCAGGGGCGGCGCGGCGTTCAGCCGCGGCGAACTGACCGCCGGGCTCAGCTTCATCTGGCGCCAGCCCTACCTGCGCACCCTGCTGCTGATCTTCGGGCTCGGGATGAACTTCGCGTTCAGCGCGCTGATGTTCACCACCCTGGCCGTGGCCTCCGACGGCGGCCGCTCCGGGATCGGCGGCGGCACGGTGGTCTCCTGCACCGCGGCCGGCGCCCTGGCCGGCGCGCTGCTCGCCCCGAGGCTGGAGGCCAGGGCGCGCCCCGGGGTGCGCGACGGCAGGCTGGTGGCGCTCAGCTGCTGGGCGGCCGCCGCCACCGCCGGGGTGCTGGTGCTCACCCGGATCCCGCTGCTGATCGGGCTGCTCTGCGCGGTGTGCATGTGCCTGTCCACGGTCGCCAGCATCGGCTTCGTCTCCGGCATGCTGCTCGCCGCGCCGCCCGACCGGATCGGCCGGGTGCAGAGCGCCGCCGGTTTCCTGTCCACCCTGGTCCAGCCGTTCGGCCCGCTGGTGGGCGGCGCGCTGCTCGGCGCCCTGGGCGGTACCCGGACCTTCGCCCTGCTGGCGCTCGCCATCTCGCTCTGCGCGGCCGTCGTCACCTGGGCGCCGCCGGTCCGGCGCGGCCCGGCGCCGGCCCCGACACCGCTACCCGCGCCCGCACCCGCGGGCTGAACCGTTCGGCGGCCCGGGAGACGAGCGACCCGGAGAGCTTGGACGAGCCCGGAAGACGACCCGGAAGAGGAGGCGCGCCATGGCCGGCGCCCAGGAGACCCAGCTGTACTGCCTCGCCGATCCGACGTACTACGACACCCCCGGCCGGCTCCGCGACCGGGCCGGCCGGTACCGGCTGGGGCTCGGCGCACCGCCCGCGGGGTGGCGGCGCGAGCGGCGCGGGCTGTGGACGGCGCTGCGGCCGGACGGCGCCCGGCTGCCGGAGCAGGGCTGGAAGATCCACGTCTCGACCGTGCCGGAGGAGGCCGAGGCGACCCTGCGGGCCGTCGCGCGGATCTGCCTGGCACGCCGCACGACGTTCAAGTTCCTGCGCAGCGACGAGGCGCTGCGGGTCGCGAACGGCAAGTACATGGGGCGCGGCAGCAGCGGCAAGTTCGTCACCGTCTACCCGGGGTCGGAGGAGGAGTTCCTGGCCGTGGCGGCGGAGCTGGCCGAGGTGCTGGCGGGCCGCCTGGGGCCGTACGTGCTCACCGACCTGCGGATCGGGACGGCGCCGGTGTACGTGCGCTACGGCGCGTTCGTCGAGCTGTGGTGCCAGGACGAGGACGGGCGGGCGGTACCCGCGCTGCGCGACCCGTCCGGCGAGCTGGTCCCCGACCGGCGCGACCCGGTGTTCCAGCTGCCCGCCTGGGTCGAACCGCCCGAGGAGCTGCGCCCGCACCTGGCCGCCCGGGAGGCGGCCGGCGGCGACCTGCCGTACCGGATCGTCGAGGTGCTGCAGTTCTCCAACGCGGGCGGGATCTACCTCGCCGAGCACCGGACCACCGGGGAGCGGGTGGTGCTGCGCGAGGCCCGCCCGCACGCCGGGCTGGACGCCGCCGGGGACGACGCCGTCACCCGGCTGCGGCGCGAGCAGTGGGCGCTGGAACGGCTCGCCGGCCTGGACTGCGTGCCCCGGCTGCACGAGGTCCGGACGGTCTGGGAGCACACCTTCCTGGTCCAGGAGCACATCGAGGGCGTCCAGCTGTTCGCCGAGGCGATCCGCCGTTACCCGCTGGTGCACCAGAACTGCACCGCCGGGCAGCGCGCCGAGTACGCGCACTGGGTGGCCGGGGTCGTGGCCGGGCTGGAGAAGGCGCTCGGTGCCCTGCACGAGCGGGGCGTCCGGTTCGGCGACCTGCACCCGGCCAATGTGATCGTCCGTCCGGACGGTTCGGTGGTGCTCGTCGACTTCGAGTACGCGGAGGAACTCACCGGCCGCCGTGTCCCGCTCGCCGGCGCAGGCGCGCTGCAGCCCCCGCCCGGGCTCGACGGGGCCGACGCCGACCGCCACATGCTCTGGGCCACCTGGCTGATGCTGCTGATGCCCGTGATGGAGCTGGCCGAACGCGATCCCGGCAAGCTGCCCGCGCTGGAACGGCGGGCACGGCACTGGTTCGGCCTCGGGCCGGAGGACGGGCCGGTACGGCCGGGCGCCGTGGCACCGGTGGCGCCGGTGGAACCGGTCGGTGAACGGCGGGTCCGCGAACTCCTCGCCGGGCCCGCCCTCGACGCCGCCAGGAACGAACTCGTCGCCGGCATCCACGCCGGGGCCACCCCCGACCGGCCGGACCGGCTCTTCCCCGGCGACCCGGCCGGATTCGCCGACGGCGGCACCGGCGTCGCCCACGGCGCCGCCGGCGTGCTGTACGCGCTGCACCGCGCCGGGGCGCCCTGCCCCGACGAGTACGCGGACTGGCTGATCGCGGCGATGCGGCGGCGCGGCCCGAGGCCGGGTGCGGGCGGGCTCTTCGACGGGCCGCTCGGCGTGGCAGCCGTGCTCGCCCGGGTCGGCCGCGGCGACGAGGCCGCCGAACTGGCCGCGCAGGCCCGGCAGGCCCGGCCCGCGCCCACCGTCGCCCTCCACGGCGGCCGGGCCGGCGCCGCGCTCGCCCGGCTGCGGCTCGCGGACGCCCTCGGCAGCCGGCGCGAACTCGCGGACGCCCTCGCCGACGCGCGGGCGCTCGACGCGGTGCTGCGCGGGCAGACCGTCCCGGGCCTCGGCGCGCCGACGGCGGCCGGACTGCTGTACGGCCTGGCCGGGATCGCCCTCGTCCAGCTGCGGCTGTACCAGCGGACCGGTGAGGACTGGCTGCTGGCCTCCGGGCGCGAGGCGCTGGGGCGGGCCGTGGCGCAGTGCGTGCGGGTGCCCGACGGGTCGGCCCAGGTCCTCGACCGGGGGCGGCGGCTCGCCTACCTCGACCGCGGCAGCAGCGGGATCGCGCTCGTCGCCCGGGAGTACCAGGCGCTCGGCGGCAGCAGGTGGGAGGAGTTCGCGGGGTCGGAGGAGTTCGCGGGGTCGGAGGGGTTCGGCGGGTTCCGGGAGTTCGGCGGGTCCGAGGAGTTCCTCGCCGACGTGCGGCGGGTGTGCGCACCCGGATTCGTCCGCGAGCCCGGGCTGTTCCGGGGCCGCGCCGGGCTGCTGCTGGCGCTGGACCGGCTGGGCGGGGCGGCCGCCCGGGACGCCGTCCGCGAGCAGGTCCGCAAGCTCCAGTGGCACCTGGTCGCGCGGCCGGAGGGGCTGCTCGTCCCCGGGATGCGGCTGCGCCGGTTCTCGGCGGACCTGCACACCGGGGCGGCGGGCGTCCTGCTGGCCCTGCGGGCCGTCGAACAGGGCCTGGAGGGTGGGGAGTTGCTGGACGTGCTGACGCTCGGCCCAAGGGGCTCCGGCCGGCGCGGCGGGCTCAGTTGAGGCTGTCGGCCAGTACGGTGCTGTGCTCGCGGGCGTGCAGGTGGGTGAGGCGGGGGAGGGCGTAGAGGGCGGCGTGGGCGGTGACCTCGCCGGTGGGGGAGGTGACGGCGCCGGTGTCGGTGAGGGCCTCCAGGGTGCGCAGGGCGAGGCGTTCGGGGCGGCCGAGGGCGGCGGCGGCCTCGGGGAGGGTGAACAGCAGGGAGAGCGGGAGGGCGGCGAGCCGGCCGAGGGCGAGGCGGCCCTGGTCGGTGAGGTCGCGCCAGCCGGAGTCGAGGCGGGCGCGGACGGTGACGTCCCCGGCGACGAGTTCGTCCAGGGCGCCGGCCGGGTCGGCGAGGCGGGCCGCGTACTCGGCGAGCGGCAGGTGGCGCAGGACGGCGAGCCGGGTGCCGGCGACCCGGACGGCGAGCGGCAGCAGCCCGCAGGCCTCGACGATCCGGGCGGCGGCCGCGCGGTCGGTGCCGGTCCGGCCGGTGCCGACGATCCGGCCGAGCAGGTCGAGCGCCTCGGCGGGGGCGAAGGGCGGCACGGTGACCCGGTGCACCGAGGCCAGTCCGGCGAGTTGGCTGCGCGAGGTGACGAGGGTGGCGCTCGGGCCGAAGCCCGGCAGCAGTTCGCGGACCACGGCCTCGCCGGGGGCGTCGTCGAGGATCAGCAGCATCCGGCGTCCGGCCAGGGAGGCGCGCCAGAGGGCGGCGGCCTGGGCCGGGTCGGCCGGTCTGGGGCCGGATCGGCCGGTGAGGGCGGCGAGTTCGGCGAGGATGTCGGCGAGCGGGCGCGGGGCGCCGTCCTCGGTGCGCAGCCGGAGCAGCAGCCGGCCGTCGGGGAAGCGGTCGGCGAGCAGGTGCCCGGCGTGCACGGCGAGGGCGGTCTTGCCGACGCCGGCCGGCCCGGAGAGGACCGCGACGCGCTCGCCGCCCTCCGCCAACGCGTCGATCAGCTCCCGCAGTTCGTGGCTCCGGCCGGTGAAGTCGGTGGTGTCGGCGGGCAGCAGCGCGCCGCTCGGGCCCGGGTGCTGCGCCGGCCGGGCGGTGGCGGGGCGGGCCGGGCCGTGGGCGAGCAGCTGCCGGTAGCGGGCGGTCAGGGCGGGGCTGGGTTCGAGGCCCAACTCGCGGGCGAGCAGCTGGCGGTGGGTGTCGTAGACGGCGAGCGCCTCGGCCTGCCGTCCGGACAGGTGCAGGGCGTTCATCCGGGCGGCCTGGAGACGTTCGCGCAGCGGGTGGCGCTCGGCCGGCTCGGCGAGCTCTTCGGCGACGGCGGTGGCGTTGCCGAGCTCCAACTCGGTCTCCGCCCAGTCCTCGTGGACGCCGAGGCAGCGGGCCTCCAGCCGGTCGGCCTCGGCCTGGACGGCGGGCGAGCAGCGCAGGTCGGCGAGCGGCGGGCCCTGCCACAGGTCGAGGGCCTGGCGCAGCAGCCGGGCGGCGGGGGCGAGCGCGCCGCTGTCGGCGGCGGCCCGGCCGGCCCGGGCGAGGGCGCGGAACTGCAGGACGTCGAGCTCGGGTTCGGCGACCCGCAGCAGGTAGCCGCCGGCGGTGTGGACCAGCCGTTCGGGCCCGGGGTCGCGGCCGAGCAGGGTGCGCAGGGTGCAGATGTAGACCTGGAGGTTCTTGCGGGCGGTGCGCGGCGGCTCCTCGGGCCAGACCGCGTCGGTGAGCAGGTCGACCGGGACGGCCGTGTTGGCGCGGCTCAGCAGGACGGCCAGCACCAGCCGCTGCTTCAGCGGGCCGAGGGCGAGCGGGCGGCCGTCCGTTTCGCCGGTCAGCGGGCCGAGGACGGAGAAGCGCGGCCGGGTGGGGGCGGCGGGCTGGGCCAGGGGCATCGGCGTACCTCCGGGGCGTGGGTGGGGGTCAGGGCGTGTCCGAGCGGGGGCGTGACCGGTGCGGTGCGGGCGTGGCCGCAGGCTACTTGACGGCCGATCCGATCTGTAGGGCACGGAATCGGCCTGTTTCGGTCACGCGACCCTCACACTTCGGGCACCTGGGGGAGGCGGCATCCGGGGGAGGGGGCGGCCGGGTGTGGCGGCGGCCGGCGGGCGCGGTGTCGTGGCCGGTGGGGTGGGGTGGGAGGGGCCGGCGGGGTGCGGTGGAGGGCCGGGGCCGGGGGTGCGGGCCCCGGGGCGGGCGGGGCCGGGCGGGGGCGGTCCGGGGCGGGGGCGCCGGGGCGGTTCCGGCGTTCCTCCAGCGGTGCTCGTCGGCGCGGTGAGCGCCGCCCGAGGGGCCGGGGAGGGACCGACGGCCACCGGAGGTCCCGGTCCGGGTGCCGGAACGCGGGCCGTGCGGCCCCGGGGGCGCGGGCCGAACGGCCCTAGGGGCTGGGGGCGGTCCGTTCGGATCATGGATCGCCAGCCATTCGCACGACGTTCCTAAGGAGTGCGTCCTTGAGCGCCACCCCGGCACAGGGCGACCCCACGCCACCGCCAACCTCCGTACCGCAGCCGTCGGTTCGGCCGAAACGGCCCGGTTCGGCCGTGGTCAGACTGCTGACCACCACCGACCACAAGACGATCGGCTCCATGTACCTGGTGTCGGCGTTCGGGTTCTTCCTGATCGGCGGTGTCCTGGCGCTGGTCATGCGCGCCGAACTCGCCCGGCCCGGAACGCAGATCCTCTCCAACGAGCAGTTCAACCAGGCCTTCACCATGCACGGCTCGGTGATGCTGCTGCTCTTCGCGATGCCGCTGTTCACCGGCTTCGCCAACTGGATCATGCCGTTGCAGATCGGCGCCCCGGACGTCGCCTTCCCGCGCCTGAACATGCTGTCCTTCTGGCTGTTCATGTTCGGCTCGCTGATCGCCGCCGCCGGCTTCGCGACCCCGCAGGGCGCCGCCGACTTCGGCTGGTTCCTCTACGCGCCGCTGTCCGACGCCGTCCACTCGCCCAGCGTCGGCGCCGACATGTGGATCATGGGCGTGACGCTCTCCGGCTTCGGCAGCATCCTCGGCGCCGTCAACTTCATCACCACGATCATCTGCATGCGCGCACCCGGACTGACCATGTTCCGGATGTCCATCTTCTGCTGGAACGTGCTGCTCACCTCGGTGCTGGTGCTGCTGGTCTTCCCCGTCCTCGCCGCCGCCCTGCTCGCCCTCGAGTGCGACCGCAAGTTCGGCTCGCACGTCTTCGACCCGGCCAACGGCGGGGCGATGCTCTGGCAACACCTGTTCTGGTTCTTCGGCCATCCCGAGGTGTACATCCTGGCGCTGCCGTTCTTCGGGATCATCTCCGAGATCATCCCGGTCTTCAGCCGCAAGCCGATGTTCGGCTACGCGGGGCTGATCGCCGCCACCGTCGCCATCGCCGGCCTGTCGGTGACGGTGTGGGCGCACCACATGTACGTCACCGGGCAGGTGCTGCTGCCGTTCTTCTCCTTCATGACCTTCCTCATCGCCGTCCCGACCGGGGTCAAGTTCTTCAACTGGGTCGGCACCATGTGGAAGGGCTCGCTCAGCTTCGAGACACCGATGCTGTGGACGGTCGGCTTCCTGGTCACCTTCCTGTTCGGCGGCCTCACCGGCGTGCTGCTCGCCGCCCCGCCGATCGACTTCCACGTCTCCGACTCGTACTTCGTCGTCGCCCACTTCCACTACACGCTGTTCGGCACCGTGGTCTACGCGATGTTCGCCGGCTTCCACTTCTGGTGGCCCAAGATGACCGGCAAGAAGCTGGACGAGCGGCTCGGCCGGATCACCTTCTGGACGCTCACCGTCGGCTTCCACGGCACCTTCCTGGTCCAGCACTGGCTCGGCGCCGAGGGCATGCCCCGCCGCTACGCCGACTACCTGGCCTCGGACGGCTTCACCACGCTCAACACCCTGTCCACCATCTTCTCCTTCCTGCTCGGGCTGTCGATCCTGCCGTTCCTCTACAACATCTGGAAGACGGCCAAGTACGGCGAGAAGGTCGAGGCCGACGACCCGTGGGGCTACGGCCGCTCGCTGGAGTGGGCCACCTCCTGCCCGCCGCCCCGGCACAACTTCGTCCGGCTGCCGAGGATCCGCTCCGAATCCCCGGCCTTCGACCTGCACCACCCCGACATCGCGGCCCTGGACGTCCTGGAGAACACCGGCAAGCCCGCCACCCACCTGGGCGACGTGAGCCCGGCCAAGTACGACCTGCCGCACACCAGGGCGGAGCGGGCGCGGTCCGCCGTGGACAGCTGACCCGAGGCCGGGCGCGCCCCGGCCACCCGCGCCGAACACCCACCCCGACCGCCGTCTCCGCCCGCGCCCCCGTCACGGGCGGGGACGGCCCCCTCCCCTCGCGACCTGGAAGGCCGGCCCCATGACCCACACCGTCCTCGCCATCGGCACCGCCGCGCTCACCGCGAGCGGCTGCGTCTGGTACCTGCCCGCCATCGCCGACCTCCAGGCCGGCGCCGACCGGCCCCGCTCCACCCGCACGGCCGCGGCCGCCTGCGTCCTGTGGTGGGCCGCCCTCGCCATGGCCGGCGGGCTGCTGCTCGCCGTGCCCGACTGGCGGCCCGCCGCGCAGATCGCCCTCGCCGGGCTGGTCGGCGGCGTGGCGCTGAGGGTCCGCGCCCGGTGGGACCGGCGCGGGGAGCAGCACGAGGCCGCCGCCCGCTGGGCGGCCCTGGGCGCCCGGCCGGCGCCGCGCTCCGGCCGCCCCGCCGCCGTCACCCTCGCGGGGTGGCTGGTCGTCGGCGCCGCCGTCGCCTCGCTGGGGGCGGTGGCGATCCTGCTGTCGGACGAGGGCGCCGTCGGCTCCCGGGTGATGCTCGCGGCGGTCAGCGGGGCCGGGGTGGCGCTGGCCTTCCTGCTGGCGGGCCTCGGCAGCGCGCGGCGGCGCTGACGGCCCCTCCAGCCCGGGCGGCGCGGCTCCTCCGGGGGCCGCGCCGCCCGCGCGCTCGCCCGGAATGGGGTCGTTGGGCCCTGGGCCCTGCGGCGGCCGGTGGGCGATGATGCCCTGGGCCCTGCCGGGAGTGTGCGGGGGTGACGAAGGTGGAGCCGCGTGATGGCGACCAAGACGGCGGGCGCCGGGGCACCGGCGCCGGTGCGGGTGTTCCTGCTGGACGACCACGAGGTGGTGCGCCGCGGAGTGCACGACCTGCTGGACGGCGAGCCCGATCTGGAGGTGGTCGGCGAGGCCGCCACCGCCGAGCAGGCGCTCGTCCGGGTGCCCGCGCTGCGGCCCGACGTGGCGGTGCTGGACGTCCGGCTGGGCGACGGCGACGGGGTGTCGGTCTGCCGTGAACTGCGCTCCCGGATGCCCGGCCTGGCCTGCCTGATGCTGACCTCCTTCGACGACGAGGAGGCGCTGCTGGACGCCGTCATGGCGGGCGCCGCCGGGTACGTGCTCAAGCAGATCAGCGGCACCGACCTGGTGGCCGCCGTGCGGACCGTCGCCTCCGGCCGCTCGATGCTGGACCCGGGCGCCGCCACCCGGCTGCTCAACCGCCTGCGCAGCGACGCCGAGCCCGCGCAGCCCGTCACCACCGGGCCCGCGCTGACCGCGCGCGAGCAGGAGGTGCTGGCGCTGATCGGGGAGGGCCTGACCAACCGGCAGATCGGCGAACGGCTCTACCTGGCCGAGAAGACGGTGAAGAACCACGTGTCGCGGCTGCTCGCCAAGCTGGGTGTGGAACGGCGGGTGCAGGCCGCGCTGATCTCCACCGAACTGCGCCAGGCCGCCGCCGCGCAGCCGGCGCACCTGCGCTCCCTCCGGGGCTGACGCGACGTCCGGGCCCGGGACCCCCGGCGGGACCATCGGCCCTCGCGGCGCCGCCACCGCCGGGGCGAGCATCGAGGGCATGAACGGTGATCACGACCTGCTCGAACTGGACCGGGAGCGGGCGCTGGAACTGCTGGCCAGGGCTGCGGTCGGCCGGGTGGTCTATACCATCCGCGCCCTCCCGGCGGTGCTGCCGGTGTCCTTCCGGCTCGACCTCTCGGACGGCGGCGGAGTGCTGCTCTCGGCCCCGGCCGGCTCCGAACTCGCCCGGGCCGTGGACGACGCCGTGATCGCCTTCGAGGCCGACGAGGTGGACGGCGTGGACGGCTCCGGCTGGTACGTGACCGTCCTCGGCCGCGCCCAGGTCGGCCCCGCCGCCGGCCGCACCCCCGGGGCCGTCCGGATCCGCATCCGCCCCGAACTCGTCGTCGGCCGCCGCCTGCCACCGCGCACGGACAGGGCCTAGTGTGGATCGCCCTCGATGCGGCCCGCCAAGGCGCGTACGGTGGGCGGGAGTTGGCGCAGTCGCACGGCGAGCAGCGGGACGGCCAGGGCGAGGTAGACCCAGCTGAGGGCGACCCGGGCGGACTCGCCGGGGAGGGCGAACTGGACGGCGAACAGGGCGAACAGCAGCCCGGCCTTCCAGGGCAGGAACCGCAGGTCGAGCAGGAGCACCACGGCCAGGACGGTCTGCGCGGCGGTCAGCAGCACCTCGTCCACCTGGCGTTCGACCAGCGGGAGGGAGGCCGCGCCGCCGCCGGCCAGGTAGGCGAACGGGAGGCAGCCGATCAGCAGCGTCCACTGGTTGACCTTGCTGGAGAGCAGCGCGCCGAGGCCGTCGTCCCCGCGCAGCCGCCAGGCGAAGACGACCGCGACGATCAGCTCGGGCGCCTCGGAGGCGAGCGGGGCCAGCCACTGCACCAGCAGGAAGCGGTCGATGCCGAGCGAGGCGCCGGCGTCGACCAGCGAGGTGGCGAAGGGCTCGGCGCAGGCGAAGATCACCCCGGCCGCGACCGCGAACACCAGGACGGTGGTCGCCCGGCGGCGCTGCCGCGGGAGGGCGGCCAACCGGGCCGGGACGCCGATGAGTTCCTCCTCGTCCTCCTCGCCGCAGCGGCTGACCCGGAAGAGGTAGTAGCCGTACCAGGCGATCAGGACGACCGCGAGCACCCAGGAGATCTGCCGGGTCAGCGGCATCACGAAGGCCACCAGGGCGGCGGCGCCGAGGAAGGCGGTGTCGATCCGGCGGTGCTCCCGCAGGGTGATCCCGGAGGCGGCGCCGCGCCGCCGGGCGGCGAAGTAGGAGGCCAGGGCGACCAGCGGCCAGCCGACGCCGACCAGCAGCCGGTTGGCGCCGGTCATGTTGGCGGCCGCGTAGGCGGCGTACTCAGGCCGGGTGCCGGCCGCGTACGCGAAGTAGAGGTCGACGGCGTACTCGGGCAGGACGGCGATGAACGCCAGCAGGGCCAGGGCGAGCGGGCCGGAGATGTCGGCCCGGGCGGTCTCCGCGGCCCACATCAGCAGGAGCGCCGCCGCCAGGACGCCGAGGCCGAAGACCACCATGCCGGGCACGGGCGCCAGGTGCACCCCGGCCAGCCGCAGCACCACGGAGGGCAGCGCGCCGGCCACGGCGGCCCCGATCCGCAGGGCCGTCACGGATCCGCTGGGCGGCTGCGCCGACGGGATCTCGGCGGGGCCCGGTGGGGTGGCGGTCGCGGGTGACTTCTGGGCCATCAGCCGTCCTTGCGCTCGGGGAACCTGAGCAGGCTAGGGGCGGCGGGCGGCGGGGCGGGCCGAACGGCGGGGCGGCGCGGCCGAGTTCCCCCGGACGGCGGCCGGGTGCCGTGCTCTACGCTGGCCCGGACGCCGTCGACGGAGGGAACAGGACGCCATGCTCGACCCCGGGACCGCCGCACTCTACGCGCGGGACGAGACCTGCCGGATGCTGGGCATCGCGCTGGACGAGGTGTCCGCCGGTCGCGCGGTGACGCGGATGACGGTGGCCGCGACGATGGTGAACGGCCACGGGACGGCGCACGGCGGCTTCCTGTTCCTGCTCGCCGACGCCGCGTTCGCGTTCGCCTGCAACAGCCACGGCCCGGTGACGGTTGCGCAGGCGGCGCAGGTCGTCTTCCTGGCCCCGGCGGCGGTCGGGGACGAACTGGTGGCGGAGGCGGTGGAGCGGTCGCGGGCCGGGCGCGGCGGGGTCTACGACGTGACGGTCCGGCGGGCGGACGGGAAGGTCGTCGCCGAGTTCCGCGGGCAGAGCGTGGTGATCGGGGGCCGACCGCAGACCGACTGAGCACCCGGCCCCTACCGCTGCCCGGCCCCCGTCACCGCCGCCCCGGCCCCCGCCGTCACCGCCCGGTCAGGACCGCGGACGCTCGTCCAGCACCTGCTGGAGCTTGCCGGTGCGCGGGTTGGTGACCAGTTCGGAGCGCGGCACCCACTCGACCGCGAGGTCGTGGATGCTGCCCAGCGCGACTTCGTCGGGGTAGAGCGGCCGGGCCGTGTACACGGCCTCGACGAGCCGGTCGGCGAGCTCGGGGGCCGGCCGCTGCCCGGTGTAGCCGAGGCGCAGGATCAGGCCGTCGCGCCCGGCCCAGCGGCGCTGCACGAGCTGCATGCCGGTGATGCGGCGCTCCGGGTCGGCGGCGAGCAGGACGGCCCGGATCTCCTCGGTGGGCATGGCGACGGTGCCGACCCGGGCGCCCTCGGTGGAGCGGCCGAGCAGGCGGAAGCGGCGGCAGCGGGCGTCGGTCCACTCGGCGCGGTCGCCGGTCGGGTAGCGCAGGATCGGCATCAGGGTGCGGAACAGGTTGGTGACGACGACCCGGCCGGGAGTCCTGGGCGTGGTGATCGTCCTGCCGGTGACGTCGTCGACGAGCTCCACCACCGTGCGGTGCGCGAAGGCCTCGTGCACCCGGACGTCGTCGCCGGGGACGGGCGAGCCGACCAGCCCGGCGTCGTTGGAGGCGTAGCCGACGGAGGCGACGGCGGCGTGGGGGAAGGCCCGGGAGAGGATCGGCCGCAGGTCGGCGAAGAGCAGGTCGCCGCCGAACAGCAGCAGTTCGACCCCGTCGGCCGTCTCCCCGCGCTGGACCAGGCACTCGGCGACGGCGCTGAGCTTCATCGGCTCGCCGGCCAGCACGTGGACGCCGAAGCCGGTGATGAGGTCGGCGATGTACGGGTCGGGGGCGGCGCCGCCGACGCCCAGGCGGACGTTGTCCACGGGGGCGTGGTGCAGGGCGCCCTCGATGTAGAGGAAACCGCCGTAGAGTTCGCCGGCCGTGAACAGGTTGGCGACCCGGTGCCCGGGCCGCAGGCCGGCCCGGACGAGTCCGGCGCCGAAGGCGGTGACCGAGTCGGCGTGCTCGGTGCGGGTCCAGGGCGAGAACTTGGGGACGCCGGTGGTGCCGCCGGTCTTGTAGATGCCGGCGTCGCTGAGCGGGCCGGTCAGGACGCGGTTGTCGGGCCAGGTGTTGGCGGCCCAGAAGGCGGCCTGGTCGATGACGGGGAGCTGGTCGAGGCGCTCGGCGGCGGGGGGCAGGTCGCGGTACAGCTCGGCGTAGAACGGCGAGTTGGCGCGGGCGAAGGCGATCAGCTCGGCCAGGGGCTTGGCGGGCATGGTGGTCGGGTCCCTTGCTCAGGAGGAGGGTGCTGTGGGGGGTGCTTCGGCTCGTGTTTCGAGGCGCGCTTCGGGCTGTCCGAGCCAGGACCGGGCGAGGGACTGGACGGTGGAGCCGTCCGGGTCGGCGAGTTTGGCGGCCAGGTAGTCGGCGGCCCACCGGTTGGCGGGGACCCGGAAGGGCGGCCGGTCGGCGAGCAGGGTCCGTAGGACGACCTCGGCGACCTCCCGGGCGGGCTGGCCGGCCGACTCCCAGCCCTGGCCGCCGACCCAGTCCAGGTAACCGGCGAAGGTGGGCGCGTACGGGCCGGAGGCGGCCTGGATGGTGCCGCGGTCGATGTCCGGGAAGACCCCGAACCGGGTGTCCGGGACGTAGCCGGGCACGACCACCGAGACCTGGACGCCGTGCGCCGCCGCGACCGGGGCGAGCGCCTCCAGGAACCCCTCGACGGCGAACTTGGCGGCGCAGTAGGCCTCGTTGAACGGCTGGCCGACCACGCCGTGCACGCTGCCGACGGCGACCAGGCGGCCCGCGGCGGCCCGCAGCAGCGGCAGCGCGGCCCGGCTGACCGCGGCCACCCCGAAGAAGTTGACCTCCAGGTTGGCCCGCAGCGCCGCGTCGGTGGACATCTCCAGGGTCGGGTCGGAGTTGGAGACGCCCGCGTTGTTGACCACGGCGTCCAGCCGCCCGTACGTCCGGGCCACGCCGTCCAGGCAGGCGGCGATCGAGCCGGGGTCGGTGACGTCGAGGCGGCGGACGTCCACGGTGACGCCGGCGGCCTCGGCGGCCCGCCGGAGCTCCCCGGCGCGGCCGGGTTCGCGCAGGGTGGCCACCGTGCGGTATCCGGCCCGGGCCGCCGCGACGGCGGTGGCCAGGCCGATGCCGGAGGACGTCCCGGTGATCAGCAGGACCTTGCCGTCGGTGCTCCTGGCCTTCGCACCGCTCCCGCCGCTCCCGCCGCTCCCGCCGCTCACGACGCGCTCTCCGCGAGTTCCCCGGGGGCGGCGGCCTCGCGCCCGGCGGCGTCCAGCAGCGGCTGGAGGCCGAGGGCGGGGAGGAAGGAGCAGGCGGCCAGCAGGGTGCCGCCCGCCATCACCGCCCGGGCCGCGTCCAGGATGCCCAGCGGGCCGGTGAGCAGGGTGACGGCCAGGCCGCCGACCAGCGCGGCGAGCGGGATCACGCCCCAGGTGACGGTCCGGAAGGCGGCGTGCATGACGCCCTGGTTGCGGGCGGTCATCCGGGCCTGCCGGGTGGGCGCGCTGCACACGTTGATGCAGGACATGAAGAACCCGTAGCAGCCCATGGTCACCGCGATCACCGGCCCGGGCGGCAGTGCGGGCGCGGCGAGCAGGCCGAGGCCGGCCAGGCAGTGCAGCAGCAGCGACCAGGCCATCGTCCGGCCCAGGCCGAACCGCCGGCTGAGCCGCGGGGCGACCAGGGCGCCGACCAGCGCGCCGAGCGCGGCCACCGACATGGCCGCGCCGAAGGCGCCGACCGTCACGCCCAGGCCCCGGTAGGCGAGGACGGGCAGGACGGTGACGAAGACCGGCCCGCCGCAGTTGAGCGTGACGGCCGCCAGCACCACCCGGCGCAGCACCGGGTCCGCCCAGTTGAGCCGGAAGCCGAGGGTCAGCCGCTCCCGGATCGAGCCGGGTTCGACCGTCCGCTCGCCCCACGGGCTCATGTACCGGAAGCAGACGGCCGAGACCAGGTAGCTGGCCGCGTCCACCAGCAGGGCGGCCACCCCGAGCGCGCTGTACAGGGCGGCGGCGATGGAGGGGCCGGCGACCTCGGCGACCGAGCCGCTGCCCTCCAGCCGGGAGTACGCGCGGACCATGCCGTCCTTGGGCACCACGGCGGGGACGGCGACCAGGTAGCCGACGTTGAAGAAGATCGTCGCGCCGCTGATCACCGCCACGCAGCCGAACAGCAGCGGGGTGGACAGCACGTCGAGCCAGTACGCGAGCGGGATCGCCGCCACCGCCGCCAGCCGGACGAGGTCGCAGCCGAGCATGGTGCGGCGCTTGTCCCAGCGGTCGACCAGCACCCCGGCGACCGGCCCGAGCAGCGGGATGCCGAGGTACTGGGCCATCGCCACCACGCCGACCTGGAGGGCGGAGGCGTGCAGGACGAAGATCATCAGGGTCGGGACGACGAACACGGTGACCTTGTCGCCGACCAGGCTGACGGTCTGCCCGGCCCAGAACAGGTCGAAGCCCCGGCCCAGCGGCGCCGGCCGGACGGTCGCCGCCCCGGCCTCCACCGGGTCGGACGTCGTGCCCTCGCCCGTCCGGTCGGACTTCACGCACCCTCCCGCAGGACCAGCCCGGCGGTCTTGCCGGTGCGGCCGTTGCTGATCAGCTCCTCGACCGGCCGCACCCGGAAGGACTCCGGGTCGTGCTGGAAGGCGGTGCTGAGCGTGAAGGTGGCGGTGAACAGCTCCTTGCGCAGCCGCTCGGCGTCGGGCGCGGCGCCCGTCCCGCCGGTGAGCAGCAGGACCTCCACCCCGGTGGCCCGGCCGCGCTGTTCGGTCAGCACCACCTGGGCGCGGGCCACGCCCGGTTCGCGCTCGGCCCGGGCGATCAGCTCGGCCACGTCCAGCCCGAGGCCGCGGACCTGGACGACGCTGTCGCGCCGGCCCAGCACCCGCATCGCCGGGCCCGGGCGCCCGCACGGGCAGTCGGTCAACTCGCCCGCGTCGCCGGTGCGGTAGCGCAGCACCGGGTTGAGCATCTCGGGGTTGAGGGTGGTGAAGTCGAGCAGGCCGCCGGCGTCGGCGTGGACCAGCTGGTCGGGCAGCGGGTGGAAGGTGTCGGCCGGGCAGTCGGGGGTGTTGGTGGCCACCACCCAGGTCTCGGTGCTGCCGAACATGCCCCAGCGCCGCGCCTCGGGCGCCACCACGGCGAGGTCCTCGTCGAGTCGGGGCTGCCAGGCCTCGCCGAGCCACACCACCTTGCGCAGGGACGGGAGTCGGATGCCGGCGGCGCGGGCGTGCGCGAACCAGAGCCGCAGCACGCTGGGCGTCCCGCCGATGGCTGTCACCCGGCGCGCGGCCAGGAAGGCCAGCCAGTCGCCGTACTCCTCGGCGGCGACCGAGCCGAGCGCGATGATCCGGCAGCCGGAGAGGTCGGCGAGCGCGGCGGCGAGGAAGTGCGCGCCCCACATCCGGCCGGCGCCCCAGGCGTTGACGAAGACGTCCGTCCGGTCGAGCGGCTGCCAGTGGGCATGCACGCCGGCCATGTAGAAGCCGGTGGGGGCGTAGCCGACCTGGGGGGCGCCGGTGCTGCCGCCGCTCTGGAACAGCCAGGTGGCGGCCTGGTCGGCGGCGGGCTCCAGGTGGGCGAGCGCGGCGTTGAGGTCGTCCTTGGCCAGGGGCGGGAGCGTGGCGAGCCGGTCGAGGGTGTGGACGTTGACGTGGCTGGCGTAGCGCGGGGCCAGGGCGGGGACGCTGCGCAGCCGCTCCAGGGTGCGCCGGGCCACGTGCAGGCGGGGCTCGGCGGCCTCGGGGGGCAGGGAGAAGGAGGCGGTCATCGGGAGTCCGTCCGGGGGTCGAGGTCGAGGTCGAGGTCGCGGTGGGAGGTGGGTGCGGGGGCGGGGCTTCGGGCGGGGTCGAGGGTGAGCGGGCGGGCGCCGTCCGCGAGCCACTGGGCGTGGCCGTCGCGGTAGGCGGCGAAGCGGGCGCGGGTGACGTCCCGTTGGAGGGTGCGGTCCGGGTCGGTGAGGTCGGGGGCGATCACGCCGTCCGGTTCCAGTTCGGAGAACCAGTACCGCTCGCCGTCGTACAGGAAGTCGACGCAGAAGAACGGGATCGGCAGCCGCTCGGCGAACCAGGCGGTGGCGGCGGCGAGTTCGGGCGGCACCGGGGGGAACTCCATGGCGCCGCCCCGGCTGGCGTTGGCGACCGGGGAGCCGGGCTCCGGGGTCCGCTTCATCACCGCGTACGGCTCGCCGTCGACGACGTACACCCGGTAGTCGATCGTGCCGTCGCCCAGGTAGGGCTGGACCACCAGCGTGGTGTCGCCGCCCTGGGCGAGGCTGGCCAGGCCCCGGACGTCCTCCGGGCCGCGGGCCAGGTTGATCCCGCCGCCGCCGCACCAGCCGGCGGGTTTGACGATCGCGGGGTAGGTCATGTTCCGCAGGCCCACCTCGTAGCCGTGCTTGCTGATGTCCCGGCCGGTGCCGATCCGCACCGTCGGGATGGTCGGCACCGGGGAGCCGCCCAGGAACAGCAGGGTGGCCAGCTTGTCGTTGCCGATCAGCGAGACCTGCGGCGGGAACGGCAGGTAGAACCCGGCCTGTTCGAGCACCGCGTACAGCGCGTACTGGTTGAAGACGTCCATCGACTGGTACGGCAGCGAGTAGAGCGCGGTGATGAACAGGGTGTCCTCGGGGGTGACCGGCTCGTCGTCCACGTAGACCCGGGGGCGACCGGGCCCGGTGGCGTCCACCGTGACGGCCTCCGGGGCGTGCCTGGTCCAACGCAGGCCGAGGCCGGCGGCGCTCTCGGCGTAGAGGTCCCAGAAGAAGCCGTGCCACATCGCGGCCATCCGGGAGGACTCCCGGTCGGGGAAGATCCAGCACAGGCGGCGCAGTTCACCGCCCCGGGGAGGGTCGGGGCTCGGGTCGGGGCTCGGGGTGGAGCTCGGGGTGGAGCTCGGGTCGGGGCTCGGGTCGGGGGTGCTCATCGCGCTCCTCCTGCGGTGGACGGCTCGGACCACCAGCGGCGGCCGGTCTCCGGGAGGGTGTCCACCGGGTCGTAGTAGGGGTGGCGCCGGTCGAGCGGGGCGTCCCGGCCGCCGCCGCTCTCCAGGCCGGTGCGGTAGTTCTTGGTCCAGTACGAGATGCCGAGTTCGCGGTCGTAGGCCACCGCCTGGTGCACCCAGCGCTTGCCGACGTGCGGGACGTCGCAGACCAGGCGCGGGGTCGCGTAGCCGGGCAGGTAGCCCATGATCGCCTCCTGGAGGCGCTGCGCCTGGTGCAGCGGCGTCCGCCAGTGCTCGGCGCCCGGGATCACGTCGCAGAGGTAGAAGTAGTACGGCAGGATGTTCGCCTCGCCCTGGAGGGCGAAGCAGAGGTCGAGCAGGTCCTCGGGGGTGTCGTTGACGCCCCGCATCAGCACGCCCTGGTTGCGGACGTCCCGTACGCCCGCGTCCAGCAGGGCCCGGGCCGCCTCGGCGACCAGCGGGGTGATCGAGCGCACGTGGTTGGCGTGGGTGTGCACGGCCAGGTTGACCGCGCGGCGGGCGGCCAGTTCGGCGACCCGGGCCAGGCCGTCCAGCAACCGCGGTTGCAGCCAGTGCTGGGGCAGGCCGACCACGGCCTTGCTGGCCAGCCGGATGTCCCGGACGGTGCCGAGGTCCAGCAGCCGCAGCAGGAAGGACTCCAGCCGGGGCCAGGGGACGTTGGCGAGGTCGCCGCCGGACAGCACCACGTCGCGCACGGCGGGGGTGCGCTTGAGGTAGTCGAGCATCTGCTCCTGCCGGTCGGCGGGGCGCAGCAGCAGCCGGGTCTTGGCCACCTGGGGCGTCGAGGTGCCGACCAGGTCCATCCGGGTGCACTGCCCGCAGTACTGCGGGCAGGTGGCGGTCAACTCGGCCAGCACCTTGGTGGGGTAGCGGTGCGTCAGGCCCTCGACGGCCCACATGTCCGCCTCGTGCAGCGAGTCCCGTTCGGCCCGGGGGTGGCTGGGCCAGTGCGGGTGCCGGTCGGTGCGCACCGGCAGCATGTAGCGGCGCACCGGGTCGGCCAGGAACGCCTCGGTGAAGGCCTGCGGGTCGGCCGGGGCGTCCGGGGCCATGGTGTTCAGCAGCTGCGGCGGCAGCAGCATCGGCATGGTGGCGAACCCGGCCTGGTCGGCGGCGAGTTCGCGGTAGAAGTGGTCGCAGAGCCGGTCGCCGACGACGGCCCGCAGCTGCCGCGAGGTCTTCACCGAGTGGGCCCGCTGCCACTGGGCGTCGCGCCACTGCGCCTCGGTGACGTGGCGCCAGCCCGGCAGCCGGCGCCAGTCCGGCTCGACCAGCGCCGTTCGCGCGTACGTGTACGGCTGGCGGATCACGGGGTGGTCCATGGCCGGCTACTGGCCGGCGGAGGGGGCGGTGGGGAGGCCGGTTCGTGGGCCGGTTCGGAGCTCGGCCCGGGTGTCGGCCCGGGTGTCGGTTCGGGACTCGGTCCGCGGGTCGGCGAGGAGGCCGGCGAAGCGGGTGCGCAGCTCGCGCTTGAGCACCTTGCCGGTCGGCCCGAGCGGAAAGTCCTGCGGCGTGCGGGCGATCCGGACGGCGGCGAGCGCGGCCAGCCCGGCCGCGGCCAGCGCCTTGTTCGCCGCGTCCCGCACCTCCTCGGCGCCGGCCCCGGCGTCCCCTCCGGCACCTGCCTGCAACCGGACGACGGCGACCGGGCGTTGGCCCTCGCCGGGCGCCCCGGGCACGCCGACCACCGAGCAGTCCTGCACCAGGTCGGCGCAGTCGGCGAGCAGCACCTCCTCGATCGGCAGGCTGTAGACCGGGCCGTCGGCGGTGTCGATGACGTCCACCGTGCGGTCGAGGTGGTAGAAGCGGCCGTCGGGCGAGCGGCGGGCGACGTCGCCGGTGAGCCAGTAGCCGGCCAGCTCGAAGCTCTCGGTCAGCCGCCGGTCGTGCCAGTAGCCCGGGGTCCGGGAGGGGCTGACCACGCCGAGCAACCCGACTGTGCCGTCCGGGAGTTCGGTGCCGTCCTGGTCGAGCACGGCGGCCTTCAGGACCACCTCCAGCGGCCTGCCGACGCAGCGGTCGTCGCGGGCGCTCTCCGGGGTGGTCACCTGGCCGAAGAGCGCCATTCCCATCTCGGAGGAGCCCAGGCCGTCGACGAACTGTGAACCGGGCAGCGCGGGTCGGTCGGCCCGGTCCTGCGGCAGCAGCCAGGGGCGGATCAGCCCGGCCGGCCGCTCGCCGAGCGTCACCAGGCGGCGGATGTGCCCGTGGTGCGCGCTGTCGCCGGTGTTGAACCAGGAGTGCACCCGGGCCGCGCCGCGGACCGGGAGTTCGCCGGTGGCCAGCTCGACGAAGGTCCGGGGGAAGGAGGCGACCATGGTCGGCTGGAAGGCCTCCATCACCGGCTCGACGACGGCGCGCCGCCAGTCGGACATCACCACGGTGGGCAGGCCGAGCAGGGTCGCGGTGAGGAAGTAGCTGAGCCCGCCGGCGTGGGTGTGCGGCATCAGCGACATCAGCCGGTCGTACGGCTCGGCGGGGAAGCGCTCCATCCGCGGCTGCTTGCCGTCCCAGAACTGGCGGTGCGCCAGCATCGTCGACTTGGGGGTGCCGGTGGTGCCGGAGGAGTGGATCAGCGCCACCACGTCGTCCGGGGCGTGCCGGTACGGGTGGTCGGCGGGCAGCTCGACGGCGTCGGCGTCGAAGGCCTGCACCTCGGCGGCCAGGGCGAGGAAGCGCGGGCGGCGGCCCGGGTCCTCGCGGTAGGCGGCAGCGAGCCGGGTGGGGTCGTCGGCGACCACGCCGACCACGCCGACGTGGTCCAGGTAGCGGACCAGCACGTCGTGCCGCATCGCGTCGTTGACCAGCGCGGGGACGGCGCCCAGGGAGGTCAGCGCGAGGAAGTGCAGCAGCGGTTCCAGGCCCTCGCCGACCACGACGCCCACCGGCTCGCCGGGGCGCACCCCGTTGGCGTGGTACCAGGCGGCGTAGCGGTCGCGCAGCGCGGCCAGGTCGAGCAGGCTGTGGCCGCGCAGCACGACCTCGCCGCGGTGGTCGGTGCGGTGGGTGAAGACGGACGGGACGGCGCGGTGCGGGTTGGCCGCGAGGGCGTGGTCGAGGAAGTTGCCCGCGCCCAGGGCGGGTTCGGTCATCAGCCGCTGTCTGGCGGCGAGGGGCGCGATGGAACTGCGGTCGCTCATGGGGGTCTCCCGAAGGGGGGCGGGCGCGGGTTCTCGTGGAACCGGCGCCGGGGAGGGGGAAAGGCCGGGGAAGGGCAGGGGTGGGGCGTCAGGCGTGGGTTCGGGGCGCGGGCGTCAGGCGCGGGCGAGGATGTCGGCGACGACCCGGTGGCCGGAGCGGATCGCGCCCTCCATCAGCCCGAAGTACGCGGTGCTGGTCTCGGTGCCGGCCCAGTGCACCCGGTGGTGCGGCGCGGTCAGCGCCGGGCCGAGCCGCGGCCAGTCGCCGGGCCCCAGCAGGGCGGCGTAACAGCCCTGGCTGTACGGGTCGTTGAGCCAGTCGGTGACGTGGCAGGCGGTCGGCTCGGGGAGCATCGGGAAGAGCTGCGCGGCCTGCCCGATCGCCGCCGCGCGTTGCTGCCGCGGGGTGAGGGCGGCGAAGCGGTGCGCCTCGGCGCCGGTGACGAAGCCGGTCAGGACGCCGATGCCGGCCTCGGCGGGGGAGTCGTCCACGGTGGAGAGCAGCGGCCCCCGGGCGTTGACCGACCAGCCGGACAGGCCGTGGTCGCGCCACAGCGGTGCCGGGTAGACCAGGTGGACCTTGACCGCGCAGCCGCGCGCGGTGCGCTCGCCGGCCCGGCGCACCGGCAGGCCGGGCCGGTGGTCGATCGCGTCGGCGAGCAGCGGCGGCAGCGCCATGACGGCGACGTCCGCGCGGTGCTCGCCGCGGTCGGTGTGCACGGTGACGGCGTCGGCGTCCTGGTGGACGGCCCGGACCGGCTCGCCCAGCCGTACCCGGTGGCCCAGGCGCTCGGCCAGCCGCTCGCACACCTGGTGGGCGCCGCCGGAGATCCGGTCCTGCTGGGCGCCGCCGGCGAAGGCGTTGAGGTAGCGCAGGCCGCCGCCGGAGCGCAGGTAGAAGGCGAGGTGGAGGACGGAGATGTCGGCCGGGTCGGCGGCCGTCATCTCGCCCAGGAACAGCGGGAAGAACAGCCGGGCGTCGGGGTGGGTGAGGTGCTGCTCGGCCCACTCGGCGGCGGTCAGGGCGTCCAGGCGTTCGGCGTCCGGGGTGAGCCAGGGCGCCTCCGGCCGTACGGCGGCGGTGAGTTCGGCCAGCCGGTCGAACAGGTCGCCGAGCGCGACGCCGTCGAGCGGCGGGAACCGGCCGTCGCGGGTCGTGGCGTCGGTGCCGGGTCCGGCGTCGGTGTCGCTGCCGGTGTGGAGGGCGAAGCGGCTGGCGCCGGACATCGTGGTGGGGGTGGTCTTGAGCCCTAACTCGTCCATCATGGCGAGGAGTTCTGTGTGCCGGTCGCCCAGGTAGGCGGCTCCGGCGTCGATCAGGGCGCCGGGGGCGGCCTCGATGCCGTGGGTGCGTCCGCCGACCCGGTCCCGGGCCTCCAGGACGGTCACGTCGAAGCCGTGCGCCGCCAGCCCGGTGGCGGCGGTGAGCCCGGCCAGTCCGGCGCCGACCACGACGGCGGTTCCTCCTGGCCGATGTGCGTCGAACGGGTGCTCGTTGGACGGGCGGTCGTTGGACGGGCGGTCGTTCATCTCCCGGCCGTGATTCTGCGCGCGAGCGCGGTGGGGGTGGGCGCGAGCAGGAACTCGTCGAAGGTGAGCTCGACGGCGTAGCCGCGCGCGACGGCGCTCAGCACCCGGGTGGCGATCAGCGAGTCGCCGCCGAGGTCGAAGAAGTCGGAGTCGGGCGCCACGTCGTCGCGTTCCAGCACGCGCCGGAAGACGTCCACCAGGTCCTGCGGGGTGGCGGGGGTGGTGAGGTCAGTGCTCAACGGAGGTCTCCTTCGACCTGTCGTGGGCGCCGTAGCGCAGGTGGCAGCCGGCCCGGTCGACCTTGCCGCTGGGGGTGTGCACGAGCCGGGGGACGACGGTGATCCGCCCGGGCACGAGGTGGCCGGGCACCCGGGCCCGCAGGTAGGAGAGCAGGTCGCCGGCCAGGTCCGGCGGGCAGGTGTGCCGCCGCGCCACGACGTACGCGAGCAGCGTGGTGCGGCCGGCCAGGGCGGCGCCGGTGACGGCGGCCGCGGTCACCTCGGGGTGGCCGGTGAGGTGCGCCTCGACCTCCGCCGGGTCCACCCGGACCCCGCGTACCTTCAGTTCGCCGTCCAGGCGGCCCTGGTGGGTGAGCAGGCCGTCCGGGCCGCGGCTCACCCGGTCGCCGGTGCGGAAGTACCGCTCGCCGTCGACGGTGGTGAACCGGGCCGCCGTGGCCTCGGGCAGGCCGGGGTAGCCGAGTGCGAGGCCCGGCCCGCCGATCAGCAACTCGCCCTGCTCGCCGAGGCGTTCGACGACGTGCGGCAGGGCGTGGCCGATCGGTGCGCGGGCGGCCGGCGCGTGGTGGGCGCCGGGCCCGACCGGTTCGCGGGCGAGCGGTCCGGACAGGTCGACGGCGTGGGTGATCTGGGTGGTCTCGGTGCAGCCGTAGGTGTTCAGCAGCCGGATCCGCCCGGTGTCCAGTCGGGCCCAGTCGTCCAGCCGGGCCGGCTGGACGGCCTCCCCGCCGATCACCAGGAGCCTGACGCAGGGCGGAAGTTCGGCCCGATCGTCGACCAGGTGGTGGACGAGTTCGTGCCAGAAGGCGGTCGGCAGGTCCAGGACGGTGATCCGCTCGCGCTCGACCATCCGCAGGAAGCGCGGGAACGACCCGCAGTGCGCGTCGGGGTCGAGGACGAGGGTGGCGCCCGCGGTGAGTGCGGGGAGGATCTCCTCGAAGCAGGTGTCCCAGTTGAGCGAGGCGAACTGGAGCACCCGGTCCTGGGGGGTGAGGTGGAAGAGGTCGCGCAGTGCGTGGGCCGTGGCCGCGACGGCCCGGCGGGGAGTGGCGACGGGTTTCGGCTGCCCGGTCGAACCCGACGTGAAGAGAATGTAGGCCGGATGTTCCGGGCCGCTTGCGGCGTGGTCCGCCGGAAGGGTTCCGGGCGGTTCTCCGGGGAATTCCGGGAGGGTCGGTAACTCCACTAATCGAGCGTCGAGTCGGTGGTCCGCGACGGCTTCGCCGAGTATCGCCGTGCGGCAGTTCGCGGCCGTCGCCATGGCGTGTCGACGGGCCTCGGGGAATGCCGGATCGATCGGGCAGTACGTGCCTCCGGCGGTCAGCACGCCGAGAAGCGCGACCACCGTTTCGGCCGTGTGGACGGCCGGCACGGAGACCGTGCCGGGGTCCGGTCCCAGGCGCCTGGCCAGGGTGTTCGCCAGCTCTGCGAGCCGGCCGTAGTCGAGGGTGCGCCCCCGCTGGACGATCGCGGGGTGCCGGGGATTGCGGCGCGCCATTTCCGTGAACGTGTGGATCAGGTCGGGAACGACCCGGAGGGTGTCCTGATTAAGGGTGTCCTGATTAATTGACATGGCCGCCCCAAATGATGCTGTCGAATGCTCATCCGTGCTCGGCGAACGGCGACTCTACCGTCGAACATGCGTGGCGACAATGGATGTTGAGAGCGTTCTTCGAGGGGGGCGTGCCCGACGTGTGAACCCGCCCGAGGGCGTTCGGTCGTTCGAGTAGGGACGGCGTGCGCGAGGGCGCGGAGCGGCGTGAGCGAAGGCCCGCTGACCGCACGTCAGGAGCCGAGCGGGGCCTCCCAGGAGAGCCGGGCGCCGCCGCCCTCGGCGGGCCCGATCGTGAAGGTGCCGCCCACCCGCTCGGCCCGCTCGGCGAGGTTGCGCAGCCCGCTGCGCCGGCCGCCCTCGGGTACGCCCACCCCGTCGTCGGCCACCACCAGGGCCACCCGCCCGGCGAGCGCCCGCAGCGTCACCTCCACCCGGCCCGCCCGCGCGTGCCGGGCGGCGTTGCTGAGCGCCTCGCCGAGGACGGCCACCACGTGGTCGGCCAGCTCCTGCGGCACGTCGGTGTCCAGCAGGCCTTCCATGCTCAGCCGGGGCGCGAAGCCGAGCGTCCCCTGCGCCTCGGCGACGACGCGGGTGGCGCGGGCGCGCAGGCCCCGGTCGGGCTCGCTGTGGGCGCGCAGCCCGAAGATCGTCGACCGGATGATCTTGATGGTCTCGTCCAGGTCCGCCACCGCGCGGGCGACCCGGTCGGCGGCGGCCGGGCTGTCGATCAGCCGGCCCGCGCTCTGCAGCGTCATCCCGGTCGCGAACAGCCGCTGGATCGCCAGGTCGTGCAGGTCCCGGGCGATCCGGTCCCGGTCCTCCAGCAGCGTCAGCTGCTCGGCGTCGCGCCGCCGCTCGGCCAGCTCCAGGGCCAGCGCCGCCTGGTCCGCGAAGCCCAGCAGCGGCCCGGTCTCGTCCGGCCCGAAGGCCGGCTGCCCGGCCGCGCGGGCCAGCAGCAGCACGCCCCGCCCGTACCCCGCCCCGGTGCCCAGCGGCACCGCGACCGCCGGGCCCAGCCCGTCGAAGCGCCCCGCCGGGCCCGCCGGGTAGCGGGCGTCGCAGGCCAGGTCGTCGCTGGTCACCGGCGAACCGGAGGCGTACGCGGCGCCCGACAGCGTGCCGTCCACCGGCACCGTCACCCCCAGCCGCGCGGCCGGCGCCCCGCCCAGCGCGACCTCCACCGTCAGCTCCTCCGCCCGCTCCTGCGGACCGTCCAGCGCCACCGAGACGTCGGCCAGCTCGGCGCCGGCGATCTCCCCGGCCCGGCGGGCGATCAGCTCCACCACCTCCAGCCGGGGCGCGCCCGACAGCAGGCTGCGGCTGATCTCCGCGCTGGCCCGCAGCCAGCGCTGGCGCAGCTGCGCCTCCTCGTACAGCCGGGCGTTGTCGATCGCCACCCCGGCCGCGACCGCCAGGGTGGAGATCACCGCCTCGTCATCCGTGTCGAAGTCCAGCCCGCCGCGCTTGTCGGTGAGGTACAGGTTCCCGAACACCTCGCCGTGCACCCGCACCGGCACCCCGAGGAAGGTGTGCATCGGCGGATGGTTCGGCGGGAAGCCCGCCGAGGCCGGGTGCTCGGACAGCACCGGGCAGCGCAGCGGCTGCGGGTCGCGGATCAGCTCGCCGAGGATGCCCCGGCCGGACGGCGGCGGGCCGATCTCGGCGATCTCCTCCTCGGACAGCCCCACCGTCAGGAACTGCGACAGCGAGTGCCCGTCCGGGCCGATCACCCCGAGCGCGGCGTAACGGGCGTCCACCAGGTCGGCGGCGGCCTCGACGATCCGGTGCAGCGCCTGGCCGAGATCCAGCTCCCGGCCGACCGCGAGCACCGCCTCCAGCAGGCTGTGCACCCGGTTCTGGGTGCCGCGCGCCGCGTCGATCCGCCACTGGAGCTCCTCCAGCAGCTCGTCCAGGCGCAGCCGGGGCATCCGCGCGCCGCCAACCGCCGCGCTGCCGTCCGCTCCGCCCACCGCTGTCCTCCTCGTACTCGCCCTGGCCCGTCCTCCACCCGCCGCCGGAGGGCGCCGGGTGCCGCCCGATCAGGGCGATTGCCGGATTCACGGTAGTGCCCGGGTGTCGGCACCCCGCACGCCGGGGTGCGCCGTACGCTCCCACGGGCGGGCCTTTCGTCCCGTCGCCGAGGGGCCTGCGGCCTCTGTCGCGAGGCCCTGGCGGACCGCCAGGGTGGGGGAGGAGCGGACGGGCCGTCAGTGCGCGCACCGTCCCCGCGCCGCCCCGCCAAGCGCCGACACAGTGGAGGAACCCTCATGACGCCATCCGTCCTGGCCGGGGTCGACGGCTCGCCGGAGAGCACCACCGCCGCCCTCTGGGCCGCCGACGAGGCAGTGCTCCGGGGTGCCCCGCTGCGCCTGGTGCACGCCTGGCCGTGGCTGACCGACGGCGTGGCCACCTTCGCCGAGCCCGACGACCTGCCGGCCGCCGCGCAGCGGGTCCTGACCTCGGCCGCCGACGCGATCCGCGAGCGCCACCCCGACCTGGAGGTGCACACCGACGCCGTCCTGGACGCGCCGGTGGACGGCCTGGTCGCCGCGGCCGCGGACGCCGCCCTCCTGGTGCTCGGCTCGCGCGGCCTCGGCGGCTTCACCGGGCTGCTGCTCGGCTCGGTCGGCATGGCCGCGGCCGCCCGCAGCACGGTGCCGGTGGTCGTGGTGCGCGAGCCGGGCGCGCCCGAGGGGGCCGGCGACGGAGTGCCCGAGGTGCTGGTCGGCGTCGACGCGCACGCCCCTGAGGAGGAGGTGCTCGCCTTCGCCTTCCAGGAGGCCGCCCTGCGCGGCGCCCGGCTGCGGGCCGTGCACGGCTGGGACCTCCCGCCGGTCTTCGGCTACGCCGGCGGGGCCGTGCCGCCCACCGAGATCGCCCAACTGGAGGCGCTGGAGGCCAAACTGCTCACCCTCGCCCTGGCCGGCCAGCGCGAGCGGCACCCGGACACCGCGGTGATCGAGGACGTCCGGCTCGGCTCCGCCCGCGGCCTGGTCGAAGCCTCCGCCGGCGCCGTCCTCCTCGTCGTCGGCCGCCGCCACCGCTCCCTCGACTTCGGCCCCCGCCTCGGCCGCGTCGCCCACGCCGCCCTGCACCACGCCCAGTCCCCGGTCGCCGTCATCCCCCACGCCTGACCGACGCCCCGTCGGCGCACGCTCGGAAAGCGTGCCGGGTTCGCCCCCTCGCGACTTCGAATCTCGCATCCGCCGCCTTTGCCTGGCAAGGCAGTTGAAGGCCCCGACCGGGTTTCCGGTCGGGGCCTTCTTCGTGCCGCGGTCTCAGTTCTGGTCTCAGTTGCTCTGGACCCGTCCCTTGGCGACCTTGCCGGACTTGTCGGTACCGGTGATCTCCACCAGTGTCTGCCACAGGTTGTCGGTGCCCTTGGTCAGCAGCTGCCACCCGTCCTTGCCGGGAGCGACCCCGATCACCGCACCCAGGGACAGCGTCAGCAGATCGAAATCGGCTTTGTCGACGGAGCCGTCATGGTCATTGTCGAGCATGCGGAACAGCCCCTCGGCGCGCTCGGCCGCTGTTGCCGTGGAGGTCACCTGTCCTATTCGGTCCAGTAGTTGACGAACCGTCGAAGCGCCTCAGACCATCCGACCCCTTGAAGTGAAGCTTCATCACAGATCATCCGATCGGTAGAATGCTCGCCCTCCAAGGATTCAGCGTGGGGCCGCTACTGAGCGAAGGGCCATACCGCCGTCAGCCGTGGTGTCGGCCACAGCAGGAAGACGCATTCGCGCCGAACACCATCAGGCCGCAGCCCTCCGCTCGGCCGCCCAGGAACTCCTGAACACGGCCGACTCCGGCGAGGACGGCGCCACCGCCGCCGCCCTCCTGTCCACCGCCGTGTTCGTCCTGATCGCCATCGCCCGCTGGCGCGAAGCCCACGGCCACCGCAAGCAGGCCACAGCCGCCCAGCAGTGCCTCGTCCACCTGCGAACCGCCTACCGGCAGACCGCCGAGCCCGTCATCGCCGACCTCACCCGCCGCACCCCCACCCCCAAGGCCACCGACCGCCTCGCCACCCACGTCCGGACCACCGTCCCCGAGCACGCTCAGCGCATCCTCGCCGCCCCCTCCTGGCGCGCCCTGGCCACCGCACTCGCCCAGGCCGAATCGGCTGGCCAGCCGCCCCACCGCGCCATCGCCGAGGCCGCCCAGCAAGGGGAGTTGACCACCACCGACCGCCCCGCCGAAGTCCTCCTCTGGCTCCTCCTCAACGTCCGCCACCAGGTCTTCGTCCGCTGCCTCTGCGCGGCCGAATGGCGCGAGGCCGACCTCACCCGCGCGTACTTCGACCTCCACTTCACCGCCCCCGAACACGAGTGGGACGACTGCGACACCGCAATGCAGGCGCTCGGCTTCGACGGGCTCCTGGCCGGCACCACCTGGTCGTGACCCAGCCCCTGAGACCCGCCCACCCGGCTGGCCTCAGGGGCTCCTGGGCTACACCAGACACATGCACCGGCGGCAGCATCAGCACGGCAGCGCGGTGAACGCCGGCGTCGCCCCGAAAGCCCTACACCGCGCCCCCGATCATCGGTACGGTAGCCCTCCGTAATGGTTTCAACACGATGCTGGGGGCCGGCGTGGGGAGCAGTGGCATCACGTTCGGCAAGTTCATCGCACTCCGCCGCGCCGAGATGGAGTGGACGCAGCTCCGTCTCGCCGCCGAGCTCGACCGCAGCGAGGTCTGGATGTCGCTGGTGGAACGCGACCTGCAGCAGGTAAAGGATCTGACTCTGCTGCGTCGCCTCGCGGCGGTGCTGGGTTGCGAGCTCAGCGAGCTGATGGTCTTACCGCAGCCAGCCGCGGATCGGTCGAGGTCCCGCCCCCGCAAGTCCGCCTCCGCTACGCTGACGAGCACTTCCGCTGCCGAGGAGGACGATGTGCGACGCCGCCCGTTCCTGACCCTGGCGGCTGCCGCCCTGTTCGCCCCGGTTGCCGGCCAGCAGGCCGCACATGCCGAGACAGGCTCGCCCTTGGCCGGTCTGGAAGACCTGCTGCTCTACGGGCCGGGCCGGATTCCAGCTCCTCGGCGCGAGCCGACCAAGGAGTCAGTCACCGCCTCACTCCTGACATCGCGCCAGGAATTCAAGGCGGCCAAGTACGACGCACTCGCCGGGGCCCTGCCCGTGCGGATCGCCGCCGCGCAGATGGCCGGTACGCCGGAGGAGCGCGCATGCAACGTCGCCCAGCTCTACAACCTCGCCGTCCGACTGTGCATCAAGGCCGGCGACAACAACCTGGTCGCCATCACCGCAGACCGCGCGCTGACCTCCGCCCGCGCGGGCGGTGACCCTCTGGTCGTCGCCGAGTCCCAGCGGATGGTCTCCAGCTCCTGGCGCCGCCAAGGCAGCCTCGCCCGAGCAACCGACATCGTGGTGGTCGCCGCCGAAGACCTCCTCGCCGACACCACGGTGTCCGAGTCCGCCCGTCTGGCTGCCCGCGGCGACCTGTACGCCACCGCGGCCTACACCGCCGCGAAGACCGGCGACCGCGCCTACTCGCACTCGCTGATCCATGAGGCTGCTGACAGTGCCGCTGCTGCCAGCCGGGCCTCTGGTCTGATGGACGGCGTCCAAGGCGTCGCCCTGCACGAGTTGTCGGTGCACTACGAGTTGGGCGACGCCGGCCGGGCGATCGAGCTGGCCTCCACGATCGACCCCGCCGCTCTGCCGACCGCCGAGCGGCAAGCCCGCTTCTTCATCGACGTGGCCCGCGCATTCGACCAGTGGGGCAAGCCCGAACAGTGCTACCGGGCTCTGCTGGCCGCCGAGGAGGCGGCCCCGCAGGAAATCCGCCGCGGTGCCGTCCGCGACCTCGCCACCACCCTGCTGCGGCACGACCGCAAGCTGCCCGGCGTACGGGACTTCGCCGTCCGAGCGGGCGTTCAGATCATCTGACCCGTAGCCGGACTACGGCCCGTAGTCCGGCTACGGATCCGGCCTTTCGCCCGGCGGTTCACTGGGGAACGTCCACCCCTCCCTCTGCTGTCGAAGACCCTCCCATGCCAACGCCCAGCACCTCCCTGCCGCCCGCTGGCCAGCGGCACGCCGCCCCGGCGGACCGCGACCGGCCCGGCACCTTCCTCACCGCCTCCTGGGCCGCCCTGCACCTACCCGTGCTCGCCCTGGCTGTCCACAACCACCCGGCCGAGGCCAGCCCCCGGATGGCGGCGGCCGTGCTTGACCTGTCTGCCTCCTGAGGCCCCGGGGCCGTCGCGACGGCCCCTTCTTCCACTCGCTTGCCCGAGAGGAGATCCAGCCATGCACCGGCTGACCGACGCGCCCGCACTGCACACCGAGCTGGAGCGCATCGACTACCGCACCACCCCTGAGTACTACTTCGACACCGAACACGTCACCGATCCGGTCGTGCTGGAGCTGCTGAACTGCTGCCCGACCGTCTTCGGCCTCAAGAAGGCCATCACCGACCTGCTGGCCGACCACCTGGACATCCCGCTGCCGGAGGCGACCGGGATCATCGAGCCCGGCGCCACCGTCCGGGGCCACGTGATCGTGGCGCCCGGGGCCGTCATCGCCGAAGGCGCGTTCGTCACCGGTCCGGTGCTGGTCTGCCCCGGCGCGGTGATCGAGGCAGGGGCCCGGGTGCGCGACAACACCGTCGTCGGCCCCGGCTGCCGGATCGGCTTCGGCGCGGAGGTCACCCGCTCCCTCCTCGTCGGCGGTGTCTTCATGAAGCACACCAGCTTCGTCGGGGACTCCGTGCTCGGCCTCGGCGTCAACATCGGCGCGTTCGTCTCCACCACCGGCCTGCGGGTCACCTCCGGACCGGTCACCGAACCGGCCACCGAAGAGGTCTGCGCCCACCTCGACGGCCGGCGCATCGCCACCGGCCAGACGAAGTTCGGCGCGGTGGTCGGCGACGGCGTGATCGTTCCCGCCGGAACCGTGCTCCAGCCCGCCACCCTGATCGGCGCGCACACCCTGCTCTACCCGAAGACCCAGGTCGGGGGCTTCTTCCCGGCCGGAAGCCAGGGAAGGTGACCATGCCCACCACCGACACCACCCCGACGACCGACCAGCGGGCCGTACGGATCACCGGAGGCCGCCGCCTGGCCGGTACCGCCACCGTCCAGGGCAGCAAGAACATCGCCCTGCACCTGTACGCCGCCGCGCTCCTCGCCGACGACCCGCTCACCCTGACCGGTGCACCCGAGATCCTGGACACCCTGGTCGTCGCCGACATCCTGCACCGCACCGGCACCCGCGCCACCGTGACCGGAGACGAGTTCGCCACCCGACCGGCCGACTCCTACTTCCCCGTCATCCCGGAGGACCTCGGACGGCGCATCCGCACTACCGCGGTCATGGGCGGCGCCCTGCTGGCCCGCGCCGGCAAAGTCACCTTCCCCACCCCCGGCGGGGACGCCTTCTGCGCCCGCTACATCGACCGGCACCTGGCCGCGATGGAAGCCGCCGGGGCCGAGGTCGAGGTGAGCCGGGGCCGGGTGCGGGCCCGCTTCACCGGCAACCGGCTGCCGTTCATCACCGATGCCGAGACCCGCTCGTGGGGGCCGAGCCTGGGCGCGACGGTCACCGCGATGCTGCTGGCCGCCCGAACCCCGGGCACCTCCGCGATCCTCAACCCCAGTGTGGAACCCGAGGTCACCCACACCGCCGCCCTGCTCTCGCAGGCCGGCGTCGGCATCGAGTGGCGCGGCAGGACGGCACTGAACGTCACCGGCACCGACCGCATCCGGGGCGGGGTGTTCACCGTCCCACCGGACAGACTGGAGGCCGCCACCCTCGCGCTGGCCGCCGCCATCACCGGCGGCACCGTCCACCTGGACGGCTTCCCGCCGGCCGCGTTCCCGGACGGGCTGGTGTCGGTGTTCGCCGACGCCGGAATCCAGCTCGACCCGCTGGACGGCGGAACGGCCGTCAGCACCCCGGCCGGGCCGCGACCGGTACAGATGGCCACCGGCCCGCACCCGGGCTTCCCGACCGACGTGCAGCCGCAGCTGACCGCCTTCCTCACCCAGGCCGAGGGCAACTCCCGCATCGACGAGCGGATCTACACCCAGCGCGACACCCACCTACCGGCGCTGGCCGCGTTCGGCGCCGCCGTCAACGCGACCGGCTCGGTGATCACCGTCCGGGGCCGGTCCGCCCTCACCGCCGCCGACGTGGCCGGGGAGGACATCCGGGCGGTGACCGCTCTCGTGATCGCTGCCCTGGCCGCCGAGGGCACCTCTACGATCCGAGGGATGTATCACCTGCGGCGCGGATACGGCAGCCTGCTGCCGAAGTTGGCCGCGCTCGGTGCCCACCTGACGATCGACCAGGAGTAGCCGTGACCAACACCGTGCCGTGGAAGCCGAACGCGCTCGCCGACCTGCGCGAGTGTCTGGACCTGATGACCGCAGACGGCACCGTGCCCGGCGGCGTCATCGCCCACGGCACCTTCGACACCGATCCCGGCTACCTGGCCTCCGGCGTCGTCGCCCCCGACTGCGGCGACGCCCGGCCGGGGCCGGACACGGTATACGACGTGGCCTCGCTGACCAAGGTCCTGGCCACCTGGCCGCTGGTCGGCACCTCCCTCATGGACGGCTTCACCCTGGACACCCCGATCCGCGAACTGCTGACCGGCATCCCGGCCGAGGCACCCGGCGGCCGGGTGACGGTCGGCCAGATCCTGGCCCACACCTCCGGCCTGCGGGCCGACACCCGCCTCGACCAGTACCGCAACCGCCCCGAGCCGCTGGCCGACCTGATCTGCGGAGAGCCGCTGATCGCCGACCCCGGGGCCGGTCACCGCTACATCAACCGCGGTTTCATCCTCCTCGGCCTGGCCCTGGCGCACTACCGCTGCCAGCGCCTGGACGAGCTGGCGGCCGAGCTCTGGCAGCACATCGGCATGACCGCCACCACCTACGGGCCCGTCGCCCGCTCTGCCCGCGTCGCCCCGACCGAGCAGCGGTTGACCGGCGGGCCCCGGCTGTGGGGCATGCCGCACGACGACAACGCCGCCCTGCTCGGCGGAGTCGCCGGCCATGCCGGGGTGTTCACCACCCCGGCCGACCTCGCCACCTTCGCCACCTACCTGCTGTCCTCGCACGCCACCGGCGGGCCCCTGGGCCGCTGGCTCACCGCCAGCATGCAGCCGCAGGCCGAGATCGAACCCGGCCTCGACCGTGGCCTGGTCTGGATCCTCGCCGACGAGGGCCGGGTCGCCTACCACCACGGCTTCACCGGAACCAGCCTCTACCTCGCCCCCGCCACCGGCCGCTACCTGGCCATCTGCACCAACGCCGTCTACCACCACCAGGACAACCGCACCCGCCTCGCCCCACTCCGGGCCCTCGCCCTCAAGGCGATCACCGACGAACCCTAGGAGGGCCACCCGTGCCCAGCACCACGCTTGCCTCCCTCACCACCCTGCGGCTCGGCGGCCCGGCCAGCGACGTCCTGCAGGTCGCCGATCCCGACGACTGGTTCGAACTGGTCCATACGATCGGCGACCGGCAGCAGGACGCGCCCCTCACCCTCGGCCACGGCAGCAACGTCATCGCCGCCGACACCGGCCACGAGGGCACCGTCGCCGTGATGAACACCCGGGGCATCACCGTGAAGCGGGTGGGCGACGACACGGTGGCCGCGACCGTCCAGGCCGGCCACCCGCTCGCCGACCTCGTCCAGTGGGCCGCAGCCGAACACCTCGCCGGGATCGAGTGCCTGGCCGGCATGCCGGGCACTGTCGGCGCCGCCCCCGTCCAGAACGCCGGAGCCTACGGCCAGCAGGTCTCCGACGCCCTCGACCACCTCACCGCCTGGGACTGGGACATGGGCCGCCTGCGAACCCTGCCCGCCCAGGCATGCCGCCTCCGCCACCGCGACAGCCGCTTCAAGAACGACCCCGGCCGCTGGACCATCCTCACCGCGACGTTCCACCTCACCCGCTCACCGGCTGCGCCGATCACGTACCAGCCGCTCGCCGACGAACTCGGCGTCCAGGTCGGCGCCCGTCCGCCCGTCGCCGAGGTGACCGCCGCAGCCCTCGTCAACCGTCACGGCCGGGGACTCCTCCTCGACCCCCACGGTCCCGATGCCCGCCAGGCCGGATCGGTCTTCCTCAACCCACCCGTCACCGCCACCCAGGCCGCCCGCTGGTCGGCTGCCGGCTGCCCGGTCCACACCGACAGCGACGGGCAGCTGCGGGCCAGCGCCGGCTGGCTGCTGGAGCACACCGGCTACCGCCCCACCTGCAAAGTCGCGGACGGCATTCGCTGCTCGGAACGTCGGACCCTCACGCTCACCGCCCACGACGGGGCGACCGCGACGGGCTTCGCCCAGGCCCTCACCGAACTCTCGACGCAGGTCGAGATCGCGACCGGCATCGCGCTGCAGCCCGAGCCGACAATGGTCGGCGTCTGGGCATAAGGAGTCCCGTGGGAACCAAGACCTCCATGACCGCCGAGACCGTAGCCCCCCTCGCCACCGCCAACGACCCGCAGCAGACCAAGGAGATCAGATGATCGAGGTGCGGCCCAGCCAGCAGATGCAGTCCCTCGGCGTTGTCCAGGAGGGCGAGCCCGTACTCGCCGAGCCCGCCCGAGCGTTCGACCTGCCCACCGAGCGCGGGGCCGCCGAGCAGGTCATCGAGAAGCTGTTCACCGCCATGGAGCGCATCGGCCAAGTCCACCCGTTCGCCAAGGGCATGGGTATCGCCGCACCGCAGATCGGCATCGGCCGCGCCGCTGCCATCGTCCAGCCGGCCGAGCCCGGAGCACCGGCGATCATCCTGCTGAACCCCAGCATCACCAACCACACGAGTGAGACGGACGAGCAGTACGAAGGCTGCCTCTCCTTCTTCGATGTCCGTGGACTGGTCCCCCGACCACTGTGGATCACCGTAGAGACCACCACCTTGGACGGCCAACTGAACACCACCGTCTACGAACGCGGACTCGCCCGCCTGATCCACCACGAGATCGACCACCTCGACGGCCTGCTCTACACCGCACGCATGGCTGCTGGCGTCGAGCCCATCCCTGTCGAGCAGTACCGTCAGACCGGCCAAGCGTGGTCCTACGAGCGGTGAGCGCCAGCACAGCTCGCGCTGAGCGCTCGTGGAGCGATGTCAGCTGGTCGCCTACGCTCTCGTGATCACCACGCCGGCGCTTCCCGATCGTAGAGGTGCAGCTGCGCACTCTTGTAGGTCAAGATCCAGGTGGGGCCGACCCGTTGGGCAACCACACCGTCGAGGCCGTCCACCGGGTGGGTCATCGCCGCAGCGAGGTCCTGTGGATACGGGTAGGACGTCCATTCCAGAAACCACACGTCATCCCTGCCCTAGAGGCGCCGCTCCGCTTGGTTACGGCGTTCACGGGGCCCACCCCGCTGTGGAACATGCTGCCGCGCTCCGCCGGGCCGTACGGCGGCATCAGCGCCACGGCGGCCGACGTGGTCCGCTTCGCCCGGATGTTCGCCGGCCGCCGCAACGACAAGGACGCCTGGATCCCCGTCGTCTTCTATCCCTCCGCGACGGCACCCGCTACGTCCACTTCGGCGTCCGCGCCACCGCCAAGTCCGCCTGACGTCACCACGACCGCGGGAAGAGTCGGTCGGCCAGCTGCTCTCAGTTCTGGTCTCGTTCACCCCGGTCCCGCGCCGGGTTCAGCCGCTCCCCAGCGCTTCGCTCCACCGCAGGTCGGAACGGGCGTGAACCCTGCCGGTCGGCGTTCGGGAGAATTGGAAAGCGTGTTGGGTCCACCCCCTCACGAGTTCGGATCTCGCATCCGCCGCCTTCGCCCGCCAGGGCAAACGAAGGGCCCGACCGCACTGCGATCGGGCCCTTCGTCGTTCCGTGGTTGCCGTTCTGGTTGCAGTTGCCGGGACCCACCGGGGACCGGTCGCACGACCGCATCCGGTGGGCAGGCTCTCTGGCCGATCCGTCGCGTTCGCACCCGTTGGGCACCGCTCCTCTGGCAGGGGGCTGTCCATGGCCGCGTCCGAAAGAACCCGCAAGATCATCTCCTGGTGGGCATCGGCCACAAGGAGGACAACCCCAAGCGATCTTGACACCGGACCGGCTACTGTTGGTGGCGCAGCCGCAGCGGACCGTTTGCGTCGTCGTTGTCGGCTGCGCCACCTCAGAGCGACGGATACCGGAGTCATGGTCTACACCGTGGGGGCGCGAGCTATCTGCGCCGAGCTGGAGAACTGAGAACCACTCAGTCCTCGTTCTCGGCCCGGCTCGGCGTGTGATCTCACCCCACCTCTCTCCGCGACTCTTCCGTGAGGGCCATACCGCCATGCGCTCGACGCAGATCCGCTCCACCTTCCTGGACTTCTTCACCTCGCGCGGCCACCGCCACGTCCCGTCCAGCCCGCTCATCCCCTCCGACCCGACCCTGCTGCTGGCCAACGCCGGCATGAACCAGTTCAAGCCCTACTTCCTGGGCGAGGTCACCCCGGAGTACCCCCGCGCCACCACCATCCAGAAGTGCGCCCGCACCTCCGACATCGACAACGTCGGCCGCACCAACCGGCACGCCACGTTCTTCGAGATGATGGGCAACTTCTCCTTCGGCGACTACTTCAAGGCCGACGCCATCGCCTACGCCTGGGAACTCCTCACCCAGGGCTACCACCTGGAGAAGGACCGCCTCTGGATCACCGTCCACCAGGACGACGACGAGGCCGAGCAGCTCTGGCGCCGGATCGGCGTCCCCGCCGAGCGCATTCAGCGCCTCGGCGCGGACAACTTCTGGGACATGGGCGTCCCCGGCCCCTGCGGTCCCTCCTCCGAGCTCAACTACGACCGGGGCCCGGCCTTCGGCCGCGAAGGCGGGCCGGCCGTCGACGGCGAACGCTACGTCGAGATCTGGAACCTCGTCTTCATGCAGTCCCTGCGAGGCGAGGACGACGACAACGGCACCTTCCCGATCCTCGGCGACCTCGCCCGGCAGAGCATCGACACCGGCCTTGGCCTCGACCGCCTCGCCGCGATCCTCCAGGACGTCGAGAACGTCTGCAGCACCGACCTCCTGCTGCCCACCCTCACCACCGTCCAGGAACTCGCCGGCCGCGACTATCCCGGCAACGGTGAGGAGAAGGTCTCCTTCCAGGTCGTCGCCGAGCACGCCCGCTCCGTCGCCTACCTCATCGCGGACGGCGTTCTGCCCGCCAAGGACGGCCGCGGCTACATCCTGCGCCGCCTGATGCGCCGCGCGATCCGCCACGCCCGCCTGCTCGGCATCGATCAGCCCGTCCTCGCGCCCGCCACCGCCAGCGTCATCGCCAACCTCGGCGACGTCTGGCCCGAACTCGTGGGCCAGACCGCCCTCATCGAGCAGGTCGTCAACGCCGAGGAGGAGTCCTTCACCCGCACCCTCAGCCAGGGCACCCGCCTGCTCAACGCCGCCATCACCCGCAGCCGCGAGGGCCGCTCCACCACCCTCACCGGCGAGACCGCCTTCGAACTGCACGACACCTACGGCTTCCCCGTCGAGCTGACCATCGAGGCCGCCCGCGACGCCGGGTTGAGCGTCGACGAGGACCGCTTCACCGCCCTGCTCGCCGAGCAGCAGAAGCGCGCCAAGGCCGGCGGCAAGGCCAAGACCGCCGAGGCCCTGCGCCGCCAGGACGCCTACCGCGAACTGTCCTCCCGCCACGGCCGCACCGACTTCACCGGCTACGACCGCCTCGACACCGAGGCCACCATCCTCGGCGTCGTCTCTGACGGCACCGTCGTGCCCGGCGCCGACCAGGGCGACACCGTCGAACTGGTCCTGGACCGCAGCCCGTTCTACGCCGAATCCGGCGGCCAGGTCGGCGACACCGGCACCATCCGCACGTCCTCCGGCACGCTCCTCGAAGTCCTGGACACCAAGCTCGGCCTGGAAGGCTTCCACGTCCACACCGTCCGCGTCCGCGAAGGCGAGGTCCGCACCGGCGAGCAGGTCGAAGCCCTCGTCGACGGCCCGCGCCGCGACGCCGTCGCCCGCTCCCACTCCGCCACCCACGTCCTGCACGCCATGCTCCGCCGCACCCTCGGCGACCACGCCCGCCAGCACGGCTCCCTCGTCGACGCCGGTCGCCTGCGTTTCGACTTTGCCCACTTCTCCTCCGTCGACCGCACCCAGCTCGCCGCCATCGAGGCCCTCGTCAACGACCACCTCCTCGACGACCCCGAAGTCCGCATCTGGCACGCCACCCGCTCCGAAGCCGAGGCCGCCGGAGCCACCGCCCTGTTCGGCGAGAAGTACGGCGACCACGTCCGCATCGTCGACATCGGCGACTTCTCCCGGGAACTCTGCGGCGGCACCCACGTCCCGCACGGCGCGGGCGCCGGCCCCGTCCGCATCCTCGGCGAAGCCTCCATCGGCTCCAACCTCCGCCGCATCGAAGCCCTCACCGGACGCGACGCCCTCACCCACTACGACACCGAACGCCGCCTCCTCGAAGAACTCTCCACCCTTCTCGGCACCCGCCCCCAGGACGCCCCCGACACCCTCCGCAAGCGCCTCGACGCCCTCACCACCGCCCAACAGGAACTCGCCCGCCTCCGCGACGCCGAGCTCCGCACCCGCGCCCAGCAACTCGCCGCCTCCGCCCGCACCGTCCCCGGCGGCAGGATCGTCACCGAGAACGTCACCGGCCTCAGCCCCGACGAACTCCGCACCCTGGCCACCGACACCGCCGACCTCCTCGGCGACGACCACGCCGTCGTCATCCTCGGCACCGAACACGACGGCAAGGCCCTCCTCGCCGCCGCGATCACCCGCAGCCTCCACGACACCGGCACCCAGGCCAGCCAGATCCTCATCCCGGCCGCCCGCACGGTCGGTGGCGGAGCCGGCGGCAAGGGCCCCATTGCCAGCGCCGGTGGACGTCATGCCGGAGCACTCGACAAGGCGCTCGCCATCGCTGTCCAGGACGCGACCCGAGTTCTCGGCCAGTAGCCCCAGGTCATCCATGGCACGGGTTGTCGGTGCCTCCCCCTCACCGGGGAGGCACCGGCAACCCGTGCCCCGCCTCCTGCGTCAGGCCGCCGCCAGGTCCTTGAGGAGGACCACGCTCTCGTAGTTGGTCACATCCCACCGCCACGTCCCGACCGGCACGTACCCCCGCCGGCGGTACCAGCCAAGCAACTCGGTGGCCTCGGCCGATGTGTCGATCGCGACCTGAGCTGAGCCGAGAGCAGTGACCCGTGCCTCCGCGAGTGCCAGCAGACGCTGCCCGAGTCCCGTCCCTCGCTGTGAGGGGGCCACCGCAAGCTGCCAGAACGAACCGGCACCCGCCGGGGCCGGGTACCTCTCCGGTGCCTCGTACGGAGCCGCCAACGTCACGGTGCCCACCAACTCAGTCCCGATCAGAGCTATCCAACACTCGCCCTTCCTCAGGCGGTTGGCCGTGTCCTGGACGGACTGGTACGAGGCGAAGAAGACTCGCCCAGCGGCGACGTGATCGGAGTAAGCGCGGTGAAGCAGACGCGTCAGTCCCTCAACGGAGTCATCCTGGGTGAAGCGCCGCAGCACGACCGGTTCGCCGGGGCGTGGCGACATCGCCCCTTGAGTCGATCGCCTGTTCACGTGATCAAGTGTCGGGTGAGCGGCGATCTGCCGCCCGCTGAACCGTGGTCCCTGCGCCCGATCGAGCCCTCGACCAGGCAGAACCCGATCATCCGTGGTTGCGGTTTTGGTTGCAGCCACGTAGCGGGGCCACGCAGCCAGTGCTCGACCCTTCCCGCAGCCCGCCGACAAGGAATGAGGTCAGGGAGCCTCAGTGCCGTAGCCGTAGTGGTGGACGGCTGCGCCCTCGGTGTCGAAGAGGTGTGCGGTGTCGCCCTTGTCGTTCCAGATGGCGCGTCCGCTGCCGAAGGAGTAGCCGCCCCATTCGGCATGGACTTCGTTGGTGTAGACACGGATTCGCTGGCCGGCCTTGAGGGTGGTGCCGGGCGGGAAGGTGAAGTTCTGGCCGGGGTCGTCGGCGTGGAGGAGCCAGCCGGAGATGTCCGCGTGCGCCGTGCCCTGGTTGACGATCTCGACGTACTCGTCGGCCTGGGTGTACTTGACAGTGCCCTTGTGGCAGACGTCGGTGATGATGACGTCCGGAGCGCCGACGCGGGAGAGCACGGCAACGATGTCGGCGCTGTTGGCGCCGTTCTCGGGGCTGAGGAACTTGTTGACGATCTTTCCGTTCCGCTTGAAGCCGGTGATCACGGCGGCGTATTCCTCGCCGTCGATGGACACGCTCTCCGGGGACACCCGGGTGGGCAGGTCGACCTCGTCATCATGAACGGGGCCGACGTTGGGCGTCTCGAAGTGGTGGAACCTGAAGCTGAACTCGCGGTCCTTGCTGTCCTCTTCGAACCGGATGCGCACCACGAGGTCGACATCGAACCGGTCGACGCCACCACCGTAGATGGGGAAGTTCTGGTGGGTGAAGGTGCCCAGTACCACCTCTGAACCGTCAGCCTTCATCTCGATCATCCCACCGGCGAACGAGTAGCCGCTCTTGCCGCCCCCACCTGCGGGAGTGCCCCAGGTGACGTGGCCGGTGTTGAGGCCCGAGACGTTGGGCGGGGTCGGGGTGACAGCAGTCCAGGTTCCCGACGTCGTGACTTTGGACATGCTCAGACCACTCCTCGATTTGATGGGCACATCGCGCGCAAGGACGGTTGCGTGCGTTTCGTCGGCAGCCAATGCTGCGGCCGACCTCAGGAAGGCCTTCGCCGACTGACACCCCCACTCTCCCAACTGCTCAGGCGATTCCTGCGCAAGGATGCCCTTGCATCACTCGTCCGAGTGATGGGGCACCTCGTGGCAGCACGGCACCCGTGTAGGCCCGCCTTCGCCGGCGTGTCGGGGGCAACTCCGTACGAGTTCGAATCTCGTATCGTCCTCCGACGGATGGCCCGGACCGCACAGCGGTCCGGGCCATCGGCGGTTCCGGGTCTCGCCCCGACGGGTGTCGGGGACCAGTCGGCCGGGGGTGCCAGGCCGTCGTCGGCCCGGTCAGCGGGGGCGGGTGCCCGGGGGGAGGACTTGGGCCTGGAGACGGAGGTCCGGGCTGTGGCGGAAGCCGAGGGTGAAGTCCACCCATTGGCCGGCCCGGAGGGGTGGGGGGTCGGCGATCATCAGGTCGGCGTCCTCCGGGGCCATCGCCAGCTCGCCGCGGCCCGGGACCGGGAGGGTGGCCACCGGCTCCCAGCGGCCTGCGGCGCCCTGGTGGAGGTGTCGCTTGATCGTGATCCTGCCGCCGAACTCCCAGCTGGCGGAGGTCAGTTCGTCCGGCACGTCGCCCGGGTTGCGGATCGTGAAGAACGCCGCCGTGGCCGGGGCCGCGCCCGCCGTCGGCAGGAGCAGCCAGCCCGGGCCGGCCTCCACCGGCCGGGGCCGCCCGGCCCCGCCGACCGCCGTCCACCCGGTCAGCAGCACCAGCGTCAGCGCCGCCGCGCCCACCGGTGGGCCGACCACCCGCAGCCGTCCGATCGCGCTCGTTGCCGCGCTCATCGCCGCGCCCCCTTCCGGGCCGCCGAGGTGCCGCGCCCGGGCTGCCAGGTGCGCAGCCGCAGGCTGTTGCCGACCACCAGCAGCGAGCTGAGCGACATCGCCACCGCCGCCAGCATCGGGTTGAGCAGGCCGATGGCCGCCAGCGGGATCAGCACCACGTTGTAGCCGAAGGCCCACAGCAGATTGGCCCGGATCGTGCCGAGGGTACGCCGGGCCAACCGGACGGCGTCCACCACCGCCTCGATGTCGCCGCGCACCAGGGTGAGTCCGGCCGCGCCGATCGCGGCGTCGCTGCCCGAGGCCAGCGCCACCCCGAGGTCCGCCGAGGCCAGAGCCACCGCGTCGTTGACGCCGTCGCCGACCACCGCGACCGTCCGCCCGGCGCCCCGCAGCTCGGCCACCACCGCGGCCTTGCCCTCCGGCGAGGCCGCGGCGTGCACCCGTTCGATGCCCAGCTCGCGCGCCACCGCCCGGGCCGCGCCCGGGCCGTCGCCGGTCAGCAGGACGGTCTCCAGCCCCATCCCGCGCAGCCGGTGGAGCGCCCGCCAGCTGCCCGAGCGCAGCGTGTCGCCGACGGCGAGCACGGCCGCGGCCCGCCCGTCCAGCTCGACCACCACGGCCGTGCGGCCGGTGTCCGAGGCGGCGGCGACCGCGTCCGCGAGGTCGGCGGGCAGCGGCTGCGCCGTGCCGTCCGGGCGGACCACCCGTATGCTCCGGCCCTCGACCACCCCGGACACCCCGACCCCGGTGGTGGCCGCGAAGCCGTCCACCGGGGGCAGCGGACCGCAGCGCTCCCGCGCGGCCGCCGCCACGGCCCGCCCGATCGGGTGTTCCGAGCGGTGTTCCACCGCGCCGGCCAGCCGCAGCACCGCACCCTCGTCGAGACCTTCGCCGAGCCCCGAGCCGAGACCTTCGCCGAGCCCCGAGTCGAACCCCGAGCCGAACCCCTCGGCGACCGTCACCGCCGCCAGTTCCATCCGCCCGGTGGTCAGCGTCCCGGTCTTGTCCAGCACCACGGTGTCGACCCGGCGCAGGCTCTCCAGTACCTCCGGGCCGCGCACCAGCACGCCCAGCTCCGCGCCCCGCCCGGTCGCCGCCAGCAGCGCCGTCGGGGTGGCCAGGCCCAGGGCGCACGGGCAGGCGACCACCAGCACGGCGACCGCCGCCGTCACCGCCGCCTGCGGGGCCGCGCCCGCGCCGAGCCAGAAGCCCAGCACGCACACCGCGCCCGCCAGCACGCACGGCACGAACACCCCGGCCACCGCGTCGGCGAGGCGCTGCGCCCGGGCCTTGCCGGCCTGGGCGTCCGCCACCAGCGCGGTGATCCGGGCGAGTTGGGTGTCGGCGCCGACGGCCGTCGCCCGTACCACCAGCGCGCCGCCGACGTTGACGGTCGCGCCGGCCACCGCGTCCCCGGGGCCGACCTCCACCGGCACGCTCTCCCCGGTCAGCAGGCTCAGGTCGAGCGCCGAACCACCCTCGACCACCACCCCGTCGGTGGCCACCCGTTCGCCCGGCCGCACCACGAACTCCTGCCCGGGCAGCAGCAGTTCGATCGGTACCAGGCGCTCCTCGCCGGTCCCGCCGTCCCGGACACACACTTGCTTCGCGCCCAGTTCGGCCAGCGCCCGCAGCGCGGAACCGCTGCGCCGCCGCACCCGGCCCTCCAGTAGCCGCCCGGCCAGCACGAACAGCGGCACCCCGACGGCCGCCTCCAGGTAGACGTGCGCCGCGCCGCCGCCGTCCGCGGTCAGCGAGAACGGCATCCGCATGCCGATCTCCCCGGCGCCGCCGAACACCAGCGCGTACGCGGACCAGCCGAAGGACGCCACCACCCCCAGGCTGACCAGGGTGTCCATGGTGGCCGCCGCGTGCCGCAGCCCCTGCCAGGCCCGGCGGTGGAACCCGGCCGACCCCCAGGTCACCACCGGGACGGCCAGCGCGAAGCAGACCCACTGCCAGGCGGGGAACTGCAGGGACGGCACCATCGACAGCACCACCACCGGGACGGCCAGCAGCGTCGTCACCAGCAGCCGCCAGCGCTCCGCCGGCTCCTCGTCCGGCAACCCGACGCCCGCCCCCGCGGGCGCCGACTCGGCGGTGTAGCCCGCTCGTTCGACGGCCGCCACCAGCTCTGCGACCGACACCCCGGCCGGGTGCAGCACCCGGGCCCGACCGGTCGCCAGGTTCACCCCGGCCGTCACTCCGTCGATCCGGGCCAGCCGCTTCTCCACCCGGCCCACGCAGGCCGCGCAGGTCATCCCGCCGACCGCCAGATCGGTGCTCACCAGGGCCCCGGCGTCGGCCCCCGCGACCGGGCTCATCGCATCCCGCCCATGTCGTGCCCGCCCATCCCGGGCGCCCCGGGCGACGCGCCGCCCCCGGGCGTCAGCCCCGGGGACACCGGGCCCGCCTGCCGTCCCACCGCATACGCCACCACGAACACCACCACCAGCAGCAGGGCGAACCCCGCCAGCACACTCAAGGGCCGGACACCCGGCGACTTCGCACTCACCCCCCAGCAGTCGGACGGCGGGCGCGGTTGGTTCCCGTACGGTCCGAACCGGTGGGGAACGCCCTGGCGCCGCGGGCTCGGCGAGACCCGTACGGCAGGCCCCGGGCCCGGATTAATTCGGATGACGCACCCGATGTGACCAGGTAGCGTCGGGGACGGCGCCTCCCGATGCGCTGGGCCCCGGCTACTACCCGTCAACTAGGTGCCGGTGCCCGTGGTCGGTTCCGGGAGGCGCCCATACGCGTTCGGCCCCGGGGCCGTTCCAGCCCGTGACCCGAGGTCATGGCCAGGGGGCTACGTCCCGGAACGGGTCCCGTTCGGTCCTGCCGCGCGCGACCGGCCCGAACGGGACCGGCCCTAACCCCGCACGCTGCGCGGCCCGGTGACCGCCGCGCCCAGCGCGCCGACCCGGGCCCGCAGTTCGCGGTCGGCGGTGACGACCAGGCAGTCCCGGTCCGGCTGTTCGGCCCTGGCCGCCCGGACCAGCTCGACGATCCGGTCGTCACCGCTGCCGGCCGCCGCGACCACCCGCACCTCGGGCAGTCCGTCCACGCCCCGGGCCGCGCCCTCCACGACCAGCACCACCTCCAGCGGTCCGGGCCGCTCCGGCAGTCCCTGCCCGGCGACGGCGACCAGCGCGTCCCGCAGCCGCTCGGCGGCGCCCCGCCGATCCCGCCACCACCCGTCGGGCACCGACCCGACCACGTTGGCCCCGTCGACCACCAGCAGCGGCAGCCCGCCCGGGGCCCCGTCCGCGTCCCTGTCCTCCATGGCGTCTCCCATGGCCGCCAAGCCTGCCACGCCCTTCCTCGCCTGTGGGCCGCCCGAGTGGGCCGCCCGGGCGAGTGACCGGGGCCCCGTCAGCCGGATGGCGCGTCAGGTGAGGGTGATCCGGATGCCGACGGTGCCGCGCTCGCCGCGGCGCAGGCGGCTGCCGAGCAGGGTGAGCACGCCGAGCAGGCCGTACTTCTGGCGCAGCAGGGTGCGGTAGGCGGCGGTGCGCTCGGGGCCGAGGATCTCGGCGGTGGCGGGGTACTGCTCGCCGGTCGGCCGGCCCTTGACGTCGCAGGGGCCCACCAGGACGTCCGCGCGGTTGCGGATCCGCTTGACCTTCCAGGAGTCGGTGACGGTCCAGACGCCGAGCGCCTCGCCGTCGCGCACCACCCACACCGGGGTCGGCACGGTGGTGCCGTCCTTCTTGTAGGTGGTGACGAGCAGGTAGCTGCCGGAGGAGAGGCTGACGATCCGGGCGAGCCGGTCGGAGGAAGCGGGGTCGGGCGTGGTCATGGCCGGAAGTCTAGGGCGTGCCTGATCATTCCCGTCGGGCGCGCGGCAGGGCGTGCCTGACCAGGGCCCGGGCCCGGCGGGCCAGCCCGCGGTGGCGGTGCCCGCCGAGGGCGGTGGCGCCCGGGTCGGGGAGCGCGCCCGGGTCGGCGGTGAGTGCGGCGCGGCGGCGGGCGGCGGTGCGCCCGGCGGCCCACAGGGCGAGGACGGCGCCGAGTGCGATGGCCGTCCAGGCGGCCGGGGCGAGGCCGGGGTCGTTGCCCCGGACGGCCTGCGGACGCGCCTGGCCGGCGGTGGCGGCGGTCGCGGCGGCGGTGCCGCCCCGGCCGGTGATGCCGGCCGGGTGGACGGCGGCGGTGTCCTCCACCAGTTGCCCGACCGGCTGGACCTTGCCGGCCGCCGCGAAGCCCCAGTCGAGCAGCTCGGACGCCTCGTCGTAGACCCGGGTCTGGGTGTCGGGGTGCATCACCGTCACCAGCAGGGTGCGGCCGCCGCGCTGGGCGGCGCCGGTGAAGGTGGCGCCCGCGTTGGTGGTGTAGCCGTTCTTGACGCCGATCAGGCCCTGGTACTTGCCGAGCAGCCGGTCGGTGTTGGCGATGTCGAAGCTGGTGCGCTGCCCGGTGAGCTTGTCGAGCCCGCCGGGGAAGTGCGCGGTGCGGGTGGAGCAGTAGGAGCGGAAGTCGGCGTTGCGCAGCCCGGCGCGGGCGAACAGGGTGAGGTCGTAGGCGGAGGACACCTGGCCGTCCATGTCGTAGCCGTCGGGGGAGACCACCTTGGTGTCGCGGGCCTGCAGGGTCTGGGCGCGGGCCTGCATCTCGGCGACGGTCTGCTGGAGGCCGCCGTTCATGTGCGCGAGGACGTGGACGGCGTCGTTGCCGGAGCTGAGGAAGACGCCCCGCCAGAGGTCCTCGACGCGGTACGGCAGGTCCTCCTTGACGCCGACGAGGCTGCTGCCGGCGCCGACGTTGGCCAGTTCGGCCGTGGTGACCTTGTGCTCCGTGGTGCGGTCGAACTTGGGCAGCACGGTGTCCGCGAAGAGCATCTTCAGGGTGCTGGCCGGGGGGAGCTGGAGGTGGGCGTTGTGGGCCGCGAGGACCTCGCCGGTGCCGGCGTCGGCGATCAGCCAGGACCGCCCGGTCAACGTGGTCGGCAGCGTAGGCGCCCCGGCCAGCGGGGCGACCTGGACGTCGGACCGGCCGAGCCGTTCGCCGCCGATCGCACCGGCGGCGTCCTGCCCGGGGGCGGTCGGGGCGCCGGCGGCGAGCATCAGGGTGGACACCGCGGCGGCCGCCGCCACTCTGCTGACAAGCTGTGGCATCTGCTGCACACGGCGAACGTACCCGGGGCGCCGCCGGGCCGCCGCGCCTGCTGCTCCGTCCGGAGCCCGGGTGGTACGGATCCCGGGTGGCAGGGCGCCGGGGACGGCCGGGGGAAGGTGCCGGGACGACTTTGGTCATCCCCGGGTCGCGCCGAAAGTCGGATTCCCGGGAGCCGGGAGCTGCCTAGGCTCGGGGTATGAAGACGCTGCTCGGCTATCTCGGTTTCGTGCTGATCCTCGGCGGCGGGTCCGGCCTGGCGGCGGACTGGCTGGGGGGCTTCCGGCTGTTCGGCTTCGTCCGTTTCCTGGTCCCGGACGGCCATGAGACCGCCGGGTACGCCACCCTGCTGGTGCTCGGCGTCCTGCTGGCGATCCCGGCGGCCCGCCGGGGCTGATCAGAGGATCAGCCCGAGGCCCGAGGCCCGAGGCCCGAGGCCCGAGGCCCGAGGCCCGAGGCCCGAGGCCCGAGGCCCGAAGCCCGAAGCCCGGTCGGCACTCAGTCCGCGCCCCGACCGGCACCCTGATCAGTCCCCGCCCCCGGGGTCGCCCCCGCCCCCGAGGTCGCCCCCGCCCCCGAGGCCGCCACGCCGTCGAGCAGGACGGAGAGCCCGGTGCGGAAGGCCGCCAGGTCGCGGTCCTGCGGCGTGCCGTCGGCCGCGCCCTGGAGGGCGGTCAGCAGGGGGAAGCGCTCGGTGAAGTCCGGTGCCAGTTCGGCGAGTCGGGCGGACCGGGCGGTCCACCAGTCCTCGTCGGCGATGCCGGTCGCGGCGGCGGCGCCGCGTGATTCGGCGGCCACGGCGGCCGTGCCGCGGACGAACTGCCAGAGCGCCGCGACGACGCCGTGCAGCCGCGCGGGTGCGAGGGCGGCCGGTCGCAGGGCGCGCAACAGGCTTTCCATGGCGGCGAGTTCGGCCGGTCCGAGCACCGGCCGGGCCTGCGAGACCTGGAGGATCCAGGGGTGGCGCAGGTAGCAGGCGTACAGTTCCTCGGCCCAGGCGGTGACGGCGGGGCGCCAGTCGTCCAAGTCCGCTACGTCCAGCCGTAGTTCGCCGAGTGCCCGGTCGTGCATCAGGTCGAGGAGTTCGGCCTTGCCCGGGACGTAGGTGTAGAGGGCCATGGCGGTGCGGCCGAGCCGTTCGCCGACGGCGCGCATCGAGAGCGCGGCCATGCCGTCCGCGTCGGCGACGGCGATGCCGGCGGAGACGATCGCGTCGACGCTGAGGCCAGGTTTGGGGCCGCTGCGCCCGGTGCGCGGTTGCGGTGGTGTGCCCCAGAGCAGGGACAGGGACCGGTGGGCGTCGCCCTGTCCGGCGTAGACGACCATGCAGCAACTCCTTATGGCGTAAAGTATCCTCGGCTGCGACAACTCTTTATGCCGTAAGGTTATCAACCGAAGGGGTTCTGCGATGACACTGCCCGTCGCCTTCGTCGAGGTCGTCGAGGTCCGCCGGATCACGCCGCGCACCGCCCGGGTCACCTTCGAGGCCGAGGCCCTGGCGGACTCCGTGGGCACGGCGCCCGACCAGCAGGTGAAGCTGTGCTTCCCCCGCCCCGGCCAGGCGGTGCCCGAGCTGCCCGCGCGGAGCGACGACCCGATGAGCTGGTACCAGGCCTATCTGGCGATCCCCGAGGCCCGGCGCCCGCTGCTGCGCAGCTTCACCCTCCGTCGCCGCCGGCCCGGCACCCGCCTGGTCGAGATCGACTTCGTGCTGCACGGTGACACCGGCCCGGCCGCCGCCTGGGCCGAGCGCGCGGAGCCCGGGCAGCGGCTCGGGATGGTCGGCCCCTCGGCGCTGTACGCCCCGTCGGTCCCGTTCGCCGAGGCCGCCGCCGCTGCCGACTGGGTGCTGCTGGCGGGGGACGAGACGGCGCTGCCGGCGATCGCGACGCTGGTCGAGGCGTTGCCTGCCGGGGTCCGGGCCCTCGCGTTCGTCGAGGTCGCGGACGCGGCCGAGCGGCAGCCGCTGGAGAGCCGTGCCGAGCTGGCCCTGCACTGGCGGGCCCGGGGCGGGGCGGCCCCCGGGGCCGTGCTGGCCGAGGCCGTGCGGTCCGCCGCGCTGCCGGCCGGCGCGCCGTTCGCCTGGCTCGCGGGGGAGGCGGGCGCGGTGCGGGCGCTGCGCCGCCACCTGGTGGCGGAGCGCGGCGTGCCGAAGCGGTCGATCGACTTCACCGGGTACTGGCGCCACCGGCTGACCCAGGACGACGCGCCCACCGCCGAGGATCTGGCGGACGCCCAGGAGCGGTTGGCCGCCGGCTGATCGGGTGCTGATCGCCCGGTGGCCGGGGGATTCCGGCCACCGGGCGCCGGTGTGACCGCGGGCCCGTTCTGTCATGTCCGGTTTCAGAGTGGGTCCGGGGGGAAGAGAGTGTGGCGGTGCTGACGGTGTGTCCCAGATGGCGGTGGTCCGCCACTGTCCAGAGTTCGCCACCGACTTTTTCCGACCAGGATCGGACAGTTCCGACCGGGTCTGGTCAGCGAAAAGGGGCGGACATGGCCCGATTTCTGCCGTGAATTTTACTTTCTGATGGTCTTTTTTACTTTCTAATGGGGATTTCCCCCCTTGTCGTGGTCGTGTCGGATGCGCTGGAATGCGACCGCTGTCGGGACGCGCGGTCCGGAGCAACCACGCGTCCGACCTGGATTCGCGTACGCTGGGCCGCGCAACCTGACGTCTCATCAGACGAAAGGATGTCCATTGATCGGCTGGCGGAAATCCCAGCTAGCAGCTGCCGTCACGGTCACCGCCGCGTCCATGGTCCTGACCTTCGGGTCCAGCGCCAACGCAGCTCCGCTCCCGGACCCGCAGAACGCCCCCGTGGCGTCCGCGGACGGGACCCCGGTGCCGGTGATCGTGATTCTCAAGGACCAGATAGCGGACGCCCCGGCCGACAACGGCCACCTCGGCGCCCGTAAGCAGAAGGCCGCGAACGCCCAGGCGCCGCTGCTGGACAGGGTCAAGGCCAACGGCGGCACCAACATCAAGAGCTTCGTGGTCGGGAACGCGTTCTCGGCCACGGTGAGCCCCGCGCTGCGTGCCGCGCTGCTGGCCGACCCGGCCGTCGCCTCGGTCGTCGCGGACGAGCAGGTCACCGTCACGCCGCCGGCCGCCGGCAAGGCCGCGGCCGCGAAGGACGCCGCGGACTCCAAGGCCGGCGCCAAGTCGGCCAAGGCCGCCGCTCCGCAGGCCGTTTCGGGCAGCAACGGCCAGGGCGCCGAGCAGAACGCGACCAACACGATCTGCCCGTCGGACCCGTCCCAGCCGCTGCTGGAGCCGGAGGGCCTCTACTCGACGCACGCCGTCGGCGCCGACGGCAAGCCCGGCGCGGCCGACCTGGCCACCGGCAAGGGCGTCAAGGTCGCCTACATCGCGGACGGCCTCGACCCGGAGAACCCGGACTTCATCCGGGCCGACGGCTCGCACGCCGTCGTCGACTACCAGGACTTCGCGGGCGACGGCGTGAACGCGCCGACCGGTGGCGCGGAGGCCTTCGGCGACGCCTCGGCGGTCATCGCCCAGGGCCGCCAGGTCTACGACGTCTCGAAGTTCGTGAACGCCTCGCGCGGTCTGCCGGCCGGCTGCAACATCCGCATCCGCGGCCTCGCCCCGGACGCCTCGCTGGTCGCCCTGCGGGCCGGCGGCGAGATCATGTCGAACTCGTCGATCCTGCAGTCCATCGACTACGCGGTCTCGGTCGCCAAGGTCGACGTGCTGAACGAGTCCTTCGGCGGCAACGTCACCCCGGACAGCGGCGCGCACGACACCATCTCGCTCTTCAACGACCAGGCCGTCAAGGCCGGTGTCACCGTCTCCGTCTCCACCGGCGACGCGGGCATCAGCGGCACCATCGGCACCCCGGCCACCGACCCGAACGTGATCGCGGTCGGCGCCTCGACGGACAACCAGAACTACCAGCAGACCGGCTACGCGGCCGCCCAGTTCTCCAACAAGACCTGGAGCAACAACCGCATCTCCGCGCTCTCCTCGGGCGGCTTCACCCAGGCCGGCCGCACGGTCGACCTGGTCGCGCCGGGCGAGTCGGACTGGGCGCTCTGCTCGCCCGACACCAGCAAGTACACCGACTGCACCGGCTACAACGGCCAGGGTTCGCCGATCCAGTCGTTCGGCGGCACCAGCCAGGCCGCGCCGTTCGTCACCGGCGCCGCGGCCCTGGTCATCCAGGCCTACCGCGACACCCACAACGGCCAGTCGCCCGCCCCGGCGCTGGTGAAGAAGTTCATCACCGGCACCGCCCAGGACCTCGGCGTCCCGGCCGAGGAGCAGGGCGCCGGCCTGCTGAACGTCCGCGCCGCCGTCGAGGCCGCCCGCGGCTACCACGCCGGCTCCGGCGCGTCGGACAGCAAGACCGTCGTCGTCACCACCGGTCAGGTCGACATCGCCGGCAACCCCGGCTCGACCCACACCGCCGACGTGACCGTCACCAACACCAGCTCCGCCCCGCAGACGGTCAGCGGCGCCACCCGCACCTTCGTGCCGCAGTCGAGCAACCAGCAGACCGTCCAGCTGGACACGGCCTCCACCGACACCTTCAAGTACGCCACCAACGGCGCCACCTGGGTGCAGAAGCAGGTCAAGTTCACCGTCCCGGCCGGCGCCGACCGCCTCGCGGCGTCGATCGCCTGGCAGGGTGCGGCCAGCCCGGTCACCAACGGCTCCGTGGTCCGCATGACGCTGCTCGACCCGTCGGGCCGTTTCGAGACCAACACCCGTCCGCAGGGCGGCGCCACCCCGGCCGACTTCGGCCTGGTGGACGTCCCGCACCCGGTGGCCGGCGAGTGGACCGCCGTCCTGTACACCCCGGCGGGCAAGGCCGGCTACAACGGCGCGGTCCAGCTGGGCACCGCCACCCAGCGCGCGGTGCCGGCCGGCGCCGTCAGCCCGAGCGTCGCGGACCTGAAGCCGGGTGAGACCAAGACCCTCAAGGTCCAGCTCACCACCCCGGGCACCAGTGGCGACTCCAGCCAGGCGATCACCGTCGCCAGCTCCAACGGCACCGCCACCAGCGTTCCGGTCGTGCTGCGCAGCCTCGTCCCGGTCAACCAGGGCAAGGGCACCTTCACCGGCACCATCACCGGTGGCAACGGCCGCAACGCCTCGCCGACGCAGAGCTTCGCGTACGCCTTCGACGTCCCGAAGGGCCAGAAGGACCTGCGGGTCGGCGTCACCGTCGCCAAGGACCCGAAGCTGCTCATGCAGGGCGCGCTGATCAGCCCGAACGGCACCCCGATCGACATCGAGGGCAACGGCCTGCTCGACGCGCAGGGCAACCTGACCGGCACCACCGCCGGCGTCTCGGCCACCACCGTCAACCCGGCCGCCGGCCGCTGGCGGTTCGTCCTGAACGTGCTCGGCCCGGTCAGCGGCCAGGAGCTCGCCCAGGACTTCACCGGCAGCGTCGCGTTCAACCAGAACGTCGCCACCGCCGCCGGCCTGCCGAACGACCCGCACGCCAAGCTGGCGGCCGGCAAGCCGGTCACCGTCCAGGTGAACTACACCAACAACACCGTCGCCACCCAGAAGATCTCGGCCGACGGCCGCCTGGACCGCCGCACCGACCTCCCGCTGGTGCCGCAGGGCGCCTCCGCGACGGTCACCCTGCCGCTGAGCCTCACCTCCGCGGTGCCGTCCTTCCTCGTCCCGCCGGGCACCGACCAGCTGAAGGCGGTGGCGGCCTCCTCGACGCCGGCCCACCTGGAGCTGTCCGGCACCACCGGCTCGCCGGACCTCTTCGGCGACCTGAAGAAGGCCCAGGACGGTTCGACCATCTCGGTCGTGACCGACAACGGCAGCGCGTCGCAGCCGGTCCTCCCCGGCGTGTGGGGCACCTTCCTGCAGCAGATCGGCCCGTTCGGCACCGCCGGCGCCCCGGCCGGCACCGCCACCATCACCGCGACCGCGCACACCCAGGCGTTCGACCCGGCGCTGACCTCCAGCACCGGTGACCCGTACGCCCTGGCGGTCAACGCCTCGGCCCCGGCCGCCAACCCGGTGACCGTCCCGTCGGGCGGCAAGGGCTCGCTCCAGGTGACCGTCACTCCGACCGGTCCGAAGGGCAGCACCGTTCACGGTGTGCTGTACCTGGTGTCCGCCCCCAGCTCGGTGGCGACCGCCAACAACACCCTGGGCACCACCGGTTCGGTGCTCGCGGCGATCCCGTACAGCTACACGGTGAACTGACCTTCCATCACCACGCCGAGGCCGCCCCGGAGTTCCGGAGCGGCCTCGGTCGTTTTCCCGGATCGGCGGGAATGCCCCGAGCCCCGGCGGTGTTGCGCGGGGCAGGACCGGGGCGAAGCGGATGCCCGGCCCTTCCACCGGACCGGGAGCGGGACTTGAACGACACGATCAAGCACAGCCACGTCGAGGTGAACGGCGTCCGTCTGCACGTCGCGGAGCAGGGCGAGGGCCCGCTGGTCCTGCTGCTGCACGGCTTCCCGGAGAGCTGGTACTCCTGGCGCCACCAGTTCGCCCCGCTCGCCGCGGCCGGCTACCGGGTCGTCGCCCCCGACCAGCGCGGCTACGCCCGCAGTGAGCAGCCCGAGCGGGTGGACGCGTACTCCCTGCTGCACCTGGTCGGCGACGTCACGGCGCTGATCCGCGCGCTCGGCGAGCAGCGGGCCGTCGTGGTCGGGCACGACTGGGGCGCGCCGGTCGCCTGGGCCACCGCCGCGCTGCGGCCGGACCTGGTGCGCGGGGTCGCCGGGCTGAGCGTGCCGCCGCTGCCCGGCGGGCCGCGGCCGCTGCGGGAGTCCCGGGAGAACTTCGGCGAGGGCTTCTACCAGAACTACTTCCAGCAGCCGGGCCGCGCCGACGCCGAACTGGCGGCCGACGTGAAGTCCAGCTTCCGCCGCGTCCTGGGCGGTGGCCCGCGCGGTGGGGGGAAGCCGCAGCCGTGGGTCGTCCCCGAGGGCAAGGTCCTGCTGGACACCATCCCGGAGCCGGCGCAGCTGCCGGCCTGGCTCACCGAGGCGGACATCGACGCCTTCGCGGCCGACTACGCCCTGCACGGCGAGCACGCCTTCACGGGCGGGCTCAACTGGTACCGGAACATCGACCGCAACGCCGAACTGATGGCCGCCTTCGACGGTGTGACGATCGACGTGCCCGCGCTGTACGTGGCCGGCGAACAGGACATGGTGAACGCGCTCGTCCCGCCGGAGGTGCTGGCCCACCTGCTGAGCCGGGTGCCCAAGCTGCACCGCCACGTCCGGCTGCCGGACACCGGGCACTGGACGCAGCAGGAGCGCCCGGCGGAGGTCAACGAGGCGCTGCTCGACTTCCTCAAGCACCTGGACGCCTGACGCCCGCCCGGCTCCGGCCCGGATACCGGGTCGGAGCCGGATCAGGATGGCGGAGGCGGCGCGATCAGTGGTGGTGGTGGCTGCCCATGGGGTGGTCGCAGGCGCGGCACCTCCGGATGAAGAGGAGGCTCAGGCCGACGGTGACCACCGCGCCGAGCGCCACCCCGGTGCCCCGCACCGTCTTGCGGGCCGCGTTGCCGCCGATCGAGCCGGTGCACCGCGAGCAGTTCTGGCATCCGGTCCGGACCGGGATCTTCTTCCCCACGACGCTTCCTCCCAGGCGAGGTCCCGACCAGCGGCCGGGCTCGTGAACGTCCCGCAGAAGCTTATAACTTGAGCTGCCCGTTCATCACTTGAGCTGCCCGTCCCCGCCCTGCGAACGATCATCCGCCCGACGGGCCGGCCCCGTACGGGGCGAGGAGTTCGGCCACGAGCCGGCGCGCGTACGCGGGGTCGAGGCCGACCGGGCGGAAGAGGATGCGGTACATCAGGGGGGCGACGACGCCGTCCATGACCGCCTCGACGCCGGGGGTGTCCTCCCCGCGGCCGCGCGCCCGGCTCAGCACGGCGTCGACCTGTTCGGCCGCGTAGTCCGAGCACTGGCCGGCGTTGCCGCCGTCCGGGTCGCCGAGCAGGGCGTCGCGGATGTAGGCGCGGCCCGAGGGGGAGGCCATCTCGTCGAGGAACTGTTCGGCCCAGGCCGTCAGGTCGGACCGCAGGTCGCCGAGGTCCTCCGGGGCCGTGTCGGGCCGCAGGCGCTCCACCGCGACGTCGGACAGCAGCTCCTGGAGATCACCCCAGCGGCGGTAGACCGTCGACGGGGTGACGCCCGCGCGCTGGGCGACCAGCGGCACCGTCAGTGCGCCGCGGCCCACCTCGGCGAGGAGTTCACGCACAGCGGTGTGCACCGATGCCTGGACCCGGGCGCTGCGCCCGCCGGGGCGCACCATCTGTTTGCGACTCATGATTAACACCTTAAAGCACAATCCTTGCGTTTGCGGGGTGCCGGGGTGCCGGGGTGCCGGGGTGCCGGGGTGCCGGGGTGCCGGGGTGCCGGGGTGTCGGGGTGTCGGGGTGTCGGGATGCCCGCCTCGGAGCCGGACGGCGGGCCGACGCCTTCCGGCCCGGCCCGCCTGCGGTCCTCAGACCGCCGGTGCGAGCGCCCGGGCGGGCTGCGTCCGCTCGTAGGCGTGGCCGGCCCGCAGCAGCGTGCGCTCCCCGAGTGGCCGGCCGAGCAGCTGCATGCCGATCGGCAGACCCTCCGCGTCCCGGCCGACCGGCACGGACAGGGCGGGCACCCCGGTGATGTTGGCGGGGGCGGACAGGCGCACATAGGCGTCGGGGACGCTCTCGACCGTGCCGTCGGGCCAGGTGACGGCCTCCTGGTCGGTCCGTACGGCGGTGACCGGGACGGTCGGGGCCGCGATCACGTCGACCTCCTCCAGCATCCGGGCCCACTCCTGCCGCATGAGCGTCCGGGAGCGCTGGGCGCGCAGGTAGTCCCCGGCGGTCATCAGCTCGCCGGCCTCCAGGAGGGCGCGGACGTCCGCCTGGTACAGCTCGGGCACCGCCCGCAGGGAGTGCTCGTGGTAGGCGGTGGCCTCCGGTGCCACCAGCCCCCACAGCGTCGCCTGGAGGTAGCGGGTCATCGGGATGTCGACGTCGACGAGCCGTGCGCCGAGCGCCTCCAGGTGCTCGACGGCGCGCCGGACGGCGGCCTCCACCTCCACGTCGACGCGGTCGAAGTAGTAGCTGCGCGGCACGCCGACGCGCAGCCCCGCCAGGTCCGTGTCCGCGCCCGGCCGGTGGTCCACGGCGGTGGTGGCCAGCGAGGCGGGGTCGCGCGGGTCGTGCCCGGCGAGGGCGTCCAGGACGAGGGCCGTGTCCTCGACGGTCCGGGCGATCGGGCCGACGTGGTCCAGCGACCAGGACAGGGACGCGACGCCGTGGCGGGGGACGAGGCCGTAGGTCGGCTTGAGGCCGACGACCCCGTTGAGCGCGGCGGGCACCCGGATCGAGCCGCCGGTGTCGGTGCCCAGCGCGAAGGTCGCGGCGCCCGCGGCGACGGCGACGGCGGATCCGCCGCTGGAGCCGCCGGCGACCCGGCCGCGGTCCCAGGCGTTGCCGGTCTGCGGGGTGGTCAGGCCGTAGGCGAACTCGTGGGTGTGCGTCTTGCCGACCAGGATCGCGCCGGCCGCGGCCAGACGGGCGGCGACCGTGCTGTCGGTCTGTGCGCGGTGGTCGGCGCGGACCCGGGAACTGGCCGTGGTGGCCAGCCCGGCGACGTCGATCAGGTCCTTGAGCCCCATCGGCACGCCGTGCAGCGGCCCCCGGTGCAGGCCGCGTGCCGCTTCCCGCTCGGCCTCGCGGGCCGCCCGGCGCGCCCGCTCCGCGGTGACCGCGACGTAGGCACCGAGGTGCGGTTCGACCTGCTCGATGCGGTCGAGGACCGAGTCCACCAGTTCGACGGGGGACAGTCGCCGGGCCCGGATCTCCTCCGCGGCGGTGGCGAGGGAGAGCTCATACGGCTGCATCGCGCTTCTCCTCTTCCGTGTAGTGGGCGCTTTGCGCGCGGTAGGCGCTCGCGGGCGGGGTGTCCCCGAAGTCCAGCTCCCGCAGGACCGCGACGACGGAGAGCAGCTGATTGGCGGTGGCCGCGACCGAGTCGTGGCGGTCGGCGGGCAGGGGGAGCCCGGCCCGGGCGGCCCAGCGGGCGGCCTCGGGCGGCGTGAGGTCGGTGGTGGGCGGTTGGCCCGAGGGGCGTTCGGCGGAGGACATGGGTGTTCTCTCCTGATCGGGGCTGGGGCGCGATGGCGGCCCGCAGCAAAAGCTAACTGTTTGCGTTAGCCGGACTGTAGGCCCTACGATGGCTTAACGCAAACAGATTGCGTTTACGGGAGGAGCCCCATGTCCAGCGCCACGTCCGAAGCCCCCGCCCCCATCCCCGCCTGGGCGGTGGGCGACGTCACCGTCCACCGCGTCGACGAGACCCTCCTGCCGCCCGCGACCGGGCCGTGGCTGCTGCCCGAGGCCACCCCCGAGGTCGTGACCGGCCACGACTGGCTGCGCCCCCACTTCGCCGACCACGAGGGCGTCCTGCGCCTCGACAGCCACAGCTTCGCGTTCTCCGTGGGCGGGCTGCGCGTCCTCGTCGACACCGGCATAGGCAACGGCAAGGAGCGGGCCAACCCGGCCTGGCACCAGCTGCGGACCGACTACCTGGAGCGCCTCGCCGCCGCCGGCTTCCCCCCGGACTCCGTCGACCTGGTGATCCTCACCCACCTGCACGCCGACCACGTCGGCTGGAACACGCGGGAGGTGAACGGCGAGTGGGTCCCCACCTTCCCCCGCGCCCGCTACCTCACCTCCCGCGCCGAGCGGGAGTTCTGGGCCGGCTACGACCTGGAGGAGGCGCGCAGGCAGATGTTCCTCGACTCCGTGATCCCGGTCGAGCGGGCCGGCTTGCTGGACCTCGTCGACGTCCCGGCCGAGGGCGTCGAGATCACCCCGGGCCTGCGCCTGATCCCCACCCCCGGCCACACCCCCGGCCACGTCGCCGTCGAACTGACCAGCGGGGGCGAGACGGCGCTGATCACCGGTGACTGCATCCACCACCCGGTCCAGCTCGCCCACCCCGCCATCGGCGCCTGCGTCGACATCGACCCGCGGCAGTCCGAGGCCTCGCGCCGCAAGCTCCTCGACTCCCTCGCCGACACGGACACCCTGCTGCTCGGCACCCACTTCGCGCCGCCCACCGCCGGCCGCGTGCGCACGGAGGGGGACGCCTACCGGCTGCTGCCCGTGCCCTCGGCCTGACGCCGCGTTCGACCTCCCCGGGACGCTCGCACCCCTTCACCGGTCCTGCGCCCGGGGTCCGTCGACCGCACACCCGGATCGAGCGGGACGGGTGCGCCGGGTCGGGGCGGTGAGCCGGAGTCGGCTCCCCGGGGCTCGATTCCCGCGCGATCTGTCGTTTATCTGGCGATACCGCCGCTGAGCTGCGAAATCTCGCTGGCAGCGGACGTCGATGATCCCCTAGAGTCGGCGCGCCCGCCCCGGTCGGGGCGCTGGCGGCACCGACGTGCGAGTCCGAGCACGCGGCGATTCCAGGAGTTGACGATCTGATGGTGTGTGTGGCGTGTGGGGCGCGTCCCGCGGGGACCGAGAACCGACGCTGCTTCGGCTGCGCGGAGGCGGCGCCGGGCTGGGCGGCGGCGCTCCGACCGGCGAACGGCCTTGCCGTCGCGGTCTACGTCCTGCTGGGGGCGAACGCGATGCTGGCGGCGGGGGCGGTCGTGGCCGGCCTCTGGTCCGATGCCCTGTTGGGCCAGTTGGCGGACGGGTCGGCCGACCTCGACGACTTCGATGCCGTGGACTCCCTGGTGAAGGGGCTGAACGGGGTCTTCCTTCCGTTGGCGCTGGCCACCGCCGTGGTGTTCATCATCTGGTTCTACCGCATCCGCCAGAACGCCGACCTGCTGCTGCCGCACGGACACCGCCGCGGACGCGGCTGGACCATCGGGGCCTGGGTCACCCCGTTCGTCCTGCTCTGGTTCCCCTGGCAGCTGATGGTGGACTGCTGGCGGGCGAGCGCTCCGCTGGACGCGGAGGGACGGCGCCGCACGGTGTCGGAGAAGGTCCTGATCCTGTGGTGGTCCACCTGGATCGGCGCGCTGGTCGTCAACCGGATCGCCAGCTCGATGATGAAGCACGTGAACCTGGCGATGCTCGACAGTCTGGAGGACCTGCGCGAGACCATCCGGGTGGAGACCGCCGGCTCGGCGCTGCGCCTGGTCGCGGCCGTCGCGGCGATCGTGGTGGTCCAGCGGCTGACGGCCATGCAGTGGGCGCGCCGGGCCGACATCAACCCGATCGCAGCCATGGCCGCCCAGGCGGCGGCCGAGGAGGCCCGGGCGCAGGCCCGGGCGCAGGCTCAGGCCCAGGCGTAGGGCCAGGCGTAGGGCCAGTCTTCGGCCGCCACGGCGGCGGACTCGGAAGCTCCCTCAGGGCTGTGACCGGGATGGTCCACCGTCATCGGAAGGCGGCTCGCGGGACGAGCACACGCGCAACGGCTGGTATTACTGAGGCATGCAGGAAGAGACGGCACGCTCCGCGATCGACACGTTCATCTCCGCGTTCAACGCCTCGGACGACAGCTATGTGACTGCCCTGCTCGCCCAGGCCCTGACCTCGGACGTGGTCTTCTGGGGGCCGTTGGGTCGCAGCGAAGGAATCGCGGCGGTCGAGCAGTTCGTGCTGGACATCCGGCGCCACCCGGCGGGGACCGGCACGATGGCGCGCTGCTCGGCGGTGGACATGCCCGACGAGTGGGCCCGGTACCAGTGGGTCTTCACCACGCCGGATGGAGGCCCCCGCCTGGCGGGAACGGACGTCGTCCATCTGCGGCGGAGCCTCATCGACCAGATCATCGTCTTCGCGGGGGAGATCGAGCCGTCCGCCTCCTGAGTCGTCCTACTGCCGCTCCTACGCGTTCACCGTCCTAGACCGGCAGCAGGCGGGCGATCAGTTCGCCGAGGCGGCGGGCGTTGCGGCAGGAGTGCATCTCCACGACGCCCGCGTAGGCGGCTGCGGCGGAGTCGCCGGTCGGCCAGAGGGCGGGCTGCTCGGGGTTGAGCCAGTGGACCCGCCGGGCCCGGCCGGCGATCCGGCGCAGTGCGTCCAGGTTGGGGTCGCGGTGGTTGTTGCGGGCGTCGCCGAGGATCAGCACGCTGGTGCGCGGGCCGACCGCGTCCAGGTGCCGTTCGGCGAACTCGCCCAGGGCGGAGCCGTAGTCGCTGTTGCCGTGGTGGCCCATCACCTTGGCCTCGGTGAGGATCCGGGCGGCGAGCCGGGCCGGGTCGGCGTCGCCGCGGGCCAGCAGGGCGGTGACCTCGGCGGTGCGGTTCACGAAGGCGAACACCCTGACCTTGCTGAACTGTTCGCTCATCGCCTGCACCAGCAGCATGGTGAAGTCGGCGAATCCGGCCACCGAGCCGGAGACGTCGCACAGCAGCACCAGTTCCGGCCGGGCCGGGCGGCGCAGCCGGTAGGCCGGGCGCAGCGGCACCCCGCCGGTGGACAGCGAGCGGCGCAGGGTGCGGCGCAGGTCGATCCGTCCGCGTGCGGCGCGGCGGCGCCGGGCGGCCAGCCGGGTGGCCAGCTTGCGGGCCAGCGGGTGGACGGTGCGCCGCAGTTCGGCGAGCTGGTCGCGGCCGGCGGCGAGGAAGTCGATCCGGTCGGCGGTGGGTGCGACGGCGCGTTCGGCGATCCGCTCGGCGCCGCGCAGTTCGGCGACGCGGCGGCGGGCCTCGGTGGCGACCAGGGCGCGGAAGTCCTGGATGCGGCGGCGGATCTCGTCGGCGAGGACGCGGTCGGACAGGTCCGGGGCGGTGGCCTGCTCGCGCAGGGCGGCGAGGATCCGGGCGAGCAGGGTCTCGGGGGCGAGCCGGCCGAGCGCCTGGTGGGCCGACCAGCCGTCCGAGGCCGGGGTGGCTCCGGCGCCGTACCGGCCCAGGGCCTCCACCACCTCGCCGGCCAGCCGGGCCTGGGCGGTCCGGTCGTCGGCGGCCAGGGCGGCGGCGAGGCGCTCGCGCAGGTCGTCGCGCAGCGGGTCGGGGCGGCCGGGGCGCGGCGGCCGGGGGTCGTCCGGGAGTGCGGGCGGGTCGGCGCGGACGGCCTCGGGGGTGCCGACGCCGAGCGGGAAGAACAGGTCGAACGTGGCGTCGAAGACTGCCCGTTGGGTGTCCGAGCGCAGCAGCGCGGCGGCCAGCCCGGCCCGCATCTGCTCGCGGTCGGCGAGCCCGAGGACATCGAGGACGGCGGCCGCGTCGACCGTCTCGGCGGGGCCGATCCGCAGGCCGTGCCCGCGCAGCGAGCGGACCAGGCCGGTGAGTCGGGCGGCGGTGTCGGCCGGGGGCGGGGCGGTGGTCACGCGAGGGTGAGCTTCTGCGCGGCCTTCCGGATGTCGTCCTGGTGCTTGAGGATCACCCCGAGGGTGTCCTGGACGACCGCCTCGTCGAGGGTGTCGGCGCCGAGCGCCAGCAGGGTGCGGGCCCAGTCGATGGTCTCGGCGACGGACGGCGCCTTGCGCAGGTCCATCGCGCGCAGCGCGCCGACCACCCGGACCAGCGAGGCGGCCAGCGTGTCGTCCAGGCCGGGCACCTTGAGCCGGACGATCCGCCGCTCCACCTCGGCTTCCGGGTAGTCGAGGTGGAGGAAGAGGCAGCGCCGGCGCAGCGCCTCGGACAGTTCGCGGGTGGCGTTGGAGGTGAGCAGTACGAAGGGGCGGCGGCTCGCGGTGATGGTGCCGAGTTCGGGCACGGTGACCTGGAAGTCGCTGAGCACCTCCAGCAGCAGCGCCTCCACCTCGACGTCGGCCTTGTCCATCTCGTCGATGAGCAGCACGGTGGGCTCGTCGCCGCGGATGGCGGTGAGCAGCGGGCGGGTGAGCAGGAACTCCTCGCCGAAGATGTCGGTGCGGGCCTGGTCCCAGCCCTCGTCGCGGCCGGCGGTGATCCGCAGCAGCTGCTTGGCGTGGTTCCACTCGTAGAGCGCGCGGGCCTCGTCGATGCCCTCGTAGCACTGGAGCCGGACCAGCCGGGCGCGGCCGATCGCGGCGACCGCCTTGGCGAGTTCGGTCTTGCCGACCCCGGCGGGGCCCTCGACCAGCAGCGGCTTGCCGAGCCGGTCGGCGAGGAAGACGGTGGTGGCCACGGCGGTGGAGGCCAGGTAGCCGGTGGCGGCCAGCTGGTCGGCGGTGTCCGCCACCGACGCGAAGAACCCCGTGCCGTCGCCGCTGCCGCTCATCTGCCCGCCCCGTTCCTGTCGGCCGTGTCCGTGCGGCAGCACCCTACCGGCCGGTCACTTCGCTGTCTCGGGGGTTCGGCGGGGTGGTGGGGTACGGGGCCGCTGGTCCGGGGCCGTGGCGTGCTGCTGGATCACCGGGCGGGCGGGCGTGCTGGCGGGCGGGCGCGCCGGAGCGGCGTACGGCGACCGCGGTCGCCGTACGCCGCTCGTCTGTTCCCGCCGGTCCCGTCCGTCAGTCGACGAGGTCTGACCGGACGTCAGCCGGTGAAGGCCCCTCGGGTCGTCAGTTGACGAAGATGAGCGGGCTGCCCGCCACCGAGGTGTCGGTGACCGGGCCGTAGGTGGCGCTGAAGTAGCCGGTCGAGAAGCACAGGCCCGAGCCGGAGACCAGGTTGAACGGCTGGGAGGAGAAGCCGATGGTGTTGCCGGTGTTCGAGGTGGTGCCGTTGATCCCGGTGGTGGTCTGGTAGACGCAGTTGATGCTGCCGAGGATGGTGTTGAGCACCACCGTGGTCTTCATCGCGCCGGCCGCGCCGGGGGTGAGGGCGACCGGGTTGCCGGGGCCGTCGCCGACGGTGTTGGTGAACGGCAGGTTGTTGACGGTGATGCTCTTGACGCCGGTGACGCCGAGGACGTTGGAGGAGCAGGAGCCGAAGGTCTGGGTGTTGAGCTGCTCGACCGCGCTGCCGGGGGCGGCCGGGTTGGCCGTCACGGTCGCGGAGAAGGCCGAGTTGGCGCAGCTGATGCCGCTCGTTCCGCTGGCGCTGCTGTAGAAGGTGGCGGTGGTGCCCGAGACCAGACTGGCGGTGAGGACGTCGCCGACGGCGACGTCCGGGCCGCTGCTGCTGCCGGTGGTCAGCACCGCGGAGCCGTCGGCCTGGGCGGGTGCGACGGCGGCGCAGGTGAAGGCGAGGGCGGCGAGGGCCGCGGTACCGAGCGTGCGGCGAAAGCGCATGAGGGTGACCTCTCTCCGTGCGGAGACGGGTGGGGGTGGCCCGCGGTGCGGGTGTGGTGGCGTGCACGGCGGGGGAGGTGCGTGGGCATGGCGTGCCGGGGGCTTCGCGGGGCCGTGGTGCGGCGGGCCCGGCGCCACGGGCCCGCTCGTACGGCACAGCGGTGTGAAGGTGCGGACGTGCGCTGCGAGTGCAGGAGTGCACGTCGGCGGCTGCCACCGCCGCGGGCCTGCGTCCGCTCGTGGTCCCGTGGCCCGGGCTGCTCGCCCGGGGCCGCCGGAGCCCCTGGAGGTCGTCCGGTGGTGACAGGGTCGCCCACCGGTTGGAAACCTGTCAGTGTTGTAAACCCGATGTTGCGTCAATGTCAATACGGGTAACAGGAGTTGGTGATGGAACGGAAACACCTCCGAAGTGCCGACGTGATCCTGCTGCCGGGCGCGCGGGCCGGCCGTGACCCGGCCCGCTCCATCAAGCGCGGCCCGAGCCGGCTGCCCCCGGGCGTGGTGGCCGCGACCCAGCGCGAGCGGCTGCTCGACGGGCTGGTCCAGACGGTGGCCGCGCGCGGCTACCAGCACGCCACGGTCAGCGACATCTGCCGCGCGGCCGGGGTGACCAGGCCGGTCTTCTACGAGCTGTTCAGCGGCAAGGAGGACGCCTTCCTGGCCGCGCACCGGTACGGCACCGGGGTGGTGGTCCGGCGGATGGCGGCGGCCTTCGCGGCGGAGTCCGACTGGTGCGCCGGGATCCGGCAGGCGCTCGGCGCGATGCTCCAGCTGCTGGCGGGGACACCGGCTTTCGCGACCATGGCGGTGATCGAGATCGAGGCGGTCGGACCGGCCGGCCGCCGCGAGCGGGACCAACTCCTCACCCGGTTCCGGGCGTTCTTCGCCGAGGTGCCACAACCCCCGCGCGGTGTGCGGGTCGTGGAGCTGGTGGACGCCGTGGTGGGCGGGGTCTACAGCGCGCTCTACCGGCGGATCGACTCCGGCCGGACTGTTCAACTACCGGAACTCCTGCCGGTGTTGAGCATGTTCTGTCTCGCGCCCTTCCTCGGCCCGGCACAGGCGGCCGCCCGGCTCGGGTTTCCGATCGGTGAAGATCCTTCGTGCACCCGTATTGACCCGGCCACTACCGGGCAGTAGCTTCCCAGTTACTCAAAGCGCGGCCTGACCGTGCCCGCCCCGCTGCCGAGGGGCGGGCGGCCCGGTCGGGCCGTGGAACGCTGTCCGCGCCAGGGCACCGTGCCAGTGCCTGCACATCCCACCCACCCAACAGGGAGCACACATGGCCATGTCCGAGGACGCCGCCGCCGCGGCCGAGACCCCGGAGACGCCGACCGGCACCAGGAGAGGGCGGGTACGGCTCAAGCGCAGCGCCTGGATGGCCGTTCCGGCCGTCGCGGCGGGCGCCGTCCTGATGGCCCTCACCGCCCAGGGCGTACTCGCCGCCCAGTTCTCCATCAGCGGCATGCCGTTCACGATCACCGCGGACAAGCTCGACGGCAAGGGCTTCGCCCAGTTCGGCAGCCTGGACTCGATGATCCCCGACAGCCCCAACCAGGGCTCCACCGGCGGTCAGGTGCTGGTCGCGGTCTCGGCGATCAAGAAGGCCGAGATCACCAACCTGTGCCAGAGCGTGGACCTCGGCGGCGTCAACCTGGTGATCCACGCCGGCGACGGCGGCACCCCCGTCTCCGCCACCGATCTCACCACCGACTCCGACATGCTGTCCGGTGACGCGGAGTTCACCAACATCGAGATCGGCGGCGACGCCAGCACCTACACCAAGGCCGGCAACGCGGGCAAGGGCAACCCGGGCGTCTTCGGGCAGCAGGCCGACACCGTCGTGCTGACGCACCTCAAGCAGCACAACTACGCGAGCACCGCCGTCGGGTTCAAACTGCCCAACCTGCGGCTGAGCTTCAGCTCCCAGGGCTGCTGACCATGACGGAGTCCGTACCGGAGCCGGCCGGTTCCGGCGAGGGCGTCGCGGAGGGGGCCGTGGGGACGGCTCCCGCCCCCGCTCCCGCCACCACCCGACCGGTCAAACGCGACTGGCGGGGCCAACGGCCGTTCTGGGGCGGGCTGCTGGTGCTGTTCGGCGGCGCCGAGATCCTGTTCACCCTGCGTGCCCCGCTGCCCGTCGTCCTGCACATCGGGATGCAGGGGCTGGCGGGCTACCTGGTGCCGGCGGTGATGGTGCTGTGCGGCCTGCTGATCCTGTTCAACCCGGCCCAGCGGCTGTTCTACTCCGTCCTCGCCGTGCTCGCCGCGCTGGCGAGCTGGCTCACCTCCAACCTGGGCGGCTTCGTGATTGGGATGCTGCTCGGACTGGTGGGCGCCTGCCTCACCTTCGGCTGGCTGCCCGATCAGCCGCTGCGCCGGGGGCGGCAGCGGCGGGAGGACCGGCGCCAGGAACGCCGGTCGTCCCGAGCGGGCACGGCCGGGGCCTGACCCGCGGCGCCCCGCGCCCCGACGGCGCCCGCCCCCTGGCGATGGGAGAGCACCAGGGGGCGGGGCGTCGGGGCACGGGGGAGTGCGGGGTCAGGCCGTGACGGTCACGGTCAGATCGTCGCGACGTCGATCACGAAGCGGAACCGGACGTCGCCGGCCAGCACCCGCTGGTAGGCCTCGTTGATCTGCTCGGCGCGGATCAGCTCGATCTCCGCGGTGATGCCGTGCTCGCCGCAGAAGTCCAGCATCTCCTGGGTGGCAGGCAGTCCGCCGATCATCGAGCCGGCCAGCGAACGGCGGCCGGCGAGCAGCGCGTGCGCGTTCACCGTGACCGGCTTCTCCGGCGCGCCGACCTGCACCATGGTGCCGTCGGTGCGCAGCAGGCCGAGGTAGGCGCTCAGGTCGAGGTCGGCGGAGACCGTGTTGACGATCAGGTCGAAGGTGCCCGCGAGCTCGGTGAAGGTGGCCGGGTCGGAGGTGGCGCGGTAGTGGTCGGCGCCGAGCTTCAGCCCGTCCTCGTGCTTGCGCAGCGACTGGCTGAGCACGGTGACCTCCGCGCCCATGGCGTGGGCGAGTTTCACGCCCATGTGGCCGAGCCCGCCGAGGCCCACGATCGCGACCTTCTTGCCCGGCCCGGCGCCCCAGTGCGCGAGCGGCGAGTACAGCGTGATGCCGGCGCACAGCAGCGGCGCGGCGGCGTCCAGCGGCAGGTTGTCGGGGATGCGCAGCGCGTACGCCTCGTCGACGACCAGCTTCGAGGAGTAGCCGCCGTGGGTCGGCAGGCCGTCGTGGCCGACGCTGTTGTAGGTGAAGACGGTGCCGCCCTGGCCGGTGCAGTACTGCTGGAGGCCGGCCCGGCAGTTGTCGCACTCCCGGCAGGAGTCGACGATGCAGCCGACGCCGACCCGGTCGCCGGCCTGCCAGCGGGTGACGCCCGGGCCGACCTCGGTGACCACGCCGGCGATCTCGTGGCCCGGGACCATCGGGAAGATGCCGGTGCCCCAGTCCTCGCCGACCTGGTGGATGTCGGAGTGGCAGATGCCGCAGAACTTGATGTCGATCACGATGTCGTGCTCTCCCACCGCCCTGCGGGTGACGGTGGTCTTCTCCAGCGGGGAGTCGGGCCGCGCCGCGGCGTAGGCGGCGACCGTGCGGGTGGTGCCCTCGGTGGTGCTCGTCGTCGTTGCGTTCGTCGAGTTCGTCATGCTTCCAGCCTGCTCCGGTGCGGCGCGGCCAGCCAGACCAGAGCTCTTCGTACGCACGCCACGCGTAGGGACCCCGGACGTACGACCACGGAACGTACGCACGGCAGTATCACCCTTCCCCCCACCTGCGCCGCCCGGATCCCCCGCATACTGCAGACATGGACCAGCGCACCGAACTCAGCGAGTTCCTCCGATCCCGCCGCGCCCGGCTGCGGCCCGAGGACGTGGGCCTGCCGGACAGCACCACCCGGCGGCGGGTGCCCGGCCTGCGCCGCGAGGAGCTGGCCCTGCTCGCCGGAGTCAGCACCGCCTACTACACCCGGCTCGAACAGGGCCACGGCGAGAGCGTCTCCGCCGCCGTCCTGGACGCCATCGCCCGCGTGCTGCGGCTCAGCCCCGCCGAGCGCGAGCACCTCGGGCGGCTCACCAGGCCCGCCCGCCGCCGCCCCGGCCGGGCCGTCGCCCGCCCGCAGCGGGTCCGGCCCGCGCTCCAGCAGCTCCTGGACGCGATGGAGGGCGTGCCCGCGTACGTCCTCGGCCGGCGCCTGGACATCATCGGCTGGAACCGGCTCGGCACCGCCCTGCTCGGCGACTTCGCCGCGATGCCGCCCGAGCAGCGCAACATGGCCTGGCAGCTCTTCCTCGACCCGTCGGCCCGCGAGCTCTACGAGGACTGGGACGGCAAGGCCACCGACGTCGTCGGCATGCTGCGGCTGGACGCCGGACGGGATCCGGACGACCCCAGGCTCGCCTCGCTGATCGGTGAACTGTCCCTCAAGAGTGACGACTTCCGCCGGCTCTGGGCCACCCACAGCATCCAGGACAAGGGCCACGGCACCAAGCGGCTGCACCACCCGGTGGTCGGCCGGCTCGACCTCCAGTACGAGACGCTGCGCCCGGCCGGGGACGTCGACCAGATGCTCGTCACCTACCACGCCGAGCCCGGCTCCGGCTCCGCCGAGTCCCTGCGGCTGCTGGCCAGTTGGGCGGCCACCGACTTCCACCCGGAGCCCGCCGAGGCGACCCCGGCCGATCCCGCCCGGTAACGACGCGACGGGATTCCCGCCAGACCCTTCCGTCAAGGGGTCGATGGTCCCGGGTCCGATCGGGGCCATCGACCCTTCTCGCCGGTAACCGGGTGGCGATTGACTGGGCGGGTCATGGACACCACCACCAGCGGCACCACCGCCGAGTACGACCGGCTGATCGCCCGCCACCACGCGATGCGGCTCCGCCGCCAACTCCTCACCCCTGCCTCGCCGTTCGCGCCCGATCCGGCCGGCACCGGCGCGTACGGCGGCACCGGCGGGCCGGGCGACCGCGACGGCTACGACGGCGCCGCCGACCAGCGGCTGATCCGGCGCGACCTCGGCCTGCTCGAACCGCTCTCCGAACTGATCGACCACCTCTACGCGGTGATGTTCCGCCGCCGCCCCTACCTGCGTCCGCTCTTCCCCGCCTCGATGGAGTTCCAGCAGGCCCACCTGGAGCGGATCCTCCGCCACCTGGTGGACCACCTCCACCACCCGGCCGAACTGGCCTCGACCCTGCGCCAACTCGGGCGCGACCACCGCAAACTGGGCGTCCGGCCGGTCCACTACGAGGCCTTCGAGGAAGCCCTGTGCGCGGCGATCCGGCACCGGGCGGCCTCCCGGTGGACGGAGGAGATGGAAGCGGCCTGGGTCCGGATGCTGCGCTTCGCCGTCGCGGCGATGACGGCCGGCGCCGACTCCGCGCTCACCGAACCCCCCTACTGGCACGCCGTGGTGACCGGCCACGAGCGCCGCCGCCCCGACCTCGCCGTCCTGCGCGTGCGCACCGGCGAGCCCTACCCGTACCGGGCCGGACAGTACGGCACGGTCGAGCACCCGACGCTCCCGCACACCTGGCGGCAGTACTCGATGGGCTGCGCGCCGCGCACCGACAACGAGTTGGAGTTCCACGTCCGGCGCACCGGTCCGGACGGGGTCAGCGCGGCCCTCGTCGAACGCACCGCCGTCGGCGACCGGCTGCGCCTCGGCCCGCCGCGCGGCGGCCTGCTGCCCGAGGACGACACCCGCGACCTGTTGCTGGTCGCCGGCGGCACCGGCCTGGCCCCGATGAAGGCCATCGTCGAGCAGCAGGCCGCCCAGCGCCCGCGCGGCCGCCGCGTCCACCTGTTTGTGGGTGCCCGGGACCGCGGCGACCTCTACGACTGGTCCGCGCTCTCCGAACTGAGCTTGCACAAGCCCTGGTTGGCGCTCACGCCGGTCACCGCAGGCCGGCTCGCCGACGCCGTCGCGGGCGCCGGGGACTGGCGCGAGCACCTCGCCTGCGTCAGCGGCCCGGCCGGCATGGTCGCCTCCGTCCGCTCCGAACTGCTCGCCGCCGGGCTGCCCCTGGCCCAGGTCCGCTACGACCAGGCGCTCGCCCGCTAGGCCCACCGGCGGGGACGTCCTGCCGCTGGACGTCCCCGCCGGCGGGCGTCCTACCGGTAGCAGTAGGAGTCCGAGGAGGCGTCGCCGCCCGCGAGGTGGGTCTGGTGCACCCGCAGGCCCCGGAAGTCGGCGCCGTGCGGGAAGAAGCGCTCGTCGACGCTCAGCCCGCCCGCCTCGGTGTCGGCGTCCAGCTTGACGATCCACGGCTCGATGCCGTCCGGGTAGAACTGGTCGTCCCAGGCACCGTAGAGGGAGTTGGTGAGGTAGAGCCGGCGCCCGTCCCGGCTGATCTCGACCATCTGCGGGGCGCCGCTCAGCGGGCGTCCCGGCGCGGCCGGGTGCGGGGTGCGGGCGACGACCCCGCCCAGCCGCACCGAGTCGGCGAGGCGGGGGTGGAACGGGTCCGACACGTCGTACTGGAACAGCTCGCCGGTGCCCCACGCGGACACGTACAGCCAGCGGTCGTCCACCGACAGGTTGATGTCCGTGATCAGCGGCGGCACCGCGCCGAACGGTTGCAGCGCGGGCGGCAGGTCCTCCGTCTTGGCGGGCTCGGCGGGGATCTCGATCACCTTGCGCGCGGTGAACGCCGGGCCCTCCCGGTACCAGAGCCAGACCGAGGCGGACAGGTCCTCGACGTTGGTCACCACCCCGGCGAAGCCCCACTCCGCCTGCGGATCGTGCGCCGGGCGCAGCTCCAGCACCATCTGGTACTGGTCGCCGAGGTCGATCCGCTGCAGGTGCCGCCCCGAGTCCAGCTCCCAGAAGTGCAGCGCGTGCCCGTACTTGCGGCCCAGCAGCAGCTCCGGGACGACCCCGCCCTCCACCATCCAGGGCGTGCCCCACTCGCTGGTCACCCCCACGTTCGTCCCCAGGTGCCACCAGACGTCGTACGCGAAGTGCTGCGGCCCGCGCTCCGTCTCCCAGGCGCGCAGCACCTCGAAGGTGGTGTGGTCCAGCAGCGCCACCCCGCCGGGCCCGTCGTTCCCGTCCCCGCCGCCCAGGCAGGACAGGAACACCCCGTCCGGTCCGCAGTGCAGGGTGTGCGGGCGCGAGTAGCCGGCCTTGGCGGCGAGTTCCGCCGCCTCGACGGTCTTGACGAGGCGCGGCCGGACGGGGTCGGGCCGGGTGTCCATCACGTGCAGCCGCGAGGAGCGCAGGCCCGGGAGGAGGAGGTAGCGCCGCTCGGGGTTCTCGTGGCAGGCGTGCGCCAGCGCACTGGAGCAGGCGTTCCAGCCGAAGTGGTGCAACTCGTCGCCCAGTGTCGGTAGTTCGGCGAAGTTGAGGACCTTCCCGTAGCTCGCCGACGCCGGATCGGTGTCCACGGTGAGCAGCGCGTCCGGCCGCTCCCCGGCGCGGTCGAACCCGGCGACGTACGCCAGCGTCTCCGGTGGCGCGGCGATCGCCTCGGCGGCCGAACGGTACAGCGACGGATCGGTGTGGCCGGGCTGCGGCATGTGTTCTCCTCAACTCGCCTGCGTGACAACCGGAGTTGGATCTGTCCGGGTAGCGTTCCACACGACCACCGGCGCACAGCAGGCGCACGGGGAGCGATCAGGAGGCGCGGACGGCCGGGTCACACCGGTGCCCGGCGGAGCGGCGCCCGGCAGGCAGTCCCGCGCTACCGGCCGGTATTGTCGGGGTCCTGGATCAAGGACACCTGCGACGTACGGCAGGTCGAGCACGAGGACGGGTGCGGCGCAGATGGAGTTTCGGGAAGACATCCTGGGTGCCCCCTACGAGACGGCCGAGCTGACGCTGCGGCCGGACGCCGAGGGGGAGGTCTGCGCGACGCTGGTGCGCCGGCTGGTGCCGGGGGCGGAGCGGGCCGTGCTGTACATCCACGGGTACAACGACTACTTCTTCCAGACCAACCTCGCCGACCACTTCGCCGCGCTCGGGTTCTCCTTCTACGCCCTGGACCTGCGCAAGTACGGCCGCTCCCTGCGCCCGCACCAGTCGCCGAACTTCGTGCGCGACCTCGCCGAGTACGACGAGGAGATCGACGAGGCGGTGCGGATCATCCGCGAGGTGGACGGGCACCGGCGGCTGCTGCTGAACGGGCACTCCACCGGCGGGCTGATCGGCGCGCTGTGGGCGGGGCGGCGCTCGGGGCGCGGCCTGGTGGAGGGGCTGTTCCTGAACAGCCCGTTCCTGTCGATGCCGGCCGCGCCCGCCGTACGGACCGTCGGCGGCCCGGCCGTCACCGCGATCGGACGGCTGGCGCCCACCCGCGTGCTGCCGTCGACGCTCAACCCGCACTACACGCACAGCCTGCACAAGGACCACCGGGGCGAGTGGGACTTCGACCTCGCCCTCAAGCCCGCCGAGGGCTTCCCGCTGTACGCGGGCTGGCTGGCCGCCATCCACCAGGGCCACCGGCAGCTGCGGCACGGGCTCGGGATCGACGTGCCGGTGCTGCTGATGGCGTCGACCCGGTCGATCACGACCACCAAGTGGCACAACGCGCTGCACCACGCGGACGCCGTGCTGCGCGCCGACGACATCGCCGGCCAGGGCCCGCGACTGGGCCGGCACGTCACCATCGTCCGGATCGAGGGCGGCATGCACGACCTGGTGCTCTCGGGCGAGGCCGCCCGCACCCGGGCCTTCGCCGAACTGGACCGCTGGCTCGCCGCCTACCTGGACGTCCGACTGGCCGACGTCCGGCCTGCGGACACCCAGGCCGTGGGGGAGAGCGCGTGACGGACGAGCCGGTGCCGGTCGGGGCGGTGCCGGACGAGCCGGTGCCGGTCGGGGCGGTGCCGGACGAGCCGGTGCCGGTCGGGCGCCACACCGACCTCGGCTTCGCCAAGCTCATGCCGGACCTCGACCGGGACGGCGGCTGGCTGCTCACCCTGGACGGCACCCCGCAGTCCTACGTCGACCTCGCCGACCCGACCCACCTGGAGTTCGAGTACACCCGGCGGCTCGGCCACCTCGCCGACGCCCTCGCCCCCGCCGGGCAGCCGCTGGACGTGCTGCACCTCGGCGGCGGCGCGCTCACCCTGCCCCGCTACCTCGCCGCCACCCGCCCCGGCTCGCGCCAGCGGGTGGTCGAGGTGGACGGGCCGCTGCTCGACCTGGTCGCCGAGCACCTGCCCTGGCAGGGGCCCGGCGCGGACATCACCGCGACCGTCGGCGACGCCCGCGCCGCCCTCGCCGGCACCTCGCCCGGCAGCCGGGACCTGGTCATCGCGGACGTCTTCCACGGCTCGCGCACCCCCGCCCACCTCACCTCGGTGGAGTTCCTGCGGCTGGCCGCCGCCGTCCTGCGCCCCGGCGGCTGCTACGCCGCCAACCTGGCCGACGGCCCGCCGCTGGCCTTCGCCCGGGCCCAGGCCGCGACGGTCGGCGCGGTGTTCCCGTACACCTTCCTGGTCGCCGAGGCCCCGGTGCTGCGCGGCCGCCGGTACGGCAACATCCTGCTCGCCGGTTCGACGGCCCCGCTCCCGGCCGCCGAGCTCACCCGGCTGCTGGCCGGCGACATCTTCCCGGCCCGCCTCACCGACGGCGCCGACCTGGCCGCCCTGGTCGGCCGCACCGCCCCGGTCACGGACGCCGACGCCACCGACTCCCCGCCCCCGCCGGACGGCGCGTTCAGCATCGGCTGAGCGGCGCGGCGGCCCGGGCGTCCCCGCGTCCGGGGTGTCAGAATCGGCGGGTTCAGGCCGGAGCGTGGAGCACGTCGAGCGTGGAACACGCCGAGCGCGGAACACGTCCGGCGCGGAGCAGGTCCAGCGCGGAGCACATCCGAAGGAGTGAGCGATGAGCGGCGGGGAGCGGCCGGAGTTGGCGCAGGTGCCGGAGACGGCGTTGTGGACGCTGTGGCACCGCGCGGTGGAGGCGCGTCGGCCGGACACGGTGCTGGAGGACCCGAAGGCGGTCGAACTGGTCGACCGGATCGACTTCCCGTTCGCGGAGCGCTTCGGGGAGGGCGCGCTGGTCAGCCAGCTGCAGGCGCTGCGGGCGGCCTGCTTCGACCGTGAGGTGGCGGACTTCCTGAACCGCTGCCCGCGCGGCACCGTGGTCGGCCTCGGGGACGGCCTGGAGACCCAGGCGTGGCGGGTCGACAACGGCCGGGCGGACTGGCTGGCGGTGGACCTGCCGGAGACGGCCGCGCTGCGGGAGCGGCTGCTGCCGCCGGACGAGCGGCGCCGGATCCTCGCCTGCCCGGTCACCGACCCGGGCTGGATGGACGAGGTGGATCCGGCACGCGGAGTGATGATCTGCGCCGAGGGCCTGCTGATGTACCTGCGGCCGGAGGAGGCGCGGGCACTGATCGCGGCCTGCGCCGAGCGCTTCCCCGGCGGGTCGATGGTGCTGGACGCGGTGCCGCGCTGGTTCAGCGCCCGGACCGTCCAGGGCAAGCTGCGGACCCGGCACTACCAGGCGCCGCCGATGCCGTTCGGCATGGACGCGGACGAGCGCGGCAAGCTGGCCACCGCGCACCCGGCGGTGACCGACGTGCGCGAGGTGTACCCGGAGGGCGGGCGGGGCCTGCTCCGCGCCCTGCTGCCGCTCGTGCGCCGGGTGAACGCGCGGCCGTCCGTGGTCGCACTTCGCTTTGCCGGATCTTGAAGAACGGCTGGTCGAGCGGGAACCATGGGGCACCACCGCACGTCGTAACCACGGGTGATCGGCCGGGGGGACAGGCCGCCCGGCACGTTAGGCTGCCCTTATGGGGAAGCGGCCGCGTTGCCGCCATCGGACAACTGCCGGAACCGGCGTGCGGCACCGCTGAGGGCCGCGCCGGTTCCGACCTGCCACGGAGGTACTGGCCTTGCACATCGACGCCTGGATCGAGAGCGTCCCACCGACAGCGGTGTACGCCCTGGTCGGCCTGATCATCGGACTGGAGTCGCTGGGCATCCCACTGCCCGGCGAGATCGCGCTGGTCACGGCCACCCTGATGGCGGTCAAGGGCGTGGTGAGCCCGGAGTGGATCGCGGTGGTCGCCATCCTCGGGGCGATCATCGGCGACTCGATCGGCTACTCGATCGGCCGCAAGGGCGGCAAGCCGCTGTTCGAGAAGCTCGGACGCAAGTTCCCCAAGCACTTCGGGCCGTCCCACCTGGCCACCGCCGAGCGCTCCTTCCAGAAGTGGGGGATGTGGGCGGTCTTCTTCGGCCGCTTCATCGCCCTGCTGCGCATCTTCGCCGGGCCGCTCGCCGGCGCGCTGAAGATGCCGTACTGGAAGTTCCTGATCGCCAACGTGCTCGGCGGCATCGTCTGGGCCGGCGGCACGACGCTGCTGGTCTACAAGGTCGGCAAGAGCATCGAGCCCTGGCTGTCCCGCTTCTCCTGGGCGGGCCTGGCCGCGGCGGTGCTGATCGGCGGCGCCTCGGCCTGGTTCATGAAGCGCCGCGCCGCCAAGACCCACGCCAGGATCGAGGCGGAGGAGGCGGCCGCCGCGGCGACCGCCGCCAAGGCGCCCGTCGCGGAGTAAGCGGAGCAAGCAAGCGGAGCAAGCGGAATGACGAGGCGTCTGCACTGAGCACGGCGGGGCTGTCGGGCCCCCGGAGTAGCATCGGCGGGTACCTGCCGATCATGCACAACTGGAGGGCCCGATGACCCAGTCGACGTGGGATGCCGTGGACGCGTACTTCTCCGAGCAGCTGGTGGGGCACGACCCGGCGCTGGAGGCCGCGGCCGCCGCCGCGGACGCGGCCGGGCTGCCGAAGATCGCCGTCGCCCCCAACCAGGGCAAGCTGCTGCACCTGCTGGCGCTGACCCAGGGCGCGCGGCGGATCCTGGAGGTCGGCACGCTCGGCGGGTACAGCGCGATTTGGCTCGCCCGGGCGCTGCCCGCGGACGGCGCCCTGCTCACCCTGGAGATCGACCCGAAGCACGCCGAGGTCGCCCAGGGGAACATCGCGCGCGCAGGGCTGGAGAAGGTCGCCGAGGTGCGGCTCGGCCGGGCCGCCGACTCGCTGGCCGCGCTGGTCGAGCAGGGCGTGGAGCCCTTCGACCTGGTCTTCATCGACGCGGACAAGCCCAGCAACCCCGAGTACTTCCGGCGGGCGCTCCAGCTGACCAGGCCGGGCTCGCTGATCATCGTCGACAACGTGGTGCGCGGCGGCGCCATCGCCGACGCGGACAGCACCGACCCGTCGGTGGTCGGCACCCGGGCCCTGCACGACCTGATCGCCGCCGAGCCGGGGGTCACCGCGACGTCGGTGCAGACGGTCGGCAGCAAGGGCTACGACGGCTTCACGCTGGCCCGCGTGCAGAGCTGAATTTTTCCAGTACCACGGAGGAACGGAGACATCGTGCGGATCGGACTGCTGGGCGCCGGCCCCTGGGCGGAGCGGGTGCACGCACCCGTCCTCGCCGAGCACCCCGGGCTGGAGTTCACCGGCGTCTGGGCCCGCCGGCCGGAGGCGGCCACGGCCCTCGGCGGGGCGTACGGCGTCCCCGGTTACGCGGACCTCGACCAGCTGCTCGCCGAGGTGGACGCGGTCTCGATCGCGCTGCCGCCGACCGTGCAGGCGGGCCTCGCGGTACGGGCCGCCGAGGCCGGCTGCCACCTGCTGCTGGACAAGCCGGTCGCGCTGACCGTGCCGGACGCGCGGGCCGTGGCCGAGGCCGTCCGGGCCCACGAGGTCGCCTCCGTGGTCTTCTTCACCGTCCGCTTCGGCGGGGAGCAGATCCCGTGGATCGAGCAGCAGGCGGGCCTGGGCGGCTGGTTCACCGGCCGCTCGGACTGGCTCGGCTCGGTGTTCGCCCCCGGCAGCACCAGCCCGTACGCGGCCTCGCCGTGGCGCAAGGAGAAGGGCGCGCTGTGGGACGTCGGCCCGCACGCGCTGTCGGTGCTGCTGCCGGTGCTCGGCGACGCGACGCAGGTCACGGCGGTGGCCGGCCCACTGGACACCGTCCACCTGGTGCTGCGGCACGCCGACGGCGCCTCCAGCACGCTGGCACTGAGCCTGACCGCGCCGGTCGGCGCCGGCGGCGCCGGCCTGGAACTGCGCGGCGAGCACGGCATCGCCCACCTGCCCGAGCGCGGCGAGGGCCCGGCCGCCGCCCTGCACCGCGCCCTGGACGCCCTCCAAGCCTCGGCCGCCACCGGCCAACCACACCCCTGCGACGCCGACTTCGGCCTGCGCGTGGTCGAAATCCTCGCCGGCGCCGACCACTCCCTGGCCACGGGCGCACCGGTGGCGGTCTGACGCCCGCCGGCGCAGGTCAGACCGGCGGCAGGGTGGTGCCGGTCGGGCCCGGGCGGCGGTCGGTGGGGCGGGCCGGGGGGATGACGGGGGCGTGGAAGTCGCGCGGGCCGGTCCACAGGGCGGGGACAGCGTCGCCGCGGCGGGCGAGTTCGTAGGCCAGCGCCTCGTAGTTGACGCGCCAGCCGTGGAAGTGCTGCCAGGCCTCGTCGACCGGGCGCTCGCGGGGGAATCCGGCGGACGTGATCATGGCGACGGCGCCGATGTACTCGGTGTAGGTCAGGCGGATCGGGACGTCCGGGTCAGGGTCCGGGTCGAAGTCGATCCGTACGGAGCGGCCGATGTCGCGCAGCGCGGTGAAGCCCGCGCGCAGCACCAGGCGGGCCTCGGGCGGGGCCGAGCGCGGGCAGAGCGCCAGATGGAGGGCGGCCGCGTCGAGCACCGCGATCAGGCCGACCACCCAGCTGCGGTTGGGCTGCGGGGAGCGGAAGGACAGCAGCACCGGGTAGTTGGAGTGGCTCTCGCCGATGTCGGCGGCGAGCCGCTCCCAGTCCCGGTAGAGCTGGGGGAGGGCGGTCTCGGTGTCGACGAGGGACTGCCGGGCCAGCAGTTCCGGGCCCCAGGCGGGCTCGCCGGCCCGGGACTGGAGGAGGGTCACCTCGGTCTCCCGCCGCTGGTAGGCGGCGTAGAGGGTGGGCAGGTAGGCGATTTGGAGGGCGATCACCAGCGGCCCGCTGGCGGCGGCCATGAAGTCGATGGCCGAGAGTTGCAGGCGCTCGCCGCTGGCGTAGCCGAGGGTGAAGAGGCTGGATCCGGCCTCCCGGATGGCCACCGACCAGCTGAGCTCGGACGTGCCGTGCAGCAACAGGGTGTAGGCGAGCAGCATGCCGCTGAGCCACACCCCGAGCATGCCGAGCAGGATCAGCGGCGCCAGCCAGGTCAGCGCCCGGTCCTGCGCGTAGTAGCTGCGGAACGGCGTCGCGTAGAGCCGGAGCACGGTTCGCAGCACCCGCCAGAGCCGGCTGACCAGCGCCGAGTACAGCCCGCGCGGGACGACCAGCGTGCGCAGGATGCTGCCGACGATGAGCAGGAGCAGCAGCGCGCCGGCCAGGGTGTGGATCATCCTCATGGCGCCATTCTGTCGGGCGCGCGGGGCGGGTGCGGCGCGGGGCGCCGCGCCACGGGACGACAGCCGGTGCCGCGACCGCACGGGTGCACCGGCACGGCGAGGCGACGGGGGAGCCCGGTTCGTCGCCGCGCCCGGCCGGACGTGTGCGGAGTCCTCGGACGGCTTCGCGCGCCCGCGCCCGCCGTCGCCGCCGGGGTTACGGTGGTCAGCAGGGGACGGGACACCGGAATGGGCCTTGTCCGACACCAGGCACCACGGTGATCGGAGGGAGCGCGACGGGGGCTAGGAGACGCGATGGGTGACCAGGACGTCGAGCACGAGATCCACCACGACGACGCCGTACTTCACCGTCCTGTGACCGGGTCGGCAGGCAGGGTCGCCCTGGTGACAGGGGCCAGCAGCGGAATCGGTGCGGTCACGGCCCGCCTGCTGGCCGCACGGGGCATGCGCGTGGTGGTCAACTACCTGCACAGCGCCGCGGCGGCCGAGGAGGTCGTGGCCGGCATCGAGGCCGCAGGCGGTCAGGCCATGGCCGTACAGGCCGACGTGCGTGAGCCGGCGGCGGTCGAGCACCTGGTCGAGCAGGTCCGGGCGGCGTGGGGCGGCGTCGACGTGCTCGTGCACAACGCGCTCACCCCGTACGTGATCAAACCGTTCCAGGACATCACGTGGGAAGAACTGGGCGCCAAGCTCGACGACGAGTTGCGGGCGGCCTTCACGGTCACCAGAGCCGTCCTGCCCGCCATGACCGAACAGCGCTGGGGGCGCATCGTCTATCTCGGTACCGGCCTCAGCCGCCGCCCCCGGGAGGGCATGATCGCGCTGGGCACGGCCAAGGCCGCACTGACGCAGTTCGCCCGGTACCTCGCCCAGGAACTGGGCCCGCTGGGCATCACGGTCAACGTCGTCGAGCCCGGCCCGGTGGACGACACCCGCATGGCGGCCCACGCGTTCGACGAGGAGCACCGGCAGCGGCAGGTGGCGGCCACCCCCCTGGGCCGCCTGGCACGCCCGGACGACGTCGCCCGGGCGGTCGCCTTCTACACCGGCGAGGACAGCGCCTTCATGACCGGCACCACGGCCGCGGTGAACGGCGGGATGTCCATGGACTGATGCCCCGCCGCCCCGCGTCGCGGGTCCCGGGACCCGGGACCCGGGACCCGGGCGGCGAGGCGGCGGGCACGCGCGGGGCCCCGGTGGCGACACGACCAAGGGAGAACGTTCATGCACACGATCGATCTCGCCTACGTCGGGCGGGGTTTGCACGAGGAACTGACCGCCTACGTCGCCGACCAGCAGGGCTACTACGCCGACGAGGGCGTCCACGTCGCGCTGCACGACGGCTGCTCCTGGAGCGAGGAGCGGCTGCGCCGCGTCGCCACCATCGGGCTCGGCCGGGCCCTGCTGTCCCGGCTGACCGGCGCCACCCCCTGGGTCGCGCTCAACGTCAACACCCACCGCCCGCTGTTCTGGTTCCTCGCCCGCCCCGGCCTGACCTCCCGCCCCGGCCCGGCCTCCCTGGCCGACCTGGCCGGCCGACGGCTGGCGGTGCACGCCCCCCACACCGCACCCGGATGCTTCACCCGGATCGTGCTGCGCCGGGCCGGCCTCGACCCGGACCGCGACCTCCACGCCGTCGTCCGCCCACCCGGCGACTACGGCATGGACCTGCGCCGGCTGCGCGACGGCAGGATCGACGCCGCCGTGGTCGGCAGCACCATGGCACCGGAGGCGATCGCCGCCGAGTACGGCTGGCAGGTGCTGGCCTGGATGGGCGACCACTTCCAGATCCCCACCGTGGGCGTGGCCGTCGACCCCACCCACCTCCACCCGGACGACCCCGCGGTCCAGGCCGTCGTACGGGCCCACCGCCGCGCCCTGCAAGTGATCCACGACGAACCCGACACCACGGTGCGCTACATCCAGGCGTTCCTGGGCCGACACACCGCAGAAGAGGCCCGAGCCCACTACGAGACGTTCATCGCACCGTACTTCACCACCGACGGCCAAGCCGACCTCGCCGTCGGCACCACCGCGATCATGGCCGTCGCCGCCGAACTCGGCGTCCCCGCCACCGTGATGGCAGCAGAGTTCTACCGCACCGGAACCGCCGCACCCGTCGACTGAACGCCACCGCTCGGCCGGGGATCCGACATGTGGTGCGGGAGGACCTGCCGCCGGCGAGTTCGGCGACATTTGATCCAGGACCTCACCGACGAGCCCCCGGACCGCGCGGTCCGGGGGCTCGTCGCGTGCGGGTGGGCATTGACAGTAGGCGACGTCCCGCTGAATGCTAAGCAAGCGCTTAGTCAATGATGCCGCACCCCGAGGAGCCGCCCGATGCCCGAGAGCCCCGCCGACCCGCCCGGGCTGGACCTCGCCCTCCTCCGCGCCCACCTGGACCGCGAGCTGCCCGGGCTCGTCCAGGGCCCGCTGCGGGCCGACCTCATCGAGGGGGGCCGCTCCAACCTCACGTACGTCCTCACCGACGGCACCGGCCGCTGGGTCCTCCGTCGCCCTCCGCTCGGGCACGTCCTCGCCACCGCCCACGACATGGGCCGCGAGTACCGCGTCATGACCGCCCTGCGCGACACCGAAGTGCCCGTCCCTCGTACCCTCCTCCTCGACCCCGGTGCGGACGTGCTCGGTGCGCCCTGGTATCTGATGGAGTTCGTTCCCGGCATCTCCCACCGGGACGTCGCCCCGCTCGCCGCCCTCGGCGAGCAGCGGGTGCGCGCCCTCGGGCTGCGGCTGGTCGACACCCTCGCCGCCCTGCACCGGATCGATCCGTCGGCCGTCGGCCTCGCGGACTTCGGCCGGCCCGACGGCTATCTGGAGCGCCAGCTGCGCCGCTGGTCCACCCAACTGGCCGGCTCCCGCAACCGCGACCTGCCCGAGGTGGAGCGGCTGCACGCCCTGCTCGCCGCGCGGCGGCCCGTCTCCCCGGCGCCCGCCCTGGTGCACGGCGACTACCGGCTGGACAACGTGCTGGTCGGCGACAGCGACAGCGACGGCGAGGGCGACAGCGACGGCGAGGGCGACGCGATCACCGCCGTGCTGGACTGGGAGATGTCCACCCTCGGCGACCCGCTCACCGACGTCGGCCTGCTGGTGATGTACACCGAGGTCGCCGGGGTCGGCGGCGGCATCATCCCCTCCGCCGCGACCGCCCCCGGCTTCCCGAAACCCGACGAACTCGCCGCGTACTACGCCGAGTCGACAGGTCGACAGGCCGGGGACCTGGGCTGGTACGTGGCCTTCGCCTCCTTCAAGCTCGCCGTCGTCGCCGAGGGCATCCACTACCGCTACCAGCAGGGCCGCACCCTCGGCGCGGGCTTCGAGCGGGCCGGCGAGATGGCCCCGATCCTCGCCCGGCACGGCCTGAGCACCCTCAAGGAGCACTGACCGATGGACTTCGCCTACGACGCCCGCACCAACGAACTCCGCGCGCAGCTGCTGGCCTTCATGGACGAGCACGTGTATCCGGCGGAGGCGGCCCTCGCGCAGCAGCTCGCCGACCCGGCCCGCGAGGCCTGGAGCATCCCGCCCGTGGTCGCCGAACTCCAGGCCGAGGCGCGCAAGCAGGGCCTGTGGAACCTGTTCATCCCCGGTGAGCACGGTGCGGGCCTGACCAACCTCCAGTACGCCCCGCTCGCCGAGATCACCGGCCGCAGCCCGCACCTGGCCCCGCCCGCGCTCAACTGCGCGGCCCCCGACACCGGCAACATGGAACTGCTCGCCCAGTTCGGCACCGCCGAGCAGCGCGAGCGCTGGCTGCGCCCGCTGCTGGACGCCGGGATCCGCTCCGCCTTCGCGATGACCGAGCCCGAGGTCGCCTCCTCGGACGCCACCAACATCGCCACCCGGATCGAGCGCGACGGTGACGAGTACGTCGTCAACGGCCGCAAGTGGTACATCACCGGGGCGATGAACCCGCAGTGCCGGATCCTCATCGTGATGGGCAAGACCGACCCGGGGGCCGAACCGCACCGCCAGCAGAGCATGGTGCTCGTCCCGCGCGACACCCCCGGCGTCACCGTCAGGCGCGGCATGACGGTCTTCGGCTACGACGACGCGGACCACGGCGGCCACGCCGAGGTGCTGTTCGAGGACGTCCGCGTCCCGGTCGGGAACCTGATCGGGGAGGAGGGCGCGGGCTTCGCCATCGCGCAGGCCCGGCTCGGACCCGGCCGGATCCACCACTGCATGCGCGCGATCGGCATCGCCGAGCGCGCCCTGGAGCTGATGTGCCGCCGGGTGAACGGGCGGGTCGCCTTCGGCCGGCCGCTCGCCGAGCAGGGCGTGGTGCAGGACTGGATCGCCGAATCCCGGGTCAGGATCGAGCAGTTGCGGCTGCTGGTGCTCAAGACCGCCTGGCTGATGGACACCGTCGGCAACCGGGGCGCGCACACCGAGATCCAGGCGATCAAGATCGCCACCCCGCGCACCGTCGAGTGGATCCTCGACAAGGCCGTCCAGGCACACGGCGCGGCGGGCGTCAGCCAGGACACCCCGCTCGCCCAGCTCTGGGCCGGCAACCGCACCCTGCGGCTGGCCGACGGCCCGGACGAGGTGCACAAGCGCTCGCTGGCCCGGCGGGAGCTGCGGCGGCACCCGTAGGGGTGTCATACCGGAGTACTCAGGGGCAGGTTGGCCCCTGGGTATGACGGCCGCGGCCCGCCCCCGCCCGTACTGTCCTGATCAGCAGGCCGGCAGGTCAGCAGGCCAACGGGCCGGCAGGCCGGCAGGTCAGCAGGCCAACGGGCCGGCAGGCCGGCAGGTCAACGGGGACGAGGAGAGACATCATGGGCGGGCGGGGACGGGCCGCGGCGGCGGTACTACTGGCGGCGACGGCGGTGCTCGGAGCGGTCGGCGCACCCGGGGCGGTGGCGGCAGCACCGGCGCCGGGCGCGGACGGCGGCGGCGAGCGGCAGGCCCGGGCCTGGCTGCCGGAGCCCACCGGGCCGTACCCGATCGGCACCACCACGCTGCACCTGACCGACACCGGGCGGCAGGACCCCTGGAAGCCCGGGCAGCGCCGCGAGCTGATGATCAGCCTCTGGTACCCGACCGCCCGCCCGGCCACCGGCGCCGACCGCGCCCGGTACATGGCGCCCGCCGCCGGCGAGCACTTCGGCACCGAGGGCAGCATCGGCCAGGCGAACTACGGCGCCACGCCCGGCCGTACCGACTGGGCGGGCATCCGCACCCACGCCCGGCCGGACGCCCCCGCCCTGCCCGGCGGCCCGCGCCCGGTGGTGCTGTACTCGGCCGGCCTCGGCGACCCGCGCACCTGGGGCACCGGGCTGGTCGAGGACCTGGCCTCGCGCGGCTACGTCGTGGTCACGCTGGACCACACCTACGAGGCCTCCGAAGTCGCCTTCCCCGACGGGGAGCTGGCCACCTCCGTGTTCCCCGCGCTGGTCGGACAGCCCGGCCTGGACATCGGCGCGGTGCTGCGCAAATCGATGCGGACCAGGGTCGACGACACCCGCTTCGTCCTGGACGAACTCGGCGGCCTGCGCCTGGACCCGCGGCTGCCGGCCGGTCTCGCCGCCTCGCTGGACCTCGACCGGATCGGCATGGTCGGCCACTCGGCGGGCGGCTTCACCGCCCTCCAGACCATGCACGACGACCCGCGCATCGCGGCCGGCGTCAACCTGGACGGCCAACTGCACTTCCCCGGGCCGGACGGCCACACCGGGGTGTACCTGCCCAGCGTCGCCCAGGACGGCCTGGACCGTCCGTTCCTGCTGATGGGCACCCGCAACGAGGACTCCGGGGACTACCACCACCAGCCCGGCTGGGACGCCCTCTGGCAGCATAGCACCGGCTGGCACGCCGACGTCACGCTGAACGGCTCCCGGCACGGCTCCTACACCGACGCGCAGTCCCTGCTGCCCCAGCTCGCCCGGCAGGGCGCGATCCCCCCGGAGCGGCTGAGCGAGGACGTCGGCGACATCCGCCCCGACCGGGCGGTGCTCGCCACCCGCTCCTACGTCGCGTCCTTCCTCGACCGCTGGCTGCGCGGGCACGACGACCACCTGCTGGACGGGCCGTCGGCGCGCTTCCCGGAGATGGAGTACGCGCGGTAGGGCAACATCCGCCGACCATCGCACCGCGCTCCCGTGGAGCCTGCCGTCAGTCCCCGAGGACGGCGATCCGGCCGGTGCTGCGGCCGTCGGCGACGAGCTGGACGGCGTCGGCGGCCCCGGCGAGCGGCACCCGGGCGCTCACCAGCGGGCGGACCGCGCCCCGGTCGGCGAGCCGGGTCAGTTCGTCGTGGGCGGCGCGGACGGCCTGCGGGTCATGGGTGTGGTAGAGGCCCCAGTGCAGGCCGAGGACGGCGTAGTTCTTCACCAGCGCGTGATTGAGCGCCGGCGCCGGGATCCGGCCGGAGGCGAAGCCGACCACCACGATCCGGCCCTCGAAGGCGACGCACTTGGTGGAGCCGGTGTAGGCGTCCCCGCCGACCGGGTCGAAGACCACGTCCGCGCCGCGCCCGCCGGTGAACTCCTTGACGGCGGCGACGAAGTCCCCGGCCGTCCGGTCCACCACCAGGTCGGCGCCGAGCGCCCGGGCCGCCCGCGCCTTGCCGGGGCCGCCGACCACGGCGACCACCCGGGCCCCGGCGGCCCGGCCCAGTTGGACCGCCGCGCTGCCCACGCCGCCCGCCGCCGCGTGCACCAGCAGCGTCTCGCCGGCCGCCAGCCGGGCCCGGCGGTGCAGGGCGAACCACGCGGTCTGGTAGCCGATGTGCAGCGCGGCCGCCTCGGCGTCGTCCAGCGCCCCGGGCGCGGGGAAGGCGGCGGCCGCGTCCAGCAGCGCGTACTCGGCGAAGGCGCCGTGCGGCAGCACCGGGTTGCCGATCAGCCGCTCGCTCCGCCGCGCGCCGTCCGCCACCTCGCCGCACAGCTCCACGCCGGGCGTGAACGGCAGCGGTGGGCGGACCTGGTACTGGCCGCGCACCATCAGCGCGTCCGGGAAGTTGACCGCCGCGGCCCGCACCCGAACCAGCAGCTGCCCCGGCCCGGCCACCGGCCGCGGCACCTCCTCGGCCAGCCGCATCACCTCGCCCGGCTCGCCGAGCCGCTCCACCTGCCAGGCCCTCACAGCGCCTCGCTCCTCTCCAGCCCCTGCTGGAGCCGGTTCATCCCGTTGATCCAGCGGTCCGGTTCGGTGGCCCGGACCCGGTAGTACTCGGCGACCTCGGGGTGCGGCAGGATCAGGAAGCGGCCCTCGCGCAGCCCGGCCAGCGCCGCTTCGGCGACGTCCTCCGGAGCCAGCGCGGTGGGTGCGAGCAGTGCCTCGCCGACCGCGCCGGTCGAGGCGAGCATGTCGGTGCGCACGCCCTGCGGGCAGAGCGCGTGCACCCGGACGCCGCGGTGGCGGTACGTCGCGGAGAGCCACTCGGCGAAGGCGAGCGCGCCGTGCTTCGTGACCGCGTACGGGGCCGAGCCCAACATGGTGAGCAGCCCGGCGGCGGAGACCGTGGCGAGGAAGCGGCCGCCGCCGCGCTCCAGCCAGCGGGGGAGCAGCAGGTCGGCGGCCCGGACGTGGGCGAGGACGTTGACCTCCCAGGCGCTCGCCCAGGCCGCGGCGGGCGCGTCGGCCCCGCCGACCGGGGCGACGCCCGCGTTGGCGCACCACACGTCGATCTCGCCGAGCGCGGCCCGGGCCTGCCCGACCAGGGCGGCCAGCCCCTCGGGGGAGGCGGCGTCCCCGGGGGCGGCGGTGCCGCCGCAGTCCCCGGCGACGGCGCGGGCGGCGTCGGCGTCGAGGTCGTTGACCACGACCCGGGCGCCGGCCGCGGCGAAGGCCCGGGCCAGGGCGGCGCCGATGCCGCGCCCGCCGCCGGTCACCACCACGCCCTGGCCGGCGAAGTCCGTCGTCGGGGCCTCCTGGTTCGCTGTCGCTGTCGCCGGTGCGTCCGTGTCCGCCGCGCCGCTCACAGGCCGCCGCCGCCGAGGGTGACGCCGCCGTCGACGACCAGGGTCTGGCCGGTGATCCAGGCGGCGTCCGCGGAGAGCAGGAAGGCGACCGCGCCCGCGACGTCCTCGGGCACGCCGAGCCGGCCGAGCGGGTAGGCGGCGGCAACCTGCTCCTCCCGGCCCTCGTACAGGGCCTCGGCGAACCTGGTCTTGACCACGGCGGGGGCGACGGCGTTGACCCGGATGCCCTGGCCGCCCAGCTCGGCGGCGAGTTCGGTGGTGAGCCGGATCAGCGCGGCCTTGCTGACCCCGTACATGCCGATCCCGAGCGAGGAGCGGATGCCCGCGACGGAGGCCACGTTGACCACCGAGCCGCCGTGCTCGCCCATCCAGGCGGCGTGCGCGCGGCGGGTCCAGGCCAGCGGGGCCAGCACGTTGACGGCGAGGATCTTGGCGGCGGCGGCCTCGCCGGTGTCGAGGACCGGGCCGTAGAGGGGGTTGATGCCGGTGTTGTTGACCAGGTGGTCGAGCCGGCCGAAGGCCTCCAGGGTGCGGGCGACGGCCTCTTCCTGGTGGGCCGGGTCGTCGGTCTTGCCGGCGACGGCGATGGCGTTCTCCGGCCCGCCCAGGTCGTGGACGGCCTCGGCGAGCGGCTCGGGGGTGCGGGCGGTCAGGCAGACCTTGGCGCCGCGGGCGACCAGCTCGCGTGCGATGCCGAGGCCGATGCCCCGGCTCGATCCGGTGACGACGGCCACCCGGCCCTTGAAGGAGTACGCCACGGAGGGTCCTGCCTTTCGCACGGAACGTTCGACGGGGGTGCCGGGTGGGCGGAGGCGCCGGTTCGGCGGGTGTGCCCGGTCGGCGGGTGTGCCGGTCCACCGGCTGACTAAGCGCTTGCTCAGCATGGTGTCGGTGCGGGAGCCTGTCAACAGTCCGTCGACCGGCCGGCGGGAATGTGTGTGCGAGTTCTCTGGGAGGATGGCGCCATGACCAGCACGCCCATCGCCGACCTCTGGCGCACCCTGCCCGGCGGCGCCGACTCCCGCCCCGAGGCGGCGTACCGGCTGCTCCAGGCGGCCGTCGAATCCTTCGCGGAGCGCGGTTTCCACGCCACCACCACCCGGGACATCGCCACCGCCGCCGGGATGAGCCCGGCGGCGCTGTACATCCACTACCAGTCCAAGGCCGCGCTGCTGGCCGAGATCAGCCAGGCCGGGCACGCGGCCACGCTGGAGCTGGTCCGGGCGGCGGCGTCCGGCGAGGGCGGACCGGTGGACCGGATGCGCCGGCTGGTCGAGGAGTTCACCGCCTGGCACGCCCGGGCCCGTACGGTCGGCCGGGTGGTCAACTACGAGCTGCACGCGCTGCCCGAGGACGCCTACGCGGTGGTCGCGGCGCTGCGGCTGGACATCGAGCGCGAGGTCAGCGCGCTGATCGAGGCGGGCGTGACGGCCGGCGCCTTCCAGGTGTCCGAAGTCCGGACGGCGGCCCGTGCGGTCACCTCGCTGGGCATCGACGTCTCCCGCTGGTTCACCGACCGCTCCACCGAGACGCCGGACGAACTCGGCCGCCGCTACGGCGAGTTGGTGCTGCGGATGCTCGGCGCCCGGATCTGATCCGCCGGGCCGGCCGGCCGGTCCCCGACCTTCCGGACGTCCTCGGCCGGCGGCGGGCAGGGTGACGACTCGGCTGCCATGTGCTCCGAGGAGGGCCGATGGCGCGTCGACCGGCGATGTTCCCGCCCCGCCGGCCGAGACCTGGGCCTCCTGGGCCTCCTGGGCGGGACGCGGAGCGCAGGCCGCGGCGGCGGAGCCGTGTCCGGGGTGGACGGCGGCCGGGCCCGCGCCCCCCGCAGGCCGGGCCTGTGGGGGCTGTCACCGCAGGTCCCGGGTCGCGGGGCCGGTTCGCGGGCTGTGGCACGATGCCCGCAGGCCGGTCACCAGGGACGGCCCGCGCCACGCCGCAGGCACGAGCGGCGGGCGGTTCCACCGCACGCAGAATGAGGACCCGCCATGTCCGAGACCATCCCCAGCCACGCCCGGCCCACCGGGCAGCCCGCCTTCCGCCCCGCCACCCTCGCCGACGTACCGGCGCTGGTCGAGCTGGTCGAGTCCGCCTACCGCGGTGACGCCAGCCGGGCCGGCTGGACCACCGAGGCGGACCTGCTGGAGGGCCAGCGCACCGACGCCGACGGCGTCGCCGAGGTCATCGGCCGCTCCGACGGGGTGCTGCTGGTCGCCGAGCGGGACGGCCGGCTGGTCGCCTGCTGCCAGCTGGAGCACCGCGGGGACCGTGCGTACTTCGGCATGTTCTCGGTGCGCCCCGGGCTCCAGGGCGGCGGCCTCGGCCGGGCCGTGCTCGCCGAGGCCGAGCGGCTGGCCGGCGAGGAGTGGGGCGTGGGCGAGTTGGAGATGACCGTGATCGAGCAGCGCGCCGACCTGATCGCGTGGTACGAGCGGCGCGGCTTCCGCCGGACCGGGGTCTTCACCCCGTTCCCTTACGGCGACGAGCGTTTCGGCGTCCCGCTCCGTCCTGACCTGCGGTTCGAGAAGCTGACGAAGGGGCTGAAGGGGTCGCTGGGGGAGGCCTGACCGGCGGGGCGCGGGCCGGCCGTGCTCGGGGGCGAATCCATGATCGCTTGACGGTCCGTCGGTACGTGATGGCATGTCAAGTCACTGACCAGGGGCGATGCGGAGATGTCATACCTCGTTCATGATTGGTCTAGGCCAATGTGAGAGGCTGAGGGCGAACGGTCACGTTCCGTCCCATGCCCAGGGGGGCCACTTCCGCATGCCCGTACTCCATGGCACCGCCATGCCCGCGCCCGACGCCGGCCCACGCCGGATGCCCGCGGACCCCGACCTCCGCCTGCCCAGCCCGCCCGACGACGAGGAGCTCTACTGGTACTTCGGCCCGCAGCGCCGCTGGGTGCTGCTCTGCGCCACCCTCTCCTACGCGGGAGCCACCGCCACCCTCGGCCTGTTTGCCCTCAGCCGGCCGCTGCTCTGGCCCTTCCTGGTGCTCACCGTGCTCAACGCGGCCACCTGGCTGCTCTCGCTCACCGACGGCCAGCGGGCCCGCCGCTACACCCGCGACTCGCACGACCTGCTGATGCGCGCCTGGCAGCCCGCCCGCCACCCGAGCGTCGACCTGCTGCTGCCGACCGCCGGCGAGCCGCTGGCCGTCCTGGAGAACGCCTACCGCCACACCGTCGCCGTCCAGTGGGCCGGGGCGCTGACCGTCATCGTCCTCGACGACGCCGCCCGCCCCGAGGTGCGCGAACTCGCCGAGTCCTACGGCTTCCAGTACCGGGCCCGCCCCGACCGCGGCCGGTTCAAGAAGGCCGGTAACCTCAACCACGGCCTGGCCGAGGGCAACGGCGAGATCGTCGCCGTCCTGGACGCCGACTTCTGCCCCCGCCCCGACTTCCTGCACCACCTGGTGCCCTACCTCGACAACCCCGAGGTCGGCATCGTGCAGAGCCCGCAGTGCTTCGACACGGACGCCGACATGTCCTGGCTCGAACGCGCCGCGGGAGCCACCCAGGAGATCTTCTACCGCTGGATCCAGCCCTCCCGGGACGCACAGGACGGCACCGTCTGCTGCGGCACCAACGCCCTCTACCGGCGCGCCGCACTCATGCGCGTCGGCGGCTTCGCCGAGATCGACCACAGCGAGGACCTCTACACCGGCCTCTCGCTCGCCCGCGCCGGGTGGACCACCCGGTACGTGCCCGCCCTGGTCGCCAAGGGCATGTCGCCCACCGGCCTGCCCGCCTTCATCAGCCAGCAGTACCGTTGGTGCCTCGGCTCCCTGGCACTCGTCCGCGACCCGGACTTCCGCCGCGGACCGCTCCCTCGCTCCGCCCGGCTCTGCTTCTGGAACGGCATCCTCGGCTACGTCACCAGCGCGGTGAACGTCTTCGCCGTCCCGCTGCCCGCCCTGATCATGCTGTTCTTCGCCCCCGGTGAGATCCAGCCGTGGCAGGTCCTGCCGTTCCTGCCGCCGATCTGGGTCTCGCTCGTCCTGCTGCCCGCGATGTCCCGCACCCGCTGGCGCTTCGAGGTCACCCGGGTCCAACTCCTCGGCGGGCTCTGCCACGTGGTCGCCATCGCGCACGCGCTGCGCCGCCGCAGTGCCGACTGGGTGCCCACCGGTGCCGTGTCGGGCGGCAGTTCACTGGCCAAGGCGGTCGCCCGGATCGGCGTCGGCTGGCTGGGGTTCGTCGTTCTCGCGGGCATCGCCGGACTCGTGCGCGCGGCCGTGCTGTACGGCTGGCAGCCCTTCTGGGCGCTCACCGCGCTGCTCGCGCTCACCGCGTACACCATGATCCCGCTGATCCGGTCCCTGTGGCCGCTCCTGCGCGGTGGCAACGGGGCCGCCGTCGGAGAGGTCGCCGCGCCCGTGCGGCGCCGGTCCGACCTGGGATTCGGCCACGCGGAGGCCGTCGCCGTCACCGCCGTGCTGCTGCTCTGCGGGCTGCTGGCCTCCGGCTGGGCCGATCCGCTGATCTTCTGACGCTCAATCAGTTTCGCTCCATCGATGCCGCTCCACCGATGCCGCTCCATCAACTCCTGACGTCAAAGTCGATGTCTGACGACCCATCAACTTCGTTCGGATCCACCGCGTTTCCCAGTGCGTCGCCCCACCGGCGCGGATGCGCCGCCCGGCCGCCCCATCGGCCCGGCGGTCCCGACCACCCGCTGCCTGCCCCTGCGAGGAGCACCGCCGTGTCAACGGCCGTACCACCACCGTCGTCGTCCCCTTCCTCCCCTGCCGCCACCGCCTCGGCCGAACTGCTGCCCGGCGTCGTCCGAATGGACCGGCAGGCCGCGCCCGAGCGGCGCCCCTCCGCAGAAGCCGTCGCACCGCCGCAGGCCCAGCGGCGCACCGGCTTCCGCCCCGACATCGAGGGACTGCGCGGCGTCGCCGTCCTCTCCGTCCTCGCCTACCACGCCGCCGTTCCCGGCTTCGCCGGCGGCTACGTCGGCGTCGACGTCTTCTTCGTGATCTCCGGCTTCCTCATCACCGGACTGCTGCTCGGCCGCCCGATCGGCCTGTGGGACTTCGCCGCCCGCCGCGCCCGCCGCATCCTGCCCGCCGCCGCCACCGTCCTGGTCGCCACTGCCGTCGCCGGCGGCGCGCTGCTCGACCCGCTGCGCGGCACCGACCTCGCCCGCGACCTGATCGCCTCCGCCGGACAGGTCGTCAACTGGCGCTTCGTCGGCCAGCAGACCGACTACCTGGCCGCCGAACACGCCCCGAGCCCGCTCCAGCACTTCTGGTCGCTCGGCGTGGAGAACCAGTTCTACCTGCTGTGGGGCGTTCTGCTGCTCGGCCTCGCCCGCTTCCTGCACGGCCGCCGCCGCACCGTCGCGATCACCCTGGCCATGACGGCCATCGGCGCGGTCTCGCTGCTGCTGTGCGTCCGGTGGACGGCGACCTCGGCGCCGCTCGCCTACTTCTCCACCGGCAGCCGGCTCTGGGAGTTCGCGGCCGGCGCCTGCGCGGCACTGCTGGGCGGCGCGCTGGCCGGCCGCACGCAGCGGCGCGGTACGGCCTGGTCGCTGCGACTGCTCGGCTGGGCCGGCGCCGCCGCCGTCCTCGCGTCGATCCTGCTCTACGACCGGAACACCCCCTTCCCCGGCACCGCCGCGCTGGTGCCCGTCCTCGGCGCCGCCGCCGTCCTGCTCGCCGGCCCCGCCCACCGCGCGCTCGGCGCCACCGACGCCGGACGCCTCCTCGACAACCGGCCGCTGCGCGCCGCCGGTCGCCTGTCGTACGCCTGGTACCTCTGGCACTGGCCGGTGCTGACCATCGCCCAGGCCCGCTACGGCGCCCTGCCCTGGACCGCCCTGGCCGCCCTCGCCGCAGCCAGCGCGCTGCCCGCCTGGCTCACCATGCGGCTCGTCGAACAGCCGCTGCGGTACGGCAGCAGCCCGGCGCCGCGCCGGGGCCTCGCGGTCGGCGCCAGCGCCCTTGTCATCCCGCTGATCGCCGCCCTCACCCTCGGCGGCGGCACGGTCCGCGCTCTCGGCGGCACCGCCGACACCCCCTCCGCCGCCCCGGCCGGGGCCCCGACCGGCCCCAGCCTGCTCGCCCCCGGCGCGCGGGTGCTCGGTCTGACCCCCTCGCTGGCCCGCGCCCGGGAGGACTTCCCGCCCGGCAAGGGCTGCGAGATCCCGCTGAACGCCGACAGCAGCCCGCGCTGCCTGTTCGGCGCCGAGGACAGCCCCGACCGGATCGTGCTGCTCGGCGACTCGCACGCCGGCCAGTGGATATCCTCCGCACTCGCGATGGCCGAGCAGCGGCACTGGGCCCTGGAGGTCCTGGTCAAGCCCGGTTGCCCGCTCGCCACCCTCACCGTGCGCAACAACGTCCTCGGCCGCACCTTCGAGGAGTGCGACCGCTGGCGCGAGAACACCCTCACCCGGCTCACCTCCGGGCCCCGGCCGCGCCTCGTCCTGATGGCCGGCCTCAACCGCTACGGCAGCCAGGAGGAACGCACCCAGGGCTGGACCCGCACCCTGGACCGGCTCGCCGCCGTCGGCGCCCCGCTGGCCTACCTCGGCGACACCCCGATGCCCGGCAAGGACATCCCGACCTGCCTCGCCGCCTCCGACGGCCGCTCGGACGCCTGCTTCTTCCCGCGCGACACCGCCTTCGAGCCGGACCCGATGCTCGACGGCGGCCTCGCCGCCCGCTACGGCGTCCGCACCCTCGACCTGGGCCCGCTGCTGTGCCCCGGCAGCGGACCGGACTGCCCGGCGGTGCTGGAGGGCGTGGTGCTGTACCGCGACACCGGCCACATCACCGACACCCTGGCCCGCGTCCTGGCGCCGCGCCTGGACAAGGGAATCCTGGAGGCGGCCGGGTAGCGCCGCTCCGCCGCCTGGGGCGCCCCGCCGGATCGGTCCGGCGGGGCGCCCTCGTCGTGCGGGTGCGGGTGCGGCGGCCGCCGCAGGCGTTTTCTCAGCCGTAGATGCTGTGGCAGAGGCGGGCCTGCTCCGAGCCCGCGGGCCAGCGGCCGACGCGTTCGGCCCGGTCGCAGATGCCGCCCGGGCCGAGGGTGGGCAGCGCAGCGCCGGGAGCCGGAGCCGCCGGGGTGGCACCCGCGGGGGTGGTGCCGTGGGCCGACGGGGAGGGGTGCGCGGTGCGGCCGGGCTTCGGGTGCGCGGTCGCCGCGTGCTGGGCGTCGGCCGGCTCGTCCTCGTCCGGCGCGGCCGCCGCCGTGGCCGTGGCCCGGGCCGGCCCGGCGCCCTGCGGCGTGGGCGGCGGGAGCGGGGACGGCGCGGGCCTGGTGGGGAGCGGGGAGAACGCGGGCGGGTCCGGCGCCGCCGGGTCGGACGCGGAGGGGGAGGCGTTCGGCAGGGCCACCACGTCCAACTCGTCTCCCGACCCCGGCCCGCACATCGCCAGGACGGCGGCGAGAACGGCGACGGTCCCGACGGTCGCGGCGGCCCACACCTTCCGCGACCGCCGCGACGCCGGTGCGGGCGGCCGAACGGGGGCCGGCGCGAACGCGGTGGGTACCGGGGGTGGCTGCCACGCGTCCTGCGGCCACTGCCACTGTCCTCCGGTGGGCTGCCCAGTCATCTTGTCGTCCTTCCAGCGCCGAACCCCCGCCGAATCCCCCGCCGTGCCTTTCCCGTGCTCAACGAGCGCGCCGACGCCGGGACATGACCCGGAAGAGGGGTCTAGAGGGGCGCCGATTGCCGCCGCGCCACATGCTGGGGGCATGGAGACGAACAGCACGTCCAAGCACCTGGTCGAGGTGGCGGACTTCCGGACCGACAGCCGCTACCGCCTGGTCCACTTCGAGGGCCACGGCTGGGAGCCGCTCGCCCCCGAGGAGTTCGAACCCCGGATCCACCAGCTCTTCCCGGACCTCGACCCGCGGGATCCGGTCCGCGTCCACTGGGCGGATCGCCCCTGGGAGTGGCCCCTCTGGCACCCCGGCGAGGCGTGAGCCGCGCTTTCGTTACGCTGTCCGGGTGAGCGTGGATCATTTCTGGCGCCGCCTGCCCGGCCAGCAGGTCGACACCTGCTCGCCGACGGAACTCGGCGAGCTCGTCCCCGACCGGCAGGACGTCCGCTACGACCAGCTGGCCTCTGCCGGGCTCCTCCTCGGCGTGCGGAGCACCGCCCGGCTGATGGAGCTCGCCCTCACCGAGAACGGCCTGCACCCCGACCCGGCCGCCCGCCTGCCCGTGTACGGCGGCGAGCGCCGCGAGCCCGACGCCGCGCAGACCGATCCGCTGGTGCTGAGCCCCGCGCAGGTCGCGGCCGCCTTCACCTTCCTGCGCGACTCGGCGCTCGGCGAACTCGTGCGCCAGCAGGACACCGTGCTGGCCCGGACGGTCGCGCGCCTCGGGTACCCGACGCCGTGGTCCGAGACCTGGGCGTCCCGGGTGGTCGCCGACCTGCGGGAGCTGCGGGACTTCTTCGCCGACGCGGCGGCGGCTGGTGACGCGGTGGTCGTCCGGGACCGGAAGGCCTGATCGGGGTGGGCGAGTCGGATAGGACGGAAGGCTTGAACGGGCTTTCGAGCACCGCCGGTTACGGCGAGGCGGCGGAGGAACTCGCCGTCCAGTACGAGAGCGTGACCTTCGCCGAGGTCCACGCGGACCTGCTGCAGAGCTACCCGCCCCCGCCCGCCGCCGTCCTCGACGTGGGCGCCGGCACCGGGCGGGACGCGGCCGCCCTCGCCGCCCTCGGCCATCCGGTGGTGGCCGTCGAGCCGACCGCCGAACTCCGTTCCGTCGCCGAGCGGTTGCACGCGGGCTCCGGCGTGCGCTGGGTCGCCGACGAGCTGCCCGAGCTGCCGCAGCTGAGCGCCGGCGCCGAACGCTTCGACCTCGTCCTGCTGACCGCCGTATGGATGCATCTCGCCCCCGCCGAGCGGCCGTTGGCGATGACCGCCCTCGGCCGGCTGCTCGCCCCGGGCGGGCGCCTCGCCCTGACCCTGCGCCACGGGCCCGTCCCGCCGGGCCGCCGGATGTTCGACGTCCCGCCCGAGGAGACCGTCGCGCTCGCCGCCGCCCGGGGCCTGCGACTGCTCCACCGCACCGAACGCGGCGACCTGCACGGCCGGTCCGGCGTCCGCTGGACGAGCCTGGCCTTCGGGTAGATCACTCTCCTGGCGTCTCCCGGCGTCCGGGCCGCGCTCGCGCGGTGCGGGGGTCAGTTCACGTCCATCAGCCGGTGGGCGAGGACGTCGGGCGTGAGGAAACCTCGGGCGCGGGAGATTCGGGCACAAGGAATCGGAAGGGGCGGAGCCGCGCGCAGGTCGGCGGCGGCTCCGCCCCGTGAAGCCCTACGCGGTGCGGGTGGCCGGCTTGGCGCCGAGCAGGTGGCGGACGGCGTGCAGCGCGTGGTCCAGCGGCTCGCGGCTGCGCCGGACCGAGGCGAGCAGGACCGCGCCCTCCAGCAGTGCCAGCGCCTGCCCGGCCGCCGTCGCGGCCTCGGCCGGCTGGAAGCCCTCGGCCTCCAGCCGGTCGGCCAGCACGCGCTGCCAGCTCTCGTACACCTCCGCGCAGACGGCGCGCAGCGGCTCGTTGGTGCCGGCGACCTCCAGGGCGACGGTCGCGATCGGGCAGCCCTTGGTGTAGTCGGAGCCTGCCAGTCGCTCGGCGAAGACCTCGGTGAGCCGCTCGGTGAGCGCTCCACTGTCGGCGCCCTCGGTGGCCAGTGCGGCGAGCAGGTCCTCGACCTCCTGCCCGGCCTGGACGAGGGAGGCGGCGACCAGTTGGTCCTTGCCCTCGGGGAAGTGGAAGTAGAGCGAGCCGCGCGGTGCGCCCGTCGCGGCCACGATCTGGTTGAGGCCGGTCCCGAAGTAGCCCTGTGCCTCGATCAGCGTCCGGGTGCCGGCGATCAGCCGGGCCCGGGTTTCCTCACCCTTGACTCCCATGCGGAAAACAATAGACCGGTCTGCATATTCCTGTCGACGGGCCTCGGCGCTGGTCGTCGACGCCGGGCCTCAGCAGCGGGCCTCGGGCGGGAAGCCCGTCCAGCACAGCTCGTCGGGCAGGTGGCGCATGTCGTTGTGGAGCAGCACGTAGGAGGGGCGGCCGGGCGTGTAGCGGATGACGGTCAGCGCCGCGTTGCAGGAGTTGAGGCCGAGCCAGCGCCAGGCAGGGGAGCCGAGGGCGTGCCGGACCAACCAGCCGATCAGGAACGCGTGGGTGACGACCAGTTCGTGCCGGTCCTCGCCGCCCGCCACCGGACCGGTGAACCGCTGGACGGCCCGGCGCGCCAGCTCCGGGCCGCGGGCGCGCTCCTCCGCCGTGGACTGCGCGAGGAAGCCCAGCAGGTAGTCGGCGCTGTCGGCGGGCAGTTCGGGCCGCTCCGGGACGTACGGCACGTAGTCGCCGGCCTCCTCGCAGGCCGCCGGGACCGCGCCGGCCGGCCGCCCGCCGCCCAACTGCTCGGCGATCAGCCGGGCGCTCTGCGCGGCCCGGGGCAGCGGCCCGTGGTGCACTGCGGCGATGGGACGATCCGCCAGCCGCCGTCCGAGCAGGACGGCCTGTCGGTGTCCGTCGGCCGTGAGCCCGCTGCCGTCCGGCGCGGCCTCGCCGTGGCGGGTCAGGTAGAGGTAGCGGGTGGCGGACTCGGCCATGCTCCGGGACTCCTTCGTTCGTGTCGGCGTGCGTGCTCTCGTGCTCGCCGGTGATCCTGAGCTCGTCCCGGAGCGACGCCGCCGCGGCCCCGCCCGGTTCCGGCTCAGCCCGCGTGCGCCTCCTGGAGCAGCGCCAGCTCCTCCGGGGAGAGGCGCAGCGCCCCGGCGGCGATGTTGTCCTCCAGGTGCGCCAGGTCGCCGGTGCCGGGGATGGCCAGGACGTGCGGGCCCTGGTGGAGCGTCCAGGCGAGGCGGACCTGGGCCGGGCCGACCCCGCGCGCCTGCGCCACCGCTCGGACCTGGGCCGGTTCGGCGGCGCCCGTGCCGGACTCCCGCCCGGCTCCGGCGATCGCGTAGAACGGGACGAAGGCGATGCCCTGCTCGCCGCAGAGCCGCAGCACGGCGTCCTGTTCGGGCGAGGCGCCGATGCCGTACGGGTTCTGCACGCACACGACGGGAGCGACGGCCTGTGCCTCGGCGAGCTGGTGCGGGTGGATGTTGGAGAGGCCGAGGTGGCGGATCAGCCCGGTCTGCCGCAACTCGGCGAGGGCGCCGAAGCGTTCGGCGACCGAGTCGGTGCCGCTGATCCGAAGGTTCACCAGGTCGAGGTGGTCGCGGCCGAGTTGGCGCAGGTTCTCCTCGACCTGGCCGCGCAGCCGCTCCGGGGTGCGGGCGTGCTCCACCCACTCGCCGTCGAGCCCACGGCCCGGGCCGACCTTGGTGGCGATCACCAGGTCGTCGGCGTACGGCGCGAGCGCCCGGTTGATCAGCTCGTTGGCGGAGCGCAGCGGGGAGAAGTAGAAGGCGGCGGTGTCGAGGTGGTTGACGCCCAGTTCGACGGCGCGCCGCAGCACCCGGACGGCCTGCTCGCGGTCGCGCGGCACGGCGTCGGGGACGAGCGCCCGGCCGGTCTGCGGCAGGCGCATCGTCCCGAAGCCGATCCGGTGGACGGTGCGGTCGCCGAGCGTCCAACTGCCGGAGGCGGCAGCGGTGACGGGGGCGGCGGCAGGGACGGAGACGGGGGTGGTGTCAGAGGCCATGCCGTCATGATCGCCACTGCACCGCCCCGACCGCCAGCGATTCGGGAATGGACGGATCCTCGCAGAATCCGCAGGGGCGGAGGTGACGGCGGAGCGGTCCGGACTGTGACAACCGTCATGCCGTTTCCATGATCACCCGCCCTGGTGGGGGCCCCGCCCGGCCGGAATGATGGGCGCGTCGACGGGCGGAAGCGTCCGAGGTCGGGTGAACGGGGGGTCGGCGATGTCGCCGCACGAGATCGGGTTGTACGCGAGCGCCGCCGTGGTGGTGAGCGTGGGACTGCGAGCGCTGGTGCTGGCCGGCGCCGCCGCCGGCCGGGTAGCAGGAGCTCCGGCGGGCGCCGGGCCGGGCGAGGTGCTCGCCGTGGTCCGGGCCGCCCTGGCGCGGCGGCCCCGGGCCACCCTCGCACTGTTCGCGCTGATGGCGGTGATGGCCGTGCTCCAGTACGCCGTGCCCACCCTGGTCGACGATCTGATGCGGCAGCCGGGAGCGCTGTCCGACGGGCAGTGGTGGCGGGCCGGGACGGCCCTGCTGGTGCAGTCCTCCGGGATCGCGCAGATCGCGATGAACCTGCCGGCCCTGCTCGTGGTCGGCGCCGTCGCCGAGTCGGTCCTCGGCTGGTGGCGGACCCTGGCCGTCTTCCTCGCCAGTGGCGTCCTGGCCCACGTGGTGAGCCTGGCGGGCTGGTCGCCGCGCGGCGGCGGCGACTCCGTGGCCGTCTGCGGCCTGCTCGGCGCCCTGGCCGTCATCTGCCTGCTGCGTGGGAGCGCCCTGGGCCTCACCTTCAAGGGCACCTGGTACCTGCTGCTCATCCCCGCGGCCGGTCTGTTCCTGTGCGTGCTGCGGAACAACCACGGCGCCGGGCTGGTGGCGGGCTGCCTGCTCGGTCTGGCGCTCGCCACCGGGACGAGGGCCAGGCCGACCGGCCGGCCCGCCGTGGCGTGACCGGGGGCCGGTCCGCCCCCGGGGCCGATCCCGCAGGCCCGCGGCTCGGACCGGGCCTGGCGCGCCGGGCGCCGATCGGCGTCTGGGAGAGTGCGGGCATGACACTTCGGACCCTTCGCTGCGCCGTCCTCGACGACTTCCAGGGCGTCGCCACCAGCATCGTCGACTGGTCCCCGGTCTCCGACCGGGTGGCGGTGACCGCCTTCTCCGAGCACTTCGGGTCGGAGGACGAACTCGCCGCCGCGCTGGCCGACTTCGACTTCGTCGTGACCCTGCGCGAGCGGGTGCCGTTCCCGGCCTCGCTGTTCGCCCGGCTGCCGAGGCTCAGGCTGCTGGTCGCCTCGGGCATGCGGAACTCGGTGATCGACCACGCGGCCGCCGAGGCGCACGGCGTGACGGTCTGTGGGACGGCCAGCTCCTCCACCCCGCCGGTCGAACTCACCTGGGCGCTGCTGCTCGGCCTGGCCCGCGGCATCGTGCCGGAGAGCACGGCGCTGCGCGAGGGCGGCCCCTGGCAGAGCACCGTCGGCGCCGACCTGCACGGGCGGGTGCTCGGCTTGTTGGGCCTGGGGAAGATCGGCGGCCTGGTCGCCCGGGTCGGACTGGCCTTCGGCATGGACGTGCTGGCCTGGAGCCAGAACCTCACGGACGGGCGGGCCGCCGAGGTCGGCGTGGGCCGGGCCGCGGACAAGGAGGAGCTGTTGCGCGGCGCCGACTTCGTCTCGATCCACCTCGCCCTGGGCGAGCGCACCCGGGGACTGCTCGGCGAGGCCGAACTCGCGTTGATGAAGCCCGGGGCGTACCTGGTGAACACCTCCCGGGCGGCGATCGTCGACCAGGACGCGCTGCTGGCCGCGCTCACCGGGGGCCGGATCGCGGGCGCCGCCGTGGACGTCTTCGACGTCGAGCCGCTGCCCGCCGACCACCCGCTGCGCACCGCGCCCAGGCTGCTGGCCACCCCGCATCTGGGGTACGTGTCGCGCGACAACTACCGCCGCTACTACGGCGAGGCGGTCGAGGACATCGCGGCCTACCTCGCCGGCGAGCCGATCCGCCGCCTGGGCTGACCCGCGGACTGGGCTGACCCGCCGCCTGGGCCGACGCCGGTCCGTCGTACAGGGCCGATCCGCCGAGCGGGGCCGCCGCGCCGAACGGGCCGACCGGCGCGGCGGCCACTCGTTCACGGCACCATCCAGCCGAGGACCGGGGTGGACTGGAGCCAGGCGAGGAGGCAGAGGACGGCCAGGACGGCCAGGCTCCAGCCGATGATCTTGCGCAGGACCTCCCCCTCCCGCCCGTACGTCCCGACCGCGCTCGCGGCGATGACCAGGTTCTGCATCGCGACGGCCTTGCCCTGGACGCCGCCGGTGCTGGTGGTCGCGGCGGCCAGGAGGGGCGAGAGCCCGATGTGCTGGGCGGCGGAGACCTGCATCGCGCCGAAGAGCGCGTTGGAGGAGGTGTCGGATCCGGTGAGGGCCACGCCGAACCAGCCGGTGAAGCCGGAGAACAGGGCGAAGGCACCGCCGAGGCCCGCCAGCCAGGTGCCGATGGAGACGGCCATTCCGGAGAGGTTCATCAGGTAGGAGAGGGCGAGGACGCAGGCGATGGTCAGGGCCGCCCAGCGGATCTGGTGCAGCGCGTCCAGGTAGCAGCGCAGTGCCCGCCGTACCGGCACCCGCAGGATGAGCGCGGTCAGGACGCCGGTGGCGAGGAGCAGGGTCCCGGCCGCGCCGAGCCAGCCGAAGTCGAAGGTGGTGACCGCCACGGGTCGGCCGCTCGCGCTGGTCACGTGGAGGCCGGGCCAGGGGAAGGAGACGTCCTGGTCCTTCACGAAGCGGGCGAGGGGCCCGCCGTAGGACACCAGGGTGAACAGCGCCGTGATGATCGCGTACGGGAGGAAGGCCAGTACGGTGTCCCGCCGGGGGACGCGCGTCGCGCGGGGTTCCGCTCCGGCGGCGTGGCCGTGTCGCCGCGCCCGGACCTTGAGCAGCACGATGACCGAGGCGAGCGAGGTGAGTGAGGCCACCAGGTCGGTGAGCTGGTAGGTGAGGTAGTTCGAGCAGAGGAACTGGCCGACGGCGAAGCCGGTTCCGGCGGCCAGGGCCACCGGCCACACCTCCCGGAGCCCTCGGCGTCCGTCGAGGAGGAGCAGCAGGACGAACGGCACCAGGGCCGCGATGACGGCGGACTGGCGGCCGACCATGGCGCCGAGGTCGGCGCCGGGGAGGGAGGTGACCTTGGCCAGGGTCTGGATCGGGTTGCCCACCGAGCCGAAGGCCGCCGGTGCCGTGTTGGCGAAGGCCGCGACGGCGGCGGCCTTCAGGGGCTCCAGCCCCAGGCCGAGCAGGATGAGCGAGGTGACCGCGATGGGGGTGCCGAATCCCGAGAGGGACTCGATCATCGACCCGAAGCAGAAGGCGATGAGCACGGCCTGGATCCGGACGTCGCCGGAGAGGGACGAGAAGGTCCTTCCGATGACGTCGAAGTGGCCGGAGGCGCGTTGGAGGCGGTTGATCCACACCGCGCCGAGGATGATCCACACGATCGGGAACAGCCCGAAGGCGGCTCCCTCCAGTGCGCCGTCGGCGGCCTGGCCGAGCGGCATGCCGTAGCCGGCGGTGGCGATCAGGAAGGCGGTGGCGAGCCCGGCGAGGGCGGCCCAGTGCGACTTCAGGCGTACCAGGCCGAGCAGGGCCAGGAGGACGAGGAGGGGGGTCGCCGCGAGCAGGGCGGCGAGAGCGGGGTGTCCGAGCGGGTCGGGGACTTGGCGATACACGGGTGGGTCTCGCTTTCTCCAGTCGGCGATGACCGCGACGGCGAGAACGCTCGATCCACCCGAGTACGGACGATCGGCGCACGCACGTTTTCGCATCATGGAACCCGAGTTCCATCAGGCGCCAAGCATGGGATGCGCCGATACCGCCGTCAAGGGGTCGGGGGGCGGGCTCCGGATCGGGAGCGTCGGCCCTGACGTACCGTCAAGAAGGCTATAGGCAGACTGAGTTCGCCGTCATCCGCGCGCTCCGAGCGCGACGCCGAGCCGCTTCGCCGCCGCGCTGACCAGGGCTCCGTGCTCCGTCCGCGACGCGTCGGTGGCCCGGCTGGCGGGGACGTTGACGCTGATGCTCGCGACCGGCAGCCCGAGGCCCCCGATGACCGCCGAGGCGACCGCCGAGACGTCGGAACGCCACTCGCCGCTGTTGGTCGCGTAGCCCCGGCGCCGGATCTCCGCCAACTCGTCCAGCAGTCGCCGCGGTTCGACGATCGTCGTGTCGGTGTAGCGGGCCAGCCCCTCGGCGAGGTAGCTCTCCAGGGCCTCGGCCGGGCTCGCGGCGAGCACCGCCTTGCCGTTCGCGGAGGCGTGGGCGGGCAGGTCCTGCCCGAGCGGAAGGACGATCCGCACCGGCTGGCTGGTCTCCAGTCGCTCCACCAGGATCACCCGACCGCCCTCCGGCACGGCCAGGTGCACCGTTTCGCCGGTCTGCCGGCGCAGTTCCTCCATCACCGGCACGGCGGCGTCGCGCAGGCCCAGTTCGCCGGTGGCCTGCCGGCCGACCTGGAGCGCCTTGGCGGTGACCAGCCACCGGGTGGGCGCCCCGCCGGCCTGGCGCAGCCACCCCGCCGTGTGCAGGGTGAGCAGCGCCCGCTGCACGGAGCTCTTCGGCAGGTCCATGGCCCGCGCCAGCTCCGCGACACCGATCGGCTGGCGCGCGGCGACCTCCTCCAGTACCCGCAGTGCGTTGAGCACGTTCTGCATCCTTGACCCCCTTCGAAGGTGGCGCCTACGCTCCGCTATGCCGCTCCACGATACGACGTGCCGTCACACGGCACAACCCTTAAGGGGGTTCGACGCGTATGTCCTTCCGTACCGGCCGCCACTTCCTCCAGATCCCGGGCCCCACCAACGTCCCCGACCCCGTGTTGCAGGCGATGGCGGCTCCCACGACCGACCACCGAGGGCCCGAGTTCGCGGCACTGACGCGCCGTCTGCTCACGTCGATCGGGCCGGTGTTCGGCACCTCGGGCCCGGTCGTGATCTACCCCGCCTCCGGGACCGGCGCCTGGGAGGCCGCGCTGGTCAACACCCTCAGCTCCGGCGACCGGGTGCTCTGCTTCGAGACCGGGCAGTTCGCCACGCTCTGGCAGGAGATGGCCCAGGCCCTCGGCCTGCGGGTGGACCTGGTCCCCGGCGACTGGCGCCACGGCGCCGACCCCGAGGTGCTCGCGCGGCGACTCGCCGAGGACACCGACCGGACGATCAAGGCGGTGTGCGTCGTCCACAACGAGACCTCCACCGGAGTGACCAGCCGGATCGCGGAACTGCGCCGGGCCCTGGACGAGGCGGGCCACCCGGCGCTGCTGCTGGTCGACGCGGTGTCCTCGCTCGGCTGCCTCGACTACCGCCACGACGAGTGGGGCGTGGACGTCACGGTGTCCGGCTCGCAGAAGGGCCTGATGCTGCCGCCCGGGCTGGGGTTCAACGCCGTCAGCCGCAAGGCGCTGGTCGCCTCGCGCACCGCCGGCCTGCCCAGGTCGTTCTGGAGCTGGGCGCCGGTCATCGAGGCGAACAGGAGCGGCTCCTTCCCCTACACCCCCGCCATCAACCTGCTCTACGGCCTGGACGCGGCCCTGCGGATCCTCGACGCCGAGGGGCACGCCAACGTCCACGCCCGGCACGCCCGGCACGCCGCCGCCACCCGGGCCGCCGTCCACGGCTGGGGCCTGGAGGTCCTGTGCGCGGACGAACGCGAGTACTCCGGCTCGCTCACCGCCGTCCTGCTGCCCGAGGGCCACGACGCGGACCGGTTGCGCGAACTCGTCCTGGAGCGCTACGACATGTCGCTCGGCGCCGGTCTGGGCAGGCTCGCCGGCCGGGTCTTCCGGATCGGCCACCTCGGCCACCTCAACGACCTGACCCTCATCGGCACCCTCGCCGGGGTGCAGCTGGGCCTGGAGCTCGCCGGGGTGCCGATCGACCCGGCCGGCCTCGGCGCGGCGCTCGACGTGCTCCGCCGACCGTGAACGCCTCGGCACCACCGGACAGAGGAGCCAACCGGACATGACAGCGAGCAGTTCCGACGCCTCGACGGCCGGCCGCGGCCCCGAGCGCGCCGCCCGACCCGAGAACGGCAGCCGCGACGGCGACACCCGCGCACTGGCGCAGCGGCTCCGCCGCGACCTCGACGGCGAGGTCCGCTTCGACGACTACACCCGGCACCTGTACTCCCGGGACGCGAGCATGTACGCGATCACCCCGGTCGGCGTGGTCCTGCCCCGGCACGCCGACGACGTCCAGGCCGCGGTCGCCGCGGCGGCCGAACACGGTGTACCGCTGGTGCCACGCGGCGCGGGCACCAGCCTCGCGGGGCAGACCGTGGGCCCCGGGCTCGTCCTGGACCTCTCCCGCCATCTGAACCGCATCCTGGAACTGGACCCCGAGGCCCGTACCGCCCTGGTGGAACCCGGTGTCGTCCAGGCCCAACTGAACCGCGCGGCAGCGCCGTCGGGCCTGGTGTTCGGCCCCGACACCTCCACCGCCAACCGGGCCACCATCGGCGGCATGATCGGCAACAACTCGGGCGGTAGCGGATCGCTGCGCCACGGGATGACCATCGACCACGTCCGGGAGCTCGACGTCGTGCTCTCCGACGCCAGCCGGGCCCACCTCGCCCCGGTCGACGCGGCGGAGCACCGCCGCCGGGCCGCCCTGCCGACCCTCGAAGGCGCCGTCTACCGCGAACTCCCGCGGATCGTCCGGGCCAACGCCCGGGCCATCGCCGAGGGCACGCCGGAGTTCTGGCGCCGCTCCGGCGGGTACCGCCTGGAACGGCTCGTCCGCGAGGGCGCCGAGGACGCCCCCTTCGACCTCGCCAAGTTCGTCGTCGGCTCGGAGGGCACCCTGGTCATCGCCACCAGGGCCCTGGTCGACCTGGTGCCCAGGCCCGCGCACACGGTCATCGCCGTCGGCCACTTCACCTCCGTCGCCGGGGCCGTCGACGCGACCGAGGACGCCCTCGCCTGCGAACCCGCCGCGGTGGAGCTGATGGACCGGACGATCCTCGAACTCTCCCGGCGGAAGATCGAGTACGCCCCGCTCGGCGGCATCCTGGCGGGCGATCCCGGGGCGCTGCTGTTCGTCAGCTTCAGCGGGGACGACGAGGGCGAACTGCGCGGCCGGCTCCAGCGGCTCACCGCCCGGTGGGCCCGGCACGGCCACGGCTACCACACCCTGCACGCGGTGACCGCGAAGCAGCAGGAGGCCCTGCTCAAGGTCCGCTCGGCCGGCCTCGGCCTGCTGATGGCCGCCGGCCAGGGCACCCGCCGCCCGCTCGCCTTCGTCGAGGACACCGCCGTCGACCCGGTCCACCTCGCCGACTACACCCGCCGCTTCCAGGAGGTGCTGGACCGGCACGGCCTGGCGGCCGGCTTCTACGGGCACTGCTCGGTCGGCTGCCTGCACATCCGCCCCTTCGTGGACCTGACCGATCCCGCCCAGGTGACGACCATGCGGGCGGTCGCGGAGGAGATCCGGGACCTGGTCACCGAGTACGGCGGCGTCAACTCCAGCGAGCACGGCGACGGCCTGGCCCGCAGCGAGTTCAACCCGCTGCTCTTCGGGCGGGACCTCTACGAGGCGATGCGCGGTACGAAGCGGCTCTTCGACCCCCGGAACCTCTTCAATCCCGGCAAGATCGTCGACGCCCCCGCCATGACGGACCACCTGCGGGACCCGGCCCTGCCGCCCGCGCCCGAACTGCGCACCCGGCTCTCCTTCGAGGTGCTCGGCGGCATGCGCGGGGCGGCCGACCGGTGCATGAACATCGGGCTGTGCCGCAAGAGCGCCACCGGCACGATGTGCCCCTCCTACATGGCCACCCGGGAGGAGGAGCACTCCACCCGCGGCCGCGCCAACGCCTTGGTGAAGGCGCTCTCCGAGCCGGACCCCCGGCAGGCGCTGGGAGACGAGCGTCTGCACGGGATCCTCGACCTCTGCCTGATGTGCAAGGCGTGCAAGAGCGAGTGCCCGCTCGGCGTCGACATGGCCACGCTCAAGGCCGAGACCCTCTCCCACCACCACGACCTGCACGGGGTGCCGCTCAGATCCCGGGTGTTCGGCGCCATCCGTCTGCTCAACCGGCTCGGCTCGGCCACCGCGCCGCTCTCCAACCTCCCGGGGCGCAGCCGGCTCGTCCGCCGACTGCTGGAACGGAGGCTGGGCATCACCGCCGCCAGGCCGCTGCCGGCCTTCGCGCGGAACGACCTGCTGCGGTGGTTCCGGCAGCACGAGGGTGCGGCCCCGTCGGCCCCCCTCGGCGAGGTGACCTTCCTGGCCGATTCCTTCACCACCTACACCGAGCCGGCCATCGGCCGCGCCGCCGTCGAACTGCTGGAACTGGCCGGCTGGCGGGTCCGGTTGGCGGCGCAGGGCTGCTGCGGTCGCGCGAGCCTGTCCAAGGGACTGCTGGACGACGCCAAGCGGCAGTCGGCCGACTTCGCCCGTGCCATCGCCGCGACGGCAGCCCCGGACTCACCGGTCACCGGCTGCGAGCCGTCCTGTCTGATGACGCTGCGGGACGAACACCTGGCCCTGCACCCGGACGACCCGGTGGTCAAGGACCTCGCGGGCCGGGTCCGGCAGGTGGAGGAACTGCTCACCGAGGCGATCGACGCCGGACGCCTCCGGCTGAGCCCCGAGGCCTGGCCGGCCGGTCGCCGACTGCTCTACCACGGCCACTGCCACCAGAAGGCCGAGGTCGGTACGGCCGCCACCGTCGCCCTGCTCAACCGGATCCCCGGTGTCGAGGTGGTCGAACTGGACGCCGGCTGCTGCGGGATGGCGGGTTCCTTCGGCTTCGAGAGCGAGCACTACGAGGTGTCCATGACCGTGGGGAACGACCGGCTCTTCCCCGCCGTCAGCGCCGAACCCGAGGACACCGTGATCGTGGCCACCGGCGCGTCCTGTCGCCAGCAGATCCTCCACGGGACGGAGCGCCACGCCTGGCACCCCGTCCAGCTCGTCCGCGAGGCCCTGCTGACCGGCACCGCGTCCGCACCGCCCGGCTGAGCGGGGTCGGGGGCGCGGCGGCCCGGGTCACCCGGGCCGCCGCGCCGGACCGTGCGCGTCAGTTGACGTTGACGCCGCTCCAGGCCGCGGCGACGGCCTTGTACTCGGTGCTGTTGAGGCCGTACAGGTCCTTGGCCGCGCTCAGGGAGGCGGTGCGGGCACCCTTGTAGGTGGTGGTGGAGGTCATGTAGACGGTCAGCGCGCGGTACCAGATCTTGGCGACCTTCTGGTTGCCGATGCCGGCCACCGTGGAGTTGTTGCAGGTGGGGCTGTTGTAGGTGTAGCCGTTGATGGTCTTGCTGCCGCTGCCCTCGCTGGCCAGGTAGAACCAGTGGTTGCCGACGCCCGAGGAGTTGTGCACGTCGAGCTTGCCGACCGAGCTGCTCCAGCAGTCCGCCGACCGGCCGTCGAGCGAGGGCTTGTCGAAGCGGCGCAGCCACGGCGGGGTGGACTGGTCGCTGAACAGGTAGTCGGGCGTGTCCACCTTGTTGTTGGCGTACCACTCCACCATGGTGCCGAAGATGTCGCTGGTGGACTCGTTGAGGCCGCCGGACTCGCCGCTGTAGCGCAGGTTGGCGGTGGCGCTGGTGACGCCGTGGGTCATCTCGTGGCCCATGGTGTCGAGGTCGACCTGCTCGGGGTCGGTGCTGCCGTCGCCGTCGCCGGTCATCATGCAGAAGCAGCTGTCGGACCACTGGGCGTTGTCCCAGTTGGTGCCGACGTGGACGAAGACGGTGGCGCCCTTACCGTCGTTCTTGATGCCGTTCCGGCCGAAGGTGTTCTTGTAGTAGTCGTACGTCCAGGCGGTGTTGGCGTGGGCGTCGACGGCGGCGGTGGAGCGGTCGGTGGAGAACTTCTTCCCGTCGCCCCAGACGTTGGTGGCGCTGGTGAACGCGGTGCCGGAGCCGGCCTTGAGCGCGCTCGCCGAGACGTTGTTGGCGTCCTTGGTGACGTGGCCGCGGACCGAGTCCTTGAGGGTGTAGCCGCCGCCGCTCTGGGCGGTGGTGTCGATCGTGATGTCGCCGGTGTACTCGGAGTGGCCGGTGCCGGAGGCCTGGTGCTCGGCGTCGTAGGTCTCGATCTGCTCGCCGGTGGTGGCGTCGGTGACGATCACCTTGCCGGCCGGCTGGCCGTGGTCGCCGGTGCCCTCGACGGTGGTGCGCCAGGCGAGCCGGGGCGTGCCGTCGGCGGCCCAGACGACCAGTTCGGGCGTGCTGGTGGCGTCCTGGACGCCGGGTGCGGCCGCGAGCGCGTCGGCGGCGCCGGCCTGCGCGGGCACCTTCGGGACGGTGGACCTGACGGCGGCGTCGTGGGCGGCCGCGCGGGAGGAGTCCTTGAGCCGGCCGCGGGCGTCCTGGTGGACGACCAGGTCACCGCCGACGACCGGCAGGCCCTGGTAGGTGCGGTCGAAGCGGACGTGCTGGGTGCCGTCGGCGTCGAGGACGACGTCCTTGACCACGAGGTCCTGGCCGGCGCCGAAGCCGAACACCCCCGCGTTGTGGGTGACGTTGGCGCGGGCCTGGGATATCGCGGCCTCCCTCGTGCCGGTGGCGGCGGTGGCCGTGCCGGTGGGGACGGCGACGGCGACGAGGGCGGCGACGACCGCGATGGCTCCGGCCGCGAGGGGGCGGCGGGAGGAGGAGGTGGGGCTCACTCTGACTCCAGTCGGGGTAGCTGCAGGGAAAAGAGCTGCGACCGACATTGACGGCGATCAGTCAGATAGAGCTAGAGGAATGGTCATATCTTTGCCAAGTTGTGTCCTGTTCAAATCAAAAGTGAGCAGAAATCAACACCCGTGCCGCATATGGCCGATCGCGTTCCGACGCCTGACGCATGGCCTGGCGAAGCCCTAGGCTCGCCCCCATGGACGGATGGGTGGCGGCCTGGACCGGCGGGCGGGCGGCGGTCCACGTGGGCAACGTCGCGGACTTCAACGAGCAGTTCTTCGCCCCGGGCATGGACGCCGCCCAGCGCGCCCGACGGCTGCGGCAGGCACACCACTACGCCTGCCAGGCCGCCTGCTACAGCCCCGAACCCGCGCTGCTGGTGCTGCCCGCCGAGGTCGGCCCGGAGTGGACGGACTGGCTGGCCCGGGAGCTGGAGTGGGGCCCGGTCGAGGTGCACGGCGGCGTCGCGCCCGAGCGGGCGGTCGCCCGGGCGCTCGCCGAACGGCCGGCCCTGGCCGCACGGATCGCCGCCCTCGGCCGGCCGGTGGTCGCCTGGGGCCGCACCGCCGCCCAGGGCGAGGGACCCGAACTGGCCGCGGTGCACCGCTACGAGTCCAAGGCGGCGGCCCACGACCTGTTCGCCGAACTCGCCCCCGACCACCCGGGCATCGTCGTCCCCCGGCAGGAACGCCCGGCCGGCCGGGGCCGGGCGGCCCGCCGGCTGACCGCCCGCGCCGCCCGGGGGCTGACCACCGTGCTGAAGAGCCCGCACGGCGTCGGCGGCTACGGCACCGTCGTGGTGGAGCCGGCCGACCTGCTCACCGCGGGCGGCGGCCGGGCCCTGCTGCGGCGCCTGGTCCGCTCCGAACTCCTGCCCGCCCAGGGTGGCCTGCTGCTGGAGGAGCACATCGACCCGGGCCCGGCCGCCCGGCTGCGCGACCTCACCTACGACGCGCTGGTCGGCCCGGACGGAGCCGTCCACCCGGTGGGAGCCGGCGACATGCACGTCGCCGGCACCCGCTACCAGGGCGTCACCGTCGGCCCCGACGCGGTGCCCCGGGGCGCGGCCGGGACGGCCCGCCGGTTCGCCCTCGCGGTGGGGGAGCGGTTGGCCGCCGAGGGCTACCGCGGCTGGTACGACGTGGACTTCGTCACCGACCGGCAGCGCCGGCTCGCCCCCACCGAGATCAACCTGCGGCTCACCGGCCCGGCCGTGGCCTTCATGCTGCGGGCCCGCCTCGACCAGGTGCGGGGCCCGGGTCACCTCGTCCGCACCCTGGACGCGATGCCGCTCGGCGCCCGGCTCTCCCCGGGCGCGCTGCACGACCACCTCGACCGGCTGCGGCCGCGCTGCGCCCGGCTCGACGTCACCCTCCTGCCGTTGATCCCGACGGCGTGCCACGACCCGGAGCCCGTCGTCGGTCTCGCCCTCGCCGGGCCGAGCGCCGAGGCGCTGGACGCCGCGCAGGCGCTGCTCGCGGCCGCGCACCACGGGCTGGCCGGGATGTTCGAGGCACTGCGCTGACCGATCGTCAGGGAGGGCCGTCGCCGCAGGCCGTCACCGCCGTGCGGTCGGCCGCCGGATCAGGAAGACCAGCACCACCAGCGCGGCCGCCATCAGCGGCACGTTGAAGGTGAACACCATCGCCGTCTCGCGCGGCCAGTCGGTGGCGTCGGTGAGCCGGTACAGGTTGTCCTGCGGCCACCAGGAGGCCAGCAGCCACACCACCGAGAAGTAGGTGAGCAGGGACAGCCCGAACGACCGCCCCTGCCGCAGCACCGCCGGGAAGCCGAAGAAGAGGAAGGCCACCCCGGCGCCGAAGGCGAGGTTCTCGCACAGGTAGAGCAGCTCGAACCAGAAGTGGTACGTGTCGGGCACCGCCCCGAGCCGCGTCGCGCCGGGGAAGAAGACGTCGGTGCCGACCCAGGCCATGAGCGAGAAGAACACCACGCAGCCGAGCGCCAGGCAGCCCGGCAGGTTCGACGTGCCGCTGCGCCCGCCCCCGGCCTTGCCGCCGCCGCCCTTCCCCGCCCGCGCCCCCGCCTTCACCGATCCGGCGGCGGTGTGCTTCGGCGGGGCCGGCAGCGGCAGCGCGGCGCGGTCCAGCTTGCCGGCCCGGGTGCGCGGCAGCTCCGGCACCGGGACGACGGCCTCGGGCGCGTCGCCGGCGGGCAGCCGGGCCGCCAGGTACTGGGAGAGCGACCAGCCGTCCGCCCCGTCCGCGTCCGGAGCGGTCACCGCGTACCCGACCAGGCTGCGCCGGCCCGGCCGCAACTCCAGCTCCACCACGGCCGCCTCCCGGACCGCCGGGTGGGCGCGCAGCCGGCCCTCCGCCCGGGCCGCCGCCGCGACCCGGGAGACCACCGCGGCCTCGCGGGCGAAGGGGACCGGCCCGACCACGTGCGCGGCCCGGCCGAGGAACTCCAGGACGCCGTCGTCCCGGAGCCGGCCGATGTCCCCGGTCAGCAGCACCCGGCCGTCCGGGTCGAAGGCCGCCCGGACGAACCGGTGGCGGGTGTCGTCGTCCCGGTGGAGGTAGCCCCGGCCGAGGCCGCCGCCCGCGATCGCGATCTCGCCGGCCCGCCCCGGCGGCCCCGGGGTGCCGTCCGGGCCGACCACGTAGACCCGGGTGCCGGGGAACGGCCGGCCGATCAGGGAGACCCGCTCGCCGTCCTCGGTGGCCGCCGTGCCCTGCGCGTCGAAGTAGGTGCTGTCCACGCCGGCCTCGGCGAGGCCGTACACGTTGAGCACCCTGGTCCCGTCGCCGAGCATCCGCTGGAGGCCCAACTGCTCGTCCAGGTACCACTTCTCGGCGCCGACGGTGAGCAGCCGCACGCCGGGCAGCGGCGCGCCGGCCCGGGGTCCGTCGGCCAGCGGCGTACCGGCCCGGGGTCCGTCGGCCAGCGGCGTACCGGCCAGGGGTTCGCCTGCCCGCGGCTCGCCCGTCCGCGGCTCGCCGCTCCGGGCGAGGTGGGCGGCCAGCCGGCGCGCGAGGCGGGCGTTCAGCTCCAGGACGGTGATCCCTTCGGCGGCCACCAGGGCGGGCAGGCCGGCGAGGTCGGCGGTGCGGTCCAGGGTGAGGTTGCGCGGGGCGACCACCAGGGTGGCGCCGGAGCCCAGCGCGCGGACCCAGTCGGCGGTGAAGACGTCGAACTCCAGGCTCGACGTCTGCAGGATCCGGTCCGCCGGGGACAGCCCGTACACCTCGCGCCAACCCCGGTACGCGGACAGCAGGTTGCGGTGCTCGACCAGGGCCCCGGTGGGCAGACCGGTGGAGCCCGAGGTGTAGAGGACGCAGGCGAGGTCCGCCGGGCCGGTGGGCGCCCCCGGCGGGCCGGACGGCGCTTCGGTGAGGTCGGCCGTGTCCAGGCAGACGATCTTCGCCGGGCCCGCGTCGGTGAGCCGCACCCGGTGGTTCTCCTCGGTCACCACCAGGTCCGGGGCGGCGTCGGCCAGGACGTGCCGCAGCAGCGCGTCCGGCGCGCTCGGCTCCAGCGGCACGTAGGCGGCGCCCGCCTTCAGCACCGCGAGCAGCGCGACGTACACCTGCGTGCCGCGACCCAGGGCCACCGCCGCCCGGCCGCCCGGGGCCAGGCCGTGCGCCGCCAGGTGGCGGGCCAGGGCCGCGGCCCGCGCGTCCAGTTCCCCGTACGTCAGCTCGGCATCGCCGCAGCGGACGGCCACCGCCTGCGGTGCCTGCCCGGCCCGCAGTTCGACCAGCCCGTGCAGCGTGTCGGCCGCCCGGTCCTCGGCCGCTTCCCCGTCGGTCGGCATCGGCGCTCCCCTCGTTCCCTCCGAATGCCCAGATCATCCTCCCAACTCCCGCGGCGTGACAGGGTTCTGGAGCGTCCACTCCTCGGACGGTCCGGCCCCGCGCGCGGCGACGGTTGTACTCTGCACGCAGACGGTCGGCGCCGGCCCGTCCGGTACGGCGCCTCGCCCGCGCCCTGTCCGGCGCCGCACCTCGGAGGTCCGCCCCCATGAGCTCGTCCGTCCCGTCCTTCGACGGCCCGCTGCTGCGCACCCAGGACGTGGACGTCGTACGCGACGGCCGCCACCTGCTGCGCGGGATCACCCTCGCCATAGAGCCGGGCGAGCACTGGGCGCTGCTCGGCCCCAACGGCGCCGGGAAGTCGACCCTGCTCGCCCTGCTCGGCGCGGTCTCCCACCCCACCCGGGGCGAGGTGGACGTGCTCGGCCGCCGGCTCGGCCGGGTGGACATCCGCGAGCTGCGCGCCCACCTCGGGCACGTCAACCCCCGGCACCCGCTGCGCTCGCCGCTGAGCGTGCGCGAGGTGGTGCTCACCGGGCACACCAACAGCATCGAGCCGGAGTTGCACCGCAAGCCCGGCCCCGAGGTGCTGGAGCGGGCCGAGCAGCTGATCGAGACGCTCGGCATGGGCGCGATCGCCGAGTCGGCGTGGACCACCCTGTCCCAGGGCGAGCGCGGCCGGGCCCTGATCGCCCGCGCGCTGATGCCGAGCCCCCGCCTGCTGCTGCTCGACGAGCCCGCCACCGGGCTGGACCTGACCGCCCGCGAGCTGCTGCTGGACAGCCTGGACCTGCTGCGCCACCAGCACCCGGAGCTGGCCAGCGTGCTGGTCACCCACCACCTGGAGGAGCTGCCGGAGAGCACCACCCACGCCCTGCTGCTGCGGGACGGGGAGTGCGTGGCGGCCGGGCCGGTGGACGAGGTGATGACCACCGAGCTGATCAGCGTGACCTTCGGCCACCCGATCCGGATCAGCCGGCACGAGGGTCGGTGGACGGCCCGGGCGGCCGCGCGGCGTACGCCGGGGCGCTGACGGGTCCCGGTCGGGGCGTGTGCAGGGGGGTGGGCTGGGCGGTCGGCCCGCTTCCGAGGGGGGGCGGGTATGGACGTAAAAAAGTTTTTACGTAAGGTATGCCTTAGCTAAGGCGGGGTTGTCGCTGGTTCGGCGCCCCCACCGGTGCTCAGCCCTGCCCCGCCCTGGCACACCCATGCCCTTTTCCGTTGGAGCCCGCATGTCCGCCCGTCGCCGTTCCACCGCAGCCGCGCTGCTCACCCTCGCCGTGGCGACCGCCACCCTGGCGGGCTGTGCGACGAAGAAGGACGACAAGGCGGGCGGCGCGGACGCGGTCAAGATCAACGCGACCGACACCGCCTGCGAGGTCTCCAAGACCAGCTTCCCGGCCGGCCACGTCGTCCTGGACATCAGCAACAAGGGCGCCAAGACCACCGAGGTCTACGTCTACGCCGCCGGCGACAAGATCATCACCGAGCGCGAGAACATCGGCCCCGGCACCAAGGCCACCATCAACGCGGAGATCAAGGCCGGCTCCTACGAGATCGCCTGCAAGCCCGGCATGGTCGGCGACGGCATCCGCCAGAAGATCACCGTGACCGGCGAGGGCGCCGGTACCGCCACCGCCGACCCGCGCCTGACCGCCGCCGTCGACGCGTACCGCACGTACGCCCAGCAGCAGGCCGACGCCACCATCCCGGCCGTCGAGGCCTTCGCCGCCGCGATCAAGGCCGGCGACGTGGAGAAGGCCAAGTCGCTGTACGCGCCGTCGCGCACCGGCTGGGAGCGCACCGAGCCGGTCGCCGAGAGCTTCGGCGACGTCGACCCCAAGACCGACACCCGCGAGGACAAGCTGGAGGCCGGCCAGGAGTGGACCGGCTGGCACAAGCTGGAGAAGTCGCTCTGGGCCGACGCCAAGATCGGTGACGACGAGAAGAAGCTCGCCGACCAGCTGGTCAACGACCTCAAGGACTGGCAGAAGAAGATCCCCGAGGCCGAGATCACCGCGACCAGCATGGCCAACGGCGCCAAGGAGCTGCTGGACGAGGTCGCCACCAACAAGATCACCGGCGAGGAGGACCGCTACAGCCACACCGACCTGGCCGACTTCCAGGCCAACGTCGAGGGCGCGCAGAAGGCCTACGAGCTGCTGAAGCCGGTCGCCGCCGAGAAGGACCCGGAGCTGTCCAAGACCCTGGACTCCGAGTTCACCGCGATCCAGGCCCTGCTCGCCAAGTACAAGCAGGCCGACGGCACCTTCACCTCCTACGACAAGGTCACCGAGGCCGAGCGCAAGACCTTCTCCGACGCGGTCAACTCGCTGGGCGAGCCGCTGTCGAAGCTGGCCGCCGCCGTGGTCGTCAAGTAACCACCGCAGCCCACCCGAGCACCGTCCCCACCCCACCGACGCCGTGGCGGCCCGAAGCGGCCGCCACGGCATCGGCGAGTCAGCACAGAGAAGGATCCGCCCGCCGATGGACGCCGAGAACGCCAAGGGCACCGAGAACCCCGAGAACCCCGAGGGCACCGCGAACGCCCCGGCCGCTGCCGCCGGTGGGGCCGGGGGCGCCGTCAGCCGACGGGCCGTGATCGGCTGGGCCGGCGCGGGCGTCGCGCTCGGCGCGGCCGCCGTCGGCTCGGTCGCCGCCGCCACCCGGCAGGACGACCAGGCCCCGGCCCCGGCCGCCCAGACCGGCGCCGAGGTGCCCTTCTACGGCGAGAACCAGTCCGGCATCGCCACCCCGGTCCAGGACCGCCTGCACTTCGCCGCCTTCGACGTCTCCGAGAAGGCGACCCGCGAGTCGCTGGTCAAGATGCTCAAGGAGTGGACCAAGGCCGCCGCCGCGATGACCGGCGGCCGCGAGGTCGGCACCGGCGCCGCCGACGGCCTGCCCGAGGCGCCGCCGGACGACACCGGCGAGGCCCTCGGCCTGCCCGCCTCCCGGCTCACCCTCACCATCGGCTTCGGCCCCACCCTGTTCGACCAGGACGGCGTCGACCGCTTCGGCCTGCGCGCCAAGCGCCCCGAGGCCCTGATCGACCTGCCGAACTTCAAGGGCGACAAGCTCGACCCGCTGCGCAGCGGCGGCGACCTCTGCGTCCAGGCCTGCGCCGACGACCCGCAGGTCGCCGTGCACGCGATCCGCAACCTGGCCCGGATCGGCATGGGCACCGTCAACATCCGCTGGTCCCAGCTCGGCTTCGGCAAGACCTCCTCCACCACCCCGGACGCCCAGACCCCGCGCAACCTGCTCGGCTTCAAGGACGGCACCCACAACATCGCGGGCACCGACGGCGCCGGGCTGGCCGAGCACGTCTGGGCCGCCCCCGGCGACGGCCCCGAGTGGATGACCGGCGGCTCCTACCTGGTCGCCCGGCGGATCCGGATGCACATCGAGACCTGGGACCGCGCCTCGCTCAAGGACCAGGAGGACACCTTCGGCCGCACCAAGGGCGAGGGCGCCCCCTACGGCAAGGCCAAGGAGCACGACGCGCCGGACCTCAAGGCGATGCCCGCCGGCTCGCACGTCGCCCTGGCCCACCCGGACGCCAACAACGGCCTGATGATCCTGCGCCGCGGCTTCTCCTTCACCGACGGCACCGACGGCCTCGGCCGCCTGGACGCCGGCCTGTTCTTCCTCGCCTACCAGCGGGACACCCGCAAGGCCTTCGTGCCGCTCCAGCAGCGGCTCGCGGCCGGCGACAAGCTCAACGAGTACATCCAGCACGTCGGTTCCGCCCACTTCGCCTGCCCGGCGGGCGTCCGCAAGCCAGGGGAGTGGTGGGGCCAAGCGCTCTTCGGCTGATCCCCCGCCCCGTTCAACCCCCCGAGGAGAGTGCCGTGTTCGGCAACTACCTGATCGGCCTGCGCGAAGGCCTCGAAGCCAGCCTGGTCGTCTGCATCCTGATCGCCTACCTGGTCAAGACCGGCCGGAGGGACAAGCTGCCGCCGGTGTGGATCGGCGTCGCCTCCGCCGTGGTGCTCAGCATGGCCTTCGGCGCCGTGCTGCAGTTCGGCTCGTCGCAGCTCACCTTCGAGGCCCAGGAGGCGCTGGGCGGCTCGCTGTCGATCATCTCGGTCGGGCTGGTCACCTGGATGGTGTTCTGGATGCGCCGCACCGCCCGGCACCTGAAGACCGAACTGCACGGCAAGCTGGACGCGGCCATCGCCATGGGCACCACGGCCCTGGTGGTCACCTGCTTCCTGGCGGTCGGCCGCGAGGGCCTGGAGACCGCGCTGTTCATCTGGTCCGCGGTGCAGGCCACCAACGACGGCTACAACCCGCTGATCGGCGCCGCGCTCGGCCTGCTCACCTCGGTGGTGCTCGGCTGGCTGTTCTACCGCGGCGCGCTGAAGATCAACCTGGCCAAGTTCTTCACCTGGACCGGCGCGATGCTGGTGGTCGTCGCGGCCGGCGTGCTCGCCTACGGCGTGCACGACCTCCAGGAGGCCGGCTGGCTGCCGGGCCTGCACAGCGTGGCCTTCGACATCAGCAGCACCATCCCCAAGGACAGCTGGTACGGCACCCTGCTCAAGGGCGTGTTCAACTTCCAGCCGGACCCGACGGTGCTGCAGCTCGTGGTCTGGCTGCTCTACCTGGTGCCGACCCTCGCCGTGTTCTTCGGCCTGCTCGGCGGCAAGGCGAAGCCCGTCGCCGCCAAGCCGGCCGCCTGACCCCTCCGTTCGGCGAACCGCCCGCCCCGTCCGGCTCATGCCGGGCGGGGCGGTGTCGTGTGCGGCGCTAACCCCCGTACAGGCAGAGGAAGACGATGAAGGCGACCAGCCCGACGGCCGCGGCGATCCACGGGCCCGGCGCGAACTCCTGCCGGACGTACCCGGCGTCGTGCGTCTGCGACAGGTGCTCGGAGGCCTTCGCCTGCGCGCCGAACGTCGCCGATCTGCGGTAGCCGCAGCTCTCGCAGACCACGCGCCGGGTGTTGTTCCGCCTGGAGACGACCTTCACCGCGTGCTGGTGCCCGTGCGGGTCCTCGCCCGTGAACCGGCTGGTCTCCATGCCTTGGCCCCCTTCGCCTCGCCCCTGTGCGCGCGAGCATCCTTGCACGCACCACCGACACAGCCCTACCCCGGCTGGGCCGGGATACGCCGGAGCCCCGGACGGTCGAGGACCGTCCGGGGCTCCGGGCGCGCTTGCGGGGGGGGGGGGCGCCTACTCGCTCTTGATCGCGCCCAGGATGTCCATCCGGGCGGCCCGGTGGGCCGGCCAGAGGGCGGCCAGCAGGCCGATCACCGCGGCCGCGACCAGGAAGCCGACGATCTGCAGCGGCGGCACCACGGTGGTCATGTTCTTGAACGAGTCCGCCATCGTGCGGGTGCCCGCCCAGGCCACCAGGATCCCGAGCCCGATCCCGACCGCGCCGCCGAACAGCGCGATCAGCAGCGACTCCAGCCGGACCATCCGGCGGATGCCGATCCGGTCCAGGCCGATCGCCCGCAGCATGCCGATCTCCCGGCGCCGCTCGAACACCGACATCGCCATGGTGTTGACCACGCCGAGCACCGCGATCACCACGGCCATCCCGAGCAGCCCGTACATCATGTTCAGCATGCCGGTGATCAGCTGACGGTTCTCCGCCTTGATGTCCTTCTCGCCCTTGACCGCGATCAGCGGGTTGCCGCCGGTCGCGTCGCGCAGCGCCTGCTTCAGCTTCTCGTCCGCGCCGTTGGCGCCCTTCACCAGGACCTTCGCCGGGCCGGAGCCGGGCAGCGCGTGCGGGCCCACCACGTTGTCCGGGGCGATGACGTTGGCCAGCGCGCTGTTGGCCTCCAGCACGGCGCCGACGGTGAGCGAGCCCTTGGTCTTGTCCGGGTAGGTGACGGCCATGGTGTCGCCGACCTTGAAGCCGAGGCGTTCGGCGGTGCCCGAGCTCATCATCAGCTTGCCCTGCTTGAGGGCGTCCGCCGAACCGTCCTTGACCTTGACGGTGGCCAGCTGGCCGATGGTCGCGGCGTCGACGCCCGTCAGGAACTCGTAGTCGGAGTCGCCCTTGTCGGTCGTCACCCGGATTTCGCGCATCACGCTCATGGCGCTGACGCCGGGCGCCTTGGCGATCTGGCCGGCGACCTCGGGGGAGAGCTTCGAGCCGTTCTGCATGGCGACCGTGTAGTCGGCCTTGAGGTCGTTCGCGGTCGCCGCGTCGACGGCCTTGTTCACCGAGGCGCCGACCACGGTCAGCGCGGTGATCAGGGTGACGCCGATGGTCAGCGCCGAGGCGGTGGCCGCCGTCCGGCGCGGGTTGCGGATCGCGTTCTCCTGGGCCAGCTTGCCCGGCGTGCCGTAGAGCCTGCGCAGCAGCGGGGCGAACAGCGCGATCAGCGGCCGGGCCAGCAGCGGGGTCAGCACGAACACGCCGATCAGCAGGACGCCCGCGCCGAGGCCGACCAGCTTGACCTCCTTGCCGCCGGCACCGGCGGCCAGGGCGCCCGCGCCGGCCAGCGTGAACAGCAGGCCGATCGTGTTGCGGATCCGCAGGCTCTTCTGGGTGGCCGGCTGCTCGACTGAGCTCATCGCGGCCACCGGGGCGATCCGGGCGGCGCGCAGGGCCGGAAGCAGGGCGGACAGCACCGTCACCAGGACGCCGACCAGCAGGGTCACCGCGATGGTGAGCGGCTTGATCACCAGCGAGCCCTGCGGCATGGTGTCGTCCATCGCGCTGACCAGCGACTGCATGCCGGCGCCGATCCCGATGCCGGCGAGCAGCCCGGCCGCCGAGGCGAGCAGGCCGACCAGCAGTGCCTCGACCAGCACGGAGCGGGTGATCTGCCTGCGGCTGGCGCCGATCGCCCGCAGCAGTGCGAGTTCCTTGGTGCGCTGGGCGACCAGCATGGTGAAGGTGTTGGCGATGATGAAGATGCCGACGAACAGTGAGATGAAGGCGAAGACCATCAGGAAGGTGCTCAGGACCTTGGTGCCCTGCTGGATCATCCGGTCCTGCTCGGCGGCGAGCTCGCGCCCGGTCTTCGCCTCGATCGAGTCGCCCTGCGGGGCGGTCTGCTTGACGGCGGCGAGCAGCGCGGTGTCGTCCGCGCCCGGCTTGCCCTTGACGTCCAGCTCGGCGTAGCGGCCCGGGCTCAGGTAGAGCTGCTGGGCGGTGGCGGTGTCGAAGGCGGCCAGCGAGCCGCCGGCCAGCACGCGCGGGTCGTTGGTGGTCAGGGTGCCGGTGAGCTTGAGCTTCATCACCGGGCCGTTGACGGCGACCCGGACGGTGTCGCCGACCTTGTAGCCGCCCTTCTCGGCGGTCTTGGTGTCCAGTGCGATCTCGCCCGAGCCGTGCGGGCCGCGGCCGTCGACCAGCGGGTAGCGCGGGTCGGTGCCGTCGGCACCCGGCACGTAGTTGGTGCCGGTGGTGGAGAAACCGTTGCCGATCAGCGCGCCCTTCTTGTCGGCGATGCCGGCGAAGCCGCTGACCACGCCGCGCGCCTCGGCGGCGCCGGGCAGCGCCGCGACCGCCTTGCGGATCTCCTCGGTGAGGGCCGGGCCCTCGGAGTCCTCGCCCGTGTGGTCGTAGGCCTGGCGGGCGGCGTCGCGGTCGCTGACCGTGACGGCGATGTCGGTGTAGCTCTTGGAGTTCTGAGTCCTGAGCGCGTTGCCGAAGGTGTCGGAGAAGACCATGGTGCCGGCGACGAAGGCGGTGCCGAGCAGCACGGCGAGCATCGTCATGAGCAGTCGGCCCTTGTGGGCCAGCACGTTGCGCAAAGCGGTGCGGTACATGAGGGGGTGTCAGTCCTGGGGGTTCTCGAAGGTCGGGGGCGCCGGGGCTGGCGGGACGCTCTAGCTGGTGCGGCCCTTGGCGTCGAAGCGGCGCATGCGGTCCAGGACGGTGTCGGCGGTGGGGTGGTGGAGTTCGTCGACGATGCGGCCGT